>NZ_BLZR01000001.1:3474263-3790105 GCF_014193895.1 Clostridium fungisolvens | reverse complement strand
ACGGAGCATACAAAATGTCTGAATATGCTCAAAAAGACCATATGACATTTGTTAAGAACGATAGCTATTGGGATAAAGCAAATGTTAAGCTTGACAAAATCCAATACACATTATTAGATAATGAAACATCTGCATTAAATGCTTTTGAATCTGGTGAAATAGATGCTACAGATTTATTACCAGCAGAACAAAAGCAAAGCTTAATCAAAGATGGTAAGGCTAAAGTTTATCCATACCTTGGAACATACTACTATGCAGTAAATGTTTCAAACAAGAACGTTTCTGCTGATGTTGCTAAAGCATTAAGCAATACTAATGTAAGAAAAGCACTTAGCATGGCAATAGATAGAACTGCTATAGTTGAAAATGTAACAAAGGGTGGAGAACAACCTGCTACATCATACGTTCCAAAGGGAATAGTTGATAGTACAGGTAAAGAATTCAAGAACAAGGATTACCTAAAGACTACAGCTGATGTTGAAGGTGCTAAGAAGTTACTTGCTGATGCTGGATATCCAGAAGGTAAGGGATTCCCTAAACTTGAAATTAAGTACAACACAGGACAAGGACATCAAAACATCGCTCAAGCTATACAAGAAATGTGGAAGAAGAACTTAGGAATCGACGTTACACTAGTTAATGAAGAAAGAAAAGTTCAATTAGATGACTTAACAAAGCATAACTTCATGGTATGTAGAACAGCATGGATTGCTGACTACAACGATCCAATGACATTTATAGATATGTACTACACTAACGGCGGAAATAACAATCCTGGTTACACTAACCCAGAATATGACAAGTTAGTTGATGCTGCTAAGAAGGGTACTGATGCTGCTAAGAGAACAGAAGATATGCATAAGGCAGAAGACATATTAATGAATGATATGCCAATAATCCCAATATACTACTACACTAACGTTCTTGCACTTAAGAATAATATAACTGATTTACAAAAATCCCCACTAGGATTTGTATACTTCAGAAATACTGTAGTAGAAGCTGCTTCTAAATAAGGCATTTTATCAGTTGCTTATAGCATCAGATAATATATAAAGTGGTAGTATCTTTAGTTGTTGACTTAACTAAAGATACTACCTTTTAATATGCTGTTACTTGAGTATTCATAATTTATTAAAATTAGAAATAAAGTATTGCGCATGTCTCATGAATATGATATTATATCTTTTGTAAGCGTTATTTTAGGGGTATAGCTCAACTGGTAGAGTGGCGGTCTCCAAAACCGTAGGTTGTGGGTTCGATCCCTACTGCCCCTGCCAATATGGTAAACGAAGCTTACGAGGATGATCCGCGAATATTCTTTTGGATATTCGTGGATTTTTCTTGTATTTATTTAATAATTTTCAAAAATATTATTATATTAGTTGAGATTTATACTCTTAATTAATGAAAAAATCATTATATTTTTGCTTTAAAAAATATAACTATAATTTTAATTTATTTTATTAGATTTTATAAATTATACTTCAGTAAAGTTTCATTAAGACGATAATATAATTAATAATAAAATTTACAACATATAGAAAATATAGTATAATTATGTTTGCTGTGAAATTTATAATTATAATTTTTTAAAACATTATTACAGTAAATCTAAATAAGAAAATAATAGGTCAATGAATTTTATAATCTTATAAATTTGTGTTAAGTATAAATAAAATTTAAGAAGGCTCTTAAGTATTAAATTTGGGGTGGGAAAATGTACTATTATTTTAAGTATTATAAGAAAAAAGGGATTATAAGAAATATTATTAAAGGCTACTTAGGAAATGAAGAATTGACATACATGATAAAAGAGTACATAGATGTTATAGAAACAATTGGTACTCATAATAAAATATTTGTAATGGATGTTTCTGATTTAGAACTTGTAAAATCAGAAGTCAGTGATACATATTGCGAATTTTTAAGAAATACATCTAAAGAACAATGGATAATTAATATAATAATAATGCCTAAATCTATAATAGGAAGCTACCAGCTAAAAAAGTTTATTAAAAATTCAGGTGTAAATCCAATCTTAGTTAATAGTAGTAGAGAAGCTATAAATGTAATAAAGAACTATAAAGGAAGTACATACCAGAATTGCATTTAATTTTATAGTCTATTAAAATCGTTTGTGGTTAATATAATAGTGTAAACCAAAAAGGTTTACTGCTGATGTATCGTTTAAACTGGAGAAAGTTTTAAGGATATTGCTGTCAAGCAAAAAGTTAAAATCTTAATTTAGTGGATTACGATACATAAGAAACCATCTCAAAACCAAAGGAGGAATGTTATATGTCAAGATCAAGAACATTAGTTCCAGAGGCGAAACAAGGATTATCTAAGTTTAAATTTGAAGTAGCAAGAGAACTAGGAGTTCCATTAGGTGATTATAATGGAGATCTAACATCAAAACAATGTGGTTCCGTAGGTGGAGAAATGGTAAAAAGAATGGTAGAGGAATTCGAAGGACACATGACAACTAATCACTAGTCATAGTGGAAGGCATTTGGTAGGTTAAATCTTAGTTATGTAATCTGACCATTAAGGGAGGAGTTACTATGAGTAATGATGTACCACCAGATAGTAGATTCTAATACCGGGGCACAAGAAATTGTGCCCTTTTATTCTTTAGAAAATTCACAGATTTTTTATGGATTCTTCTTAAATAAAAAAACAATACGCTACTCTTAACTTTGTATATTTTCAAAAGAGATTTTATAAGAAAATTTATTTACAATGAAGAGAAGCCTTATAAGGAGGAATAACTGATGGATTGGAAAAAAGGTATAGTTACTTTTGATGATGGTTCAAGTTATGATGGAGAATTTTTGATAAATGAAGAAGGACAGATATATAACATAAAAGTATTTAAAGATGGTAAAGCAATAAAAGAAGTCAATGCAGAGGAATTTGCTAGTAGTTTAGGTAAAAGTATTGAGGATGTTTACCCATACAAAGCGACTTTTGGGCAAAATATATATAAATAGTAAAGTTGTAAGTAAAAAGAGGCTGAGCCTCTTTTTTTTGATTTATTTTTATGCTAAAATGAGAACAAAAGTTCGTTTTGTAAAATAGCAAATGGAGGATACTATGGATAAGGTAAAGATATTGCACTGTAGCGACTTGCATTTTGATACTCCCTTTACTGATTTATCTAGTGATATAGCAGAGCAAAGAAAGGAAGAGCTTCAAGATACATTTAGTTCCATAATTGAATTAGCAAGTAACGAGAATGTAGATGCTATTTTATTAGCAGGTGATATTTTTGATAATTTACGTGTGAGAAAGAGCACTTTGGATTTGTTGAGAAAGAAGCTTGAAGGTATTCCTAATATAGAAGTGTTTATAGCACCTGGAAATCATGATCCTAATAACGATAGATCTTTTTATAGCATGATAAACTGGCCGAGTAACGTTCATATATTTGGGGCTGGTTTTATAAGGTATAAGCTAAAAGGAAAAAATGTCGTAGTATATGGTGCTGGTTTTACAGGTAATTATGTCAAAAGGTCTATGCTAAGAGATTTTAAAGTTGATAGTGAGGATGAAGGTTCAATAAAGTTAATGGTACTTCACGGAGAAGTGGAGAACGGAAATAATTCAAATGAATATAATCCAATAACTACTGGAGATATTGAGAACTCATCTATGAATTATATAGCGTTAGGTCATAGACACCAATTTTCTCAAATAAAAAGAGCAGGTAATACTCTGTATGCTTATTGTGGCTGCCCAGAGGGGAGAGGCTTTGATGAGTTAGGTGAAAAGGGAATTATATTAGGAGAAGTTGGACTTAATTTCAATACTCTTAAGTTTATTCCAACAAATAAGAGAACTTATATGGTGGTACATGTTAATATAAGCGATGCCATGAATTATGATGATATCAAAGAAAAAATATTGGAAGTAGTGAACGAAGAAAGTAGAATCAAAGATTTATATAAAATTATACTAACAGGAGAAATTCATGAAGATTTTAATATAGATTTAGAAGTAATGCTCAATAAGTTAGTAGAATATTTCTATTTTATTAAGTTAGAAGATTCAACAAAAATAAAAATGGATATAGCTGAAGTTATTGAAGAGCATTCTGTAAAAGGTATATTTGCAAAGAAGGTAATGGAAAAAATGGATGAATGTACTGAGGATGAAAAATCTATATATGAATTAGCATTGAAGATCGGTATACAAAGTCTTTCTGAAGGAGAGATTAGACTAAATGATAATTAAGAAGATAGATATAAAGAGTTTTGGCAAAGTAAGAAATAAGGAGATTAACTTTACTGAGGGCTTTAACATAGTGTATGGACATAATGAGTCAGGAAAAAGTACTATACAAACATTTATAAAGGCATGCTTTTATGGAATGAATAGCAAGAGAGTAAAGGATGTAAGGGAAAATGAAAGACTCAGATATCTCAATTTAAATGATAATAAAGCAGAAGGCGAAATTCATTTTGAATATAATGACGATAATTATATAATAAGAAGAACTTTCGGAAGTACAAAGAAAGAAGACACAATACAAACTATTGATTGTATAACAGGTGAGGAAATTCCATCTTTGAATGTGGACAATGTGGGGAAAAATATATTTGATGTTAATTCTGCAGCATTTGAAAATACTCTTTTTATTAAACAACTAAGTGGAGAAGTGAAGAATTCGAAAGAAGATGATATCTTACATAAAATATCTAATTCATTTCAAACTGGCAATGAAAATATATCTTATCAAAAAGCTAAAGATACACTAGAACAGTATAAAAAATCCTTAGTAACCCAAAGAAAAGGCGGAAAACTTGATTTGCTTAAAGTAAGATTTGATAGCTTATTAGATGAGAGAAATAATGCTATAAGATTAGCTGAGGCAAACTTGAATAATGAAAAAAATTACTTAGAAGTTAAAGCTAAAAGGGATGAACTTGAAATCACTATTAAAAAGCTTGAAATTTATAAAAAACATTTGAAAAGGTTGAAACTAAAAGAAGAATATGGAGAAATAACCGATTATCTAAGGAAGAGTCAAGAATTAAAAAAGAGAAAAGAAGAATATGAATACAATTTGATTTCTAGCAATGGTGTAATTGATTATTATTTTTTAGATGGTCTACAAGAAGATGTGACAGGTTTATTTAATCTTCTCGATATAAATAACCAAAGACAAGAAGAAGAAAAACAGCTTCTTGGGGAACTTGAGGAAAAGAATAACTACTTAAGTATATATGAGAACTTTGATGAGTTTGATTTAAATATTGATGAAAAGCTTATAAAAGTTTCAATAGAGCAAAAGCTCATAGAAGAGAAGATATCCATGATATTGGATACAAATGAAGAGATAGATAAAATAGAGGATGAAATAAAACAAAAGATAAATAATTTAAAAGATTATAAAACTATTAGCGAGCACAGAGAAGAAATAGATAGGCTACTTCTTAATTATGAAGAAGATTTAAAGGAAATTAAGTTTTTAATTGATAGAAAATCAAAAACAAAAGTGGGAAAAAGCCAAATTGAAAGTTTGAAAGGTAAAAATAAGGTCATAAACTCTATTTCATTAGTATTGATTATATGTGCTGTATTTTCAATTTTTGCAGCGCTAACAGGCTTTCTTACTCTAAATATTGGTGTGATAATAGCTTTTATTTTATTCGTAATTAGTGGAATTATGTTTATGACATCTAGTAAAAATAAATATCATATTGATCAAGGCTTAATTAATTTAGAAGAAGAAAATACAATAAGTACTTTAACTGAATCATTTAAACAATATGAACAACAGTTAAACAAATATTTTAATATAACAGGAAGCAATGATCATATAAGTTTTAAAAAGTATTTGAATACCTTTGATATTTGTAATAATCAAATAGAAATTCTTAAGGCAAGGATTAGTGAAAAGAAAAATAGCATTAAGAACATGAATCTGTATGAATTAGAAGATAGTGCGATTAGAAATGAGAAGGTTATTAATTCTGTTTTATCAATTACAAAGAGTAGAGATATAGATGAGTTTGTGAAGAATATAAAGCAATATAGAATTATTATTCAGGAAAAGGAAGAGATAGATAATAGAATATTATCTATAAGGAAAAACCTCGATTATCTTCAAAACGATATAAAGTTAAAGAAAGATACTATTTATAGTAGATTAAAAACTCTTGGATTAGACCATTTAGACCTTGAAGATATTCCTGAAGAGATAAAGAATATGAGATATAAGCTTCAGCAACGAGAAGAGATAATGGTAAGGTTAAATTCAATTGAAGAGACTTATAAGTTGCTTTTAAAAGACAGAGACATACAGGCTATAGAAGATGAAGTTAAAGAAATAATTAATGAGACTAATGAATTTTCATATGAAAATGAGGACGAGATAGAAAATGATATCCGTTTAAAACAACAAGAACTGCTCAATATAGAAAAAGAGATGAAAGACATAGAGTATAGCATAAAAAATATATTCTTAACAACAAGAAGACTGGATGTAATTGAAGAAGACATAGAATCAGTTAAAGAACAGATAAAAGAAGGTGAAAAGACTGTAAGAGCAATCGAAATAGCTCAAGTTATTATGGATGAATCCTTTAAAGAGATACAAAAGAGTTTCGGACCTGTCTTAAATGAGAAAGTTACGGCTATTTTAAGTAAAATCACTATGGGAAAGTACTCAGATGTGAAAATAAATGAAACCTTCGAAATCACAGTTAAACAAAGCAACGACGGAAGATATATAAAGGCTGAATATTTAAGCAATGGAGCTTGGGATCAAGCGTATATTTCTTTGAGACTTGCTTTAATTGATATGATATTTGAAAATAAAAATGTTCCTATAATTTTAGATGATGCATTTGTACAATACGATGATGAAAGACTTGAAAATATACTTAACTATTTATATGAAATATCTGATGTGAGACAAATAATAATATTTACTTGTCAAAAAAGAGAATTGGATATAGCTTGCACCAAGGAACGAATAAATATAATCAGTCTTTAGTTTTAAAAAGTTTTTGTATTTTACAACCTAATATTGACAATACTTTTTATAGATTGTATACTTTAAAACGTAATGCAAATCATTTGCAAAAAGGAGTGTCAATATGAATATTAGAAGGTTGAGTTTAAATATAGCAACTTTAATTTCATCTCTATTACTGGTTAGTAGTTTTGTAGGATGTACTAAAAGCGCTGTAAAAACCGATAGCGATAAACTAAAAGTTACCGTTTCGATAAATCCTTTGAAAGAATTTGCTGAGGCTATAGGTAAAGATAAGATAGACGTAAATGTAATGGTTCCAGAAGGGATGGAGCCCCATGATTTTGAGCCAAAGAGTAAAGATCTTGTAGAGCTAAACAAGTCAAGTATATTTGTTTATAATGGCTTTGGTATGGAAGAATGGTTAGATAAAGTTGAAGACACTATAGAAGATAAAAATAAAATCCAGCTAATTGATAGTTCAAAAGGTATAGAACAAATAAAAACTGATGGAAAAGTTGACCCACATATATGGTTAAGTTTAAAAAACGCTGAAATTCAGTCTTTGAACATAAAGGAAGCTTTAGTAAAAGCTGATAGCAAAAATAAAGATTTTTATGAAAAGAACTACAAGGAATTCACTGATAAACTTGAAAAACTTTATCAGGATAATAAAACAAAATTCAGTGAGCTGAAGACTAAAGATTTTGTTACTGGTCACGAGGCATTTGGATATTTATGCAGAGATTTTGGTCTTAAACAAATGAGTGTAGAGGATGTATTTGCAGAGGGAGAAATAACTCCACAGAAACTAAAGGATCTTGTAGACTTCTGTAGAGCTAATAATATAAAGACCATATTTTCAGAGCAGCTAGCAAGTCCTAAGGTGTCGCAGACATTGGCAAACGAAGTAGGAGCTAAAATTCAAACTATCTACACTATTGAAAGCAAAGAAGATAATAAAGATTACTATGAAAGTATGAAAGATAATTTAGATAAGATATACAATAGCTTAAAATAATAATATGCAATTAAAGCACGATATTGAAATTAATTGGTTATTCATCCAATGCTTAAATGAGCTTACGCAAAGAATTAATATGATTTTGTCATATTCTATGGCTAAAACTGTAAACTCACTACGCTCGAACAGTACAGTTTTTTAACGCCATTACATCTGCCAAAATCATTTAATTCTAATAGCTCGCTCATATAGCATTTCCTGCATAACCAATTAATTTCAATAGTATTCTTAAAAGTAGATAATAATAATTTATAACATAGATGTATCATTTTAATAGTTAAATTTATATTTGCCAGTATCTAGTAGGCGAAAGTAGTTTAATTATGAAATTATGCATCTTTATATTTTTACTGTAAAAGAGCATATAAAATTTCTATAGCCGTAAAATATTGATATTTCAATGATCTTATAAGTTTTTTATGGATATATAGTAAAAAATAAAATTTATTTGCTTGTAAGATTCTTCACATACGGTTAAGAAAAGGCAGATGCGCAAAAAAATTCACCAGAAAAGATCGATTTAGCGAATTTTTTATTACAAAATATGTTAAAATCATATATAGTGTAAACATAATTTAGGAGGTGCTGGATGGATAGAAGTTTTTATGAAAATAGAAAAAGTGAAGGTGAAAAAATATATAAAGAAATTGCGAGTAGATGCAACGTGGTAAGCTTTTTGAGGCTTGTCACTTTTATGATTTTTATAGCTGCGTGTTTTGCAATATATTATACAGGAAAAAACTATCTAATATATGGTGTACTGATTATGGCAATAGTTCTCTTTGTATACTTTGTATATTTGCATTCAAAGAAATTAGAGGAAAAGGTTAGAAGAGAAAAATTTATTGAGATAAATGAAGAAGCCATACAAAGAATAGATGGGAGATGGAAGAGTTTTCAGGATACTGGATCGGAATTTTTATATATAAAACACCCTTTTGTAAATGACCTAGATATATTTGGTGAACACTCATTATTTCAATGGATAAATACAACAAAAACTTCTTATGGAAGAAAGAAGCTGGCTTCATTATTATCTTTAAATGAACTTCCGAGTAGAGAAGAGATCTATCAGAGACAGCAGGCAGTTAAGGAGCTTGGAGCAAATATAGATTTTAGACAAAAGCTTCAGGTTGAAGGAAGTCTTAAAGACTCAGCCCTAGGTGATACTGAAAACTTTATACAATGGTGTAAAGGAAAAAATGAGAATATTTTAGGTAGTTTCATGAAGATTGCAATGATATTACTTCCGGTAGCTTTCTTATCAGTAACGTTTTTGTACTTCTTCACTGACTATATAATATCAATATTTCCTGTATCTATAGGTATTCTTAATTTTTTAGTATTAAAGCTTGGTACTAAGGAAAGAAATGAAGCTTTAGATATAGTTTATGAGCTTAAGAGTAGTATATATACTTATTTTAATATGATTAAAATAGTGGAAGAGGAAAGTTTTGATTCAAATAAGCTAACAAAAATAAAGTCTATGCTTATTAATGATGAGTTTAACTTTACCGAGGAAATGAAAGAGTTAAATTCCATCGCTAACAAGATTGCAGACAGAAAAAACATGATATATATAATAATCAATGTAGCCTTACTTTGGGATTATCATTTACTAACAAGACTAGAATACTGGAGAAGAAAAAATAGTGAAAGATTAGAGCAGTGGCTTGAAGCATTGGGGGAAATTGAAGCTCTATGTTCTATAGCAAATATAAGCGGAGATAACCCAAATTGGACTTATGGAGTGGTAACAGATGACTTATCTCTTGAAGGAGAGAATGTCAGCCATCCATTATTAGGGCAAAGGGCTATAGCTAACAGTTTTTCCCTTAATAATAACAACAGGATTATGCTTGTTACTGGATCTAATATGTCTGGTAAGAGTACGTTCCTAAGAACTATAGGCATAAATACTGTTTTTACATATGTAGGAGCTCCGGTTAATGGAACTGCATATAAGTGTCCAATACTTAATATATATACTTGCATGAGAATAGGGGATAATCTTGAAGAGAACATATCTTCATTTTATGCAGAAATATTGAGAATAAAAAGTCTAATAAATGCTACTGATAATGGCGAAAGAGTGTTGTTTATGTTAGATGAAATTTTCAGAGGAACAAACTCAAAGGATAGACATACAGGAGCTGAAATTTTAATTAATCAACTTAGTGAAAAAAATGCTGTAGGACTTGTATCTACACATGATCTAGAGTTATGTGATCTTGAAGAAAACAATAAGAAAGTGATAAATTATAACTTTAGAGAACACTATGAAAATAATGAAATTAAGTTTGATTATAAGCTAAGAAAAGGGAAGTCTACTACAAGAAATGCTATTTATCTTATGAAGATGGCTGGAATCAATATCTAGTTATTGACAGTAGCATTAGGGTAGAGTAAAATTATACCGATAAAACTCCAAAATGTTATATTTATTTTCTTGAATAAAACATACACTTTGGGGTTTTATTATTTAGATAGAGTACTTTATACTAAAATATATTTTTATAACTTTTACTATAGATGTACCACTTCAATCCTAAATCTATTTTTAAAACTCTCACGGGTTTTGGTGAGAGAATTTAAAAATAATAAGTTTTAATATGAAGTGGTCCATCTATGACTCTAGGGATAGGGTTTGAAAAAATAAATTTGATTATAAAGTGGAATATCAATAAAATAGTGAGTATGGTGGAGTATGAAGAGAAAAGTAAATTGGGTAGTTGTTTTAGTTTTGTTATTGTTTGCGTTGGCCTCCACAACTTATGGGTGGAAAAGCTCATCGAAGGTTACTGTTAATGGAGATGAAAATGTGGCCAAGACCTTAAAGGATAATGTAAATGTATTCTGTAAGGATATAGGGCCAAGAGATTATAATAATTATGATAACCTAGAAAAGAGTAAGCAGTACATAATAAGTAAATTTAAATCAATGGGATACAACATAGGGATACAAGATTATCAAATTGGGGATAAAACATTTTCTAATATTGTTGCTACAAAAAACTGTTTAAATAAGAATAAGGATAGTAAGACTGTTATAATAGGTGCTCACTATGATTCAACTTTAGGATCCGCAGATGGTGGAGCATCAGGAATATCAGCTCTGATTACATTAGCTGATTTATATAAGAATACAAATGCATATCATAATGTAAGATTTGTAGCTTTTGTAAATGGGGAAAAAGTATTTGCAAAAACTGACCAAATGGGCAGTAAGATATATGCAGATTATATAAAACAACAAAATGAAAATATTGAAGGTGTAATAGTCCTAGATTCTATAGGTTATTACTCAGATAAACCTTTATCACAAAGATATCCGTTTATGGGTCCTTCAATGCCTAATAAGGCTAATTTCTTAGCAATAGTAGGAAACACTGATTCAAAAGCTTTAGCTGAGAATGTTACAAGTTATATTAATGACAGTTCATGGCTTCCAGTTAAAAATATAAACAAGGACTTTTTAATTGGTTATGGAATAAAGGACAGTTATTCATTTTCAAAGGATGGATTTAAAACAATTCTTTTGACAGATACTTCAATATATAGATTTGAAGACATAAATAGAGCAGATGATAAGGTAGAGGACATAGATTTTAACTATATGAGTGAGATAGTTAAAAATCTTAAGGAGTATTTAATAAGTTACTAAAATAGTATATAATTAATATATTACATTAAATTATATTGAATAAAACTTTGAGTTCAATATAATTTTTTTCTTTTATATGTACGGAGGTAAACAAATGAATTTTGAGGGAAATCAGAATAGATACATAAATTCTAAGCATCTCGGTGTACAAGTAGTAAAAGGTTATTTACATACAGGAAAAACTTCTGCAGCATTGCATAGGACTATAAATCTGAAAAACAATTATTGTTTATATAACAGTGATAAGATTGCATTTATTACAACCAATAATAAAAATAAAATGCTTGTTCAGTCTTTTTACGAAGCAACAGTTAAAAAGAATAGACCTAGTAGTATTACCTTGTTTTCACTTATTGAAAAAGAGGTTGAGTTTTTTTCCTTAGATGAATTAATTGATCTGTACTTTGAATTATATATTGAAGATAATGGAACTAATTTCAAAGATATAACAGAATCAGATAAGCTTTTAATATTAAGAGAGGTTTTAGAAGCTAATGAAAGTAGTATAAATAAAATCAGAACAATAAAAAATAGTTCTATATATTTTATACTGGATGAAATACAATGGATAAAGGCAAGTGTACTATCAAGGGATGAGTATGCTGAGGTTAATAGAAAGGGCAGAGTGAAAGCTGTAAGAAAAAACTCTTCGGCTAGAGAACTGCTTTATAGTTTAAATCTACAATATCAAAGTAGAATGAAAGAACTATATTTCATTGATAAATACGACAAGGCTAATTATGCAAGGCTTATGGTTGAGAATGATAATAATAAATACATACATATACTTCTAGATAATTGTGAGAACTTAACTAGAGGAGAGCTTAATTTCATTAAAGCATTATATGATAAAAAAGAATATTCATCTTTTACATATCTTATAAATACAATTGAAAGTTCAGAAAGATATGCTTGGCTTAAGAGTGGAATAAAGTTAGGCTACATGAATGACTTTGATAAATTTAAAAATTATAGATTTACTTGTAGCTCAGTTAAAAAATTAGATAATTACTCGTTGGAGAGGTTTACCTATATTAATCTAAAGCATAAGAGTGAACATACATTTATGATAGACGGAGCATCTACTAGTAATGAAATAATAATTGATTATAATGATAAGCAAGAAGTTATTAAGGAAGAAGAGCTTGTTGAAGTACCGATGTATAGTGATATTGCTGCTGGTGAACCTATACCGATGAATGGAGAACAGGAAAGTAATTTTTATATCCCATACAACTGGATTAGAGGAAAGAAAGATAACTTTATACTTCATGTAAAAGGTGATAGTATGAAGAATGCTAATATTAATGATGGGGATTTTGTTGTTATTAGAAGACAACAATCTGCAGATCATAATGATATAGTAGCAGCAGAGATAGAAGGTAGTGCAACACTAAAGAGACTAAATTTGAAAAATAAAATTCCATACCTTATGCCTGAAAATCCAAAATATCAGCCTATTTCTCTTGAAAATAGAGATGCATCTATTTTAGGTATTGCAATTGGAGTGATAAAGCAAGTATAAATCAGACCTATGGTCTGATTTTTTTTCTTTTACATGTATTTGTAAATATAAATAAGAAGGGGGTATATTTTTTTTATTAAAGAAGTAAATAAAAGTGAAATAAATAACTATTTATGGCATAATTATAATAAGAGATATGATGAGGGGATGAGGCAATGGGGTATGTTATAATAGATTTGGAATTTAATAATCTAAAAAATATAACTAAATATTATCCTAATTTTTATAGTCTTTATGAAGAATTTAAAGATCCTAAGTTAGAAAATGAGATAATTGAGGTTGGAGCAGTAAAGCTTGATAAAATGATGAATTGTATAGGTCAATTTAAAACATACGTAAAGCCTAGTGCTTTAAATGTACTAAACCCTAAGATTACTGAAATTACAGGAATAACTGATGATAATTTAAGCTTAGGAATAACCTTTAATGAAGCAATGGACAAACTTAATAAATTTGTGGATGATGATTCTATAATATGTTCTTGGGCTAAGGATGATATAGCTGAAATATTTAGAAATGCATTTTACCACAATTATAATAATGTAAGTTGGTTAAAAGAATACCTAGATATACAAGAGTATGTAACTAAAATCCTTGGGCATAAGAAAGCATTAAGCTTAAAAAATGCGTTAGAGGAATTAAAGATAAAAGTGGATGAAAGTAAATTACATGATGCACTAAATGATGCAGTGTATACATCAGAAGTATTTAAAAGACTTTTCAACAATAGGATAGTAAAAGGTTATATAGTAAAAGATGTTTATAACATGCCTGCAATCATGATAAAAGATCTTCAAAACTATAAAATAGATATATCAAAGTTAGACTATAAATGTCCAAAATGTAAAACTAATATAAATGTGGAAAGGCCTTTGAAGCTTTTCAATTGGAGGTTTATGGGGATTGGTAAGTGTCCAAAGTGTAATACAAAAGTATTACAAGAGGTTGTTGTTAAAAAGACCATAAGTGGAGATGAAATTTATAATAATGTGAACAGTGTGTTGAATGATATGGAGTATACTGATTATTATTATAAGTTTGATAAGGCAAACTAGATTATAAGTTTGCCTTTTTTAATGTAAAGGAAGTTATAAAATTTTCAAGGTAGTTAAAACTAGATATTTCAATGTTTTTATAAGTTTTTTATGGCTATACAGTAAAAAATAAAATTTAAGTCGCCTGTAAGTTTCTTCATATACATTTGGAAAGGCAGATGCGTTAAAAAAGTTCACTGAAGAAGGTCGCTTCAGCGACTTTTTTATGACATTAGTTATATTTAAATGCAAAGCTGCACGTTATAGTTTGGTTATCGGTTATCACATAAAAACCTATTTTGCTTATATTGGGGTTTAATAGATATCCTTTATAATCCTCAATCAGTGCTTGAGTTAGCATATTACTATTAATAGAATACTGATTAGTCAATCTTTGTTTGTAAATGCAATAATTTATATCAGAGTTCAGTTGATATAAATCATTTTCATATGCTTTGAAATTATTAAGATAAATCTGTGCTGAATTACTGAGCTCGCTATCTATAGAGAACTCAGGTAAAGAATAATATGACCTAATGGTATTTATGTTATTTAAACATTTAGTTTTGTAAATTTCTATTGAGTCACTTTGATCAGAATAATATGTTTTGGTATTAGCTATACATGAATCGTAAGATATATTTAGAGATATAATAAGTGAAAAATAGAAATATAAAAGTTTTTTCATAAAATCACTCCTATACTTATTGTTCCATTTTAGGAATAAAGTATACTAAGATGAATTCTAATAATATTTAGTTTGACACCGAATTGATATAATTAAGTAGTAATATTATGTTGTTGATAAAGTGTAAATTAATATAAATGTAATAACATTTGCATAATAGATATGTTAAAATGGTTAAGAGAGATTAATAAAAATTTTGTTTGGGAAGGGTAACATATGAATATTGCATTTTTTCTAACACCTAAAAATGAAGTTATTTACGAGAACACCGATGCAACCATGAGACAGGTAATGGAAAGAATGGAGCATCATGGATATACAGCAATTCCTCTTATTGATAGAAACGGAAAGTATGTTGGAACACTGACAGAAGGTGATCTTCTGTGGAAGCTTAAGAATACTCCAGATTTAAATTTTAAAAATACTAATGGAGTGAAGGTTAAGGAGATATATAGGAGAGTTAATCACAAGAGTGTATCAATAAATTCCGATATAGAGAGTATAATTTCCTTATCAATTTCACAAAATTTTGTTCCTGTGGTAGATGACAATGGTACGTTTATAGGAATAATAAAAAGAAGTGACATAATAAACTATTGTTATAATACATTGAAAAGCACAATTGCGTAAAGAAGTTTAATTTTATAATAAGTTATTTAAAAGCTATCTGTAAGGATAGCTTTTTTAACTGTATAGGAAATTATGAAATTTTAAAGTTAGCTAAACCTAGATATTTCAATGCTTTTATAAGTTTTTTATAGCTATACAGTAAAGAATAAAACTTATTAGACTGCTAAATTTTCCTCATATGCATTCGGAAAGGCAGATGCGCAAAAAAATTCACTAAAGAAAATCGCTTTAGCGAATTTTTTATTTCAACAATATTCTTAAACATAGCCTTTGTTAAATTATGATAATTATTATCATTTAACCTAATTTATGTTATAATTATAAGTAAAATAAATTATTAGACACTTATAAAGATAGTAATGATTTGAAAGATATATATATAACTAATTAAGATGTACATGAGGTGAAGATATGCTGATGATAATTTCTCCAGCAAAGACACTGGATTTTAGTAATAAAAATCAAGAATTAAGACTAAATAGACCAAGGTTTTTACAATATTCAAAAATTCTGATAGATGAGTTAAAAAAGAATTCTCCAGATGATATTAGCAGACTTATGAAAATTAATTTATCACTGGCAGAAATGAATCATACTAGATATTTGCAATGGACGAAAGAAATAAGTGATATAGACAAACATGCAGTTCTAGCATTTAAAGGAGAAGTATATAGGGGATTGAGTGCAGGAGATATGTCAGTAGATCAATTAGAATTTGCTGATAAACACTTAAGAATACTGTCAGGGTTATATGGAATACTTAAGCCTTTGGATGGAATAAAACCTTATAGATTAGAAATGGGGATAAAGTTAAAACATGATGAGCATAAAAATCTTTATAGTTTTTGGGGAGATAAAATAGCAGAGGATATTAATGGTGACTTAGATAAGCACACCCAAAAGTTTTTGATAAACTTAGCCTCAGAAGAGTACTATAAAGCAGTTAAAGAATACATTAAGCATCCCGTAATTAATATAACATTTAAAGATAGAAAAAGGGGTGTTTATAAGATAATACCTATATATGCAAAGAGGGCAAGAGGACTTATGGCTAGATATGTGATAGAAAATAAAATTGATACGGTGGATGGATTAAAAGAGTTTGAGATGGAGGACTATATATACGCAGATTACATGTCCTCAGAAAAGAACCTAGTGTTTTTAAGGGGATAATGTATATATTCCTCTGAACAGACATACTACTTCAATCCTTATACTCAAAATAATGCTTTCGGTGATTCTGCGAAGCATTATTTTGATAGATTTAAATATTAAATAATTTTGTATAAATACTTCTATTTGGCCATAATATTATTTATAGCTACTGCTGTAATAGATTTTTAATGCAAGTTTTTTATTAAGAAAAAATATTAGAGATGTATTGACAAAAGCAAAATGAAGGAATATTATATAATCAAGACACCCCCCATAGGGGGTGGGTGGAGGTGTAATATGAACGAAGAAAAGAAAAAAGCTCTTCAAGCTTTAAAAACCTGCAAAGGACAAATTGAAGGCATTATAAAAATGATTGAAGAAGACAGATATTGTATAGATATTTCTAACCAAATGATAGCAGCTCAAGGGCTACTTAAAAGAGCTAATAAATTAGTTTTAAAGCAACACATGACACTTTGCGTTAAAGCTGCAATAAAGAGAGAATATGATGCTGAAGAAAAAATAGATGAGGTCTTGGGGATCTTAGATAAATTGATGGATAAATAAGGAGGCAATAATGATAAGTAAAACTTTAAAAATAGAAGGTATGACCTGCGCAGCTTGCGTTAGGAGAGTTGAGAAGGCAGTAGCAAAGTTAGAGGGAGTTAATGAGGCGGCAGTTAATTTGGCTACAGAAACACTAAAGGTTTCTTTTGAAGAAGATAAATTATCTCTAAATGATGTGGAGGCAGCTGTTGATAAAGCAGGATATAAAGCTATTTCTACAGTAAAATCTGCTAAGATTAAAGTTGAAGGAATGACTTGCGCTGCATGTGTGAGCAGAGTAGAGAGATTTGTAAAAAAGGTTTCTGGTGTAGAAAAGGCTGAGGTTAACTTAGCAACAGAAACTTTGACAGTAGCTTTTGATTCTGATGTTATAAGACTTTCTGATATAAAGAAAGCAGTTGAGAAAGCTGGATATAAGGCTGTGGAAGATGAAAAGGAAGATGAGCATAGAGATAGGAAGCTACAAGAAATTCAATCTATGAAAAGAAGGCTTATAATATCAGCAGTTTTTACAGTTCCGTTACTATTGATAGCTATGGGACATATGCTTGGAATGCCACTACCTGTATTCATAGATCCTCACCATCATCCACTTAGTTTTGGGATAGTTCAGTTAATACTTGCTACAATAGTTATTGTAACAGGAATAAAATTCTTTAAGGTGGGATTTAAAAATCTTATACAACTTAGTCCAAACATGGATACGCTTATAGCAGTTGGTACTTCTGCAGCCTATATTTATGGATTGTTTGCAATATATAAGATAGGTCAAGGGTATATGGAATATACTATGGATTTATATTTTGAATCTGCAGGTACAATATTAACTTTAATAACATTAGGTAAATATCTGGAGGCTATAACTAAAGGAAAAACTTCAGAAGCAATAAAGAAACTAATGGGGTTAACACCGAAGACAGCTACTATTTTGAAGGATGGAGTTGAAAAAGTCATTTCCATAGATGAGGTAGAGGTTGGAGACATACTTATAGTTAAACCAGGAGAAAAGCTTCCTGTGGATGGAAGTATAGTAGAAGGACTTACTTCAATAGATGAATCAATGCTTACTGGAGAAAGTATTCCTGTGGAGAAGACAGTAGGGGATAGTGTATATGGTGCAAGTATTAACAAAAACGGGATGATAAAATACAAGGCTACAAAAGTTGGTAAAGATACAGCATTAGCTCAAATTATAAAACTTGTTGAAGATGCTCAGGGATCTAAGGCTCCAATAGCTAAAATGGCTGATATAATATCAGGATATTTCGTTCCAGTAGTTATAGGGTTAGCGCTAATTGCTAGTATTACATGGGCACTTCTTGGCCAGGGAACCATATTCTCGCTTACTATATTTATCTCGGTTTTAGTTATTGCATGTCCTTGTGCATTGGGACTTGCTACTCCTACAGCTATAATGGTTGGAACAGGTAAAGGAGCAGAATATGGTGTGCTTATAAAAAGTGGAGAGGCTTTAGAAACAAGTTATAAGATAAATACCGTTGTATTTGATAAAACAGGAACTATAACAGAAGGAAAGCCAAAGGTTACTGATATAGTAACAGTTAATATAGAAGAAAATCAGTTATTAACCTATGCTGCTTCAGCAGAAAAAGGTTCAGAGCATCCTTTAGGTGAGGCTATAGTAACAGAGGCAGAAGATAGAAATCTTGAATTTAAGGCAATTGAAAGCTTTAAAGCTATACCAGGGAAAGGTATAAGAGTAACCATTGATGGAAAATCAATATTGCTTGGAAATAAGAAGTTATTTAATGATGAAAATATAGATATTAATGTATTAGAAGATAATGCAAATGTACTTTCTGAGCAAGGAAAAACGCCTATGTTCTTATCTATAGACGGTCAAATATCTGGTATTGTTGCTGTGGCTGATACTGTTAAGTCCAATAGCAAAGATGCCGTAAAGGCATTGCATAAGATGGGAATTGAAGTAGTAATGCTGACTGGGGATAATAAAAATACCGCTGAAGCTATTGCGAGAGAAGTTGGAATAGATAGAGTTGTAGCAGAAGTAATGCCTGAAGATAAATCAAACAAGATAAAAGAAATTCAAGGTGAGGGCAGAAAGGTTGCAATGGTTGGCGATGGAATAAATGACGCACCTGCACTAGCTGCTGCAGATGTTGGTATCGCAATTGGTTCTGGTACAGATGTAGCTATAGAATCAGCTGATGTAGTTTTAATGAGAAGTGACATTTTAGACGTTATAACAGCCATAGATTTAAGTAAGAAGACTATAAGAAATATAAAACAAAATCTTTTCTGGGCTTTTGGGTACAATACCTTAGGTATACCGGTAGCGATGGGGATTTTATATGCCTTTGGAGGGCCACTTCTAAATCCTATGTTAGCAGCATTTGCAATGAGTTTTAGTTCTGTTTCAGTGCTTCTAAATGCACTAAGGCTTAAGAGCTTTAAGCCAATGGTTTAGTAAATTAATTTGCTAGAGAGAAGCTGCGGTAAATACTTTTCTCTAGCAAGATTTTAAAAATAATATATTTATATAAAAGGAGAGATGTACCATGAGTAAACAAGTAAAAATAGAAGGAATGTCATGTATGCATTGTGTAAAGCATGTTGAAAATGCTTTATCAGCATTAGAAGGTGTAGAAAGCTTCAAGGTTGAGGTGGGATCAGCTGTAGTTGAAGGAAATGTATCTGATGAAGCATTAAAGAATGCTATCGAAGAAGAAGGATACGATGTTGTATCAATAGCTTAATACAGAATAAAAAAACTGCCTAGTATTTTAGGCAG
Source organism: Clostridium fungisolvens (assembly GCF_014193895.1). Taxonomy (NCBI): domain Bacteria; kingdom Bacillati; phylum Bacillota; class Clostridia; order Eubacteriales; family Clostridiaceae; genus Clostridium; species Clostridium fungisolvens. Next base: position 3,770,060 of record NZ_BLZR01000001.1, on the reverse strand, counting down.
TTTTTTACACATTTATATTAAAGGTCAGCGCTTTCGAAAGTTTCTACTATGAAATCAAATTCGTTTGGATCAGATATTTCACCATAGTTATCTTCTGAAATACCAGGGTAGTAATATAATATAAATTTATCATCCTTATCAAAGACATTTTGTATTATAATATATTGTCTATCTAATTCACAATCTTGAAGGGTTGCTAATACATTGTATTTTGTACTTCTACCAGTATTATTGTTAGTAAGATCTAACGTAAAGTTCTTATGGTAGGTAACATTTATCTTTTCATGATCACAGCTCTTTATGAAAGAATTATGCCTACAGCCTCTACAGCTGTTAAAACTACATTCTTTTACACAGTTTAAACAAGCACAATTTGAACAATTTTTAAGTTGTACAAAATCTTCAAGGTGATCATTTTTAAAAGAGGTAAGCAAGCCTTCATATTTATTTCCTTTGAAAAGTCCACCTACAAAAGAAGTAGTTTTATTTTCAGTTTCAGCTGCATTTAAAAGTTCTATATATTTTTTTAATACATCTCTTTTAACATTATATTTTCTTATTTTTAAGGTTTTTTCTGAAAGGAAAGGAGCAACATTGTCTAAGCCATAGCTTATGTCAACATATACCTTGCCCCATACCTCTTTTTCTGATTTTACAAATTCTAAGTCCTTGCTCATCTCATTCACCTATACAATATTAATATTAAGAATTTTTATATTTTGCAAGTTCTGCATCTAAATCTGTAGTACCTAAAGCTTCAAATTCATTTTCTAGAGAGTCTACTTGTCTCAAATCCCCAAGACCTTCAGCAAGAGCTTCTTTTCTTTGAATCTTTCTTTCAATGTCGTCAACAGATATTGTGTTTGTCTTAGTTTGAACATTTGCAAGTATCTCGTTTACTTGTTTTGAAGCTTCAGCATTACTATATCTAGCAGCTGCTTCGTCTCTGTAACTCCTAGTCTTTTGTATTTCATCTTCAAGAGCTCTAAGATTTTTCTTGATCAATTCAGCTTTTGCTGAAGCGTCTGTATAGCTTGTTTTTAATGAATCATATTTTTTATCAGCATCAAGTTTTCTTTGAAGAGCTCTCTTAGCTAAATCTTCATTACCTTTAGCAAGAGCTAACTTAACTTTTTCATCATATTCTTCAGATTCCTTTTTAGCTATTACCATTTTCTTTTCTATTTCATGAACATTACCCAATATTTGAGCAGATGAAAGCTTTGCTTTATTTAAGTTTTCTTCCATATCCCTTACCTTTTGATCTAAAAGTAGTATTGGATCCTCCATATTGTCTAATGTGTCATTTACCTTTGCTTTAAACATATTTGATATTCTTGAAAAAACTCCCATGATTTTTCCTCCTATTATCTTCTTCTCATATATTTTTTTATTAAGTGAATAATTATAAGTAGTATTATTATTGTAAATAATATCTTGAATACACTGCCAACCACACTAAATGGTGAACTGTATCCAAAGAATGGTCTGTTATAGCCAGAATAACTGCTTCTTCCAAAGAAAGGTATCGGTATTGGTATATAGGATTTTTTAGATCCGCTATTATACTGAGATCCAGAGGAAGTTGAACTACCTGGGCTACTACTTGATGAACTTGAACTACTGCTTGAGTCAGGCTTTGAGTTTGAAAAGGATCCTGATTTGTAACCACTAGTTGATGACTTAGAACCACTGCTTGCTTTCGAAGGCGATGAACTTGAACTACTACTTGAACTAGAACTGCTACTTGAACTTGATTTGCTTCCGCTTGAAAAGGATCCTGATTTATAACTGCTAGAAGATTTAGATGAACTAAAAGAACTAGAAGATTTAAAGCTCGAAGATTTTCCACCTTTTGAAGCTGCGTAAACAGTTTGATTATTACTAAATCCACCAAAAGCATTTATACCATCTATGGTATAGCTTGAAAAAATAAATACAAATGTGAGGATCAACCCAAACAAAAAGCGCTTTTTATTTTGGTTTATGATAAACACCTCCAACAAATCGCCTTGCGATGTTTTTATTATATGGTATTATAAACTATATTTCAACTTATAAAATAACGTTTATTGTATTATGAGATACCTTTTGTGTTTTTTATTCTATTGTTTCTAAGTATTTCTCAATATATCTTTCATTTTCTTCGTATATCATAGATTGAATAAGTTAATTAATAACTCTTTATGTGTTTATATATAAATACATTAAAAATAAGTTGTCATAATTCAATGTATCTATTTTATGACTTAGAAAATTTTTATTGTTTATAGAAAATAAGCCTGTACTAATATATAATAATTCTTATTAGCCTAAGGATTGAAATTGAATTTTAAGAATATATATATGTGACGTGCGTTGTTAAGGGGTTGAAGACAAATAAATCAGTTTTATCGTGAAAACATTCATAGTCTTTAGCTAATAAGATTAACATCTAATTAATTTAGATATATAACATAGTGTAATAAGATTATACCATAGGGAACTATAATAATTATAAAATATTTGAAGTTTTTGGCAAAGTAAATTTTGGTCTAGTTTACATCTTGTTTAAAAAGTTTTACTTATGTAAAATTATAGTTAGGGAGCTGTAATATAGTAATTAATTATTTGAACTATAATCGTCTACATTTTCTTTTAGGTAACTTGAAAAGAAAAGTTGTGGTCTGATTGTATTTTTAGTAGTTAATATGCAATATATAAATCTCATAATAAATTAATGAACAAATATCATTAATACTAAGGAGTGTGTATTATGGAAAAAGATTTAACACAAGAAATGTCAATGGGAGCAATGATGGATAATTATGACTTTAAAAGAATTCATTCTGGAGACATTATAAAAGGTAAAATAATAAATGTTACCAAGGATGAGGTTTTTGTAAATATTAACTATTTTGCTGACGGAATAATTTCCCGCAATGAAGTTACTGATGAAGCAGATGTTGATCTATCTGAATTGTTAAAGGTAGATGATGAAATAGATGTAATGATATTAAGTACAGATGACGGAGAAGGTAATGTAGTATTATCAAAGAAGAAAGCAGATGAAATTAAGGTTTGGGATGATATAAAAGAAGCTTTTGAAAACAAAAAGGTTATTGAAGTTAAGGTTAAAGAACAAGTTAAAGGTGGTTTTGTAGCATTATATAAAGGAATAAGAGTATTTATTCCAGGTTCTCAAGGAGCTTTTGAATGGAGAGATAACTTTAATCAATTTGCTAATAACGTAGTAGAAGTTGCTATAATAGAGTTTGATGGAGATAAAAAGAAAGTTGTTGCTTCAAGAAGAGTAATTGAAACAGAGGAAAGAGAAAAGAAAAAAGAAAAAGCATGGAAGTCCTTAAGTGTAGGACAAAAAGTAAATGGTAAAGTTGTTAGACTTGCAAAGTTTGGAGCTTTCGTAGATTTAGGTGGAATAGAAGGACTTATACATGTTTCTGATCTTTCATGGAAGAGAATAAGTGATCCTTCAGAAGTAGTTTCACTAGGGGATGAAGTAGAAGTATTCATACAAGAAGTAGATCAAAAGAAGAACAGAATATCTCTTGCGCTTAAGGATGTATCTACTAACCCTTGGACTAATATAAGAGCTAGATATAAAGTTAATGATGTTGTACAAGGAAGAGTAGTAAAATTCATGAATTTTGGTGCTTTTGTAGAATTGGAACCAGGTGTAGAAGGACTTGTTCATATTGCTGAGATATCAGAAGAAAATATAGCAAAACCTTCAGATGCATTAAATATCAATGATATGGTAAAAGTAAAAATATTAGATATAGATGAAAATAATCACAGAATAAGCCTTAGCATAAAAGAAGCCTCAGAGAAATCAAAGGAATATTTACAATATAATGATAGCGCAGAAGGTGCTAGTTTAGGAGAGCTTTTTGGAGACTTATTTAAGAATCTTTAAAATTAGTTCGGAGGAATAATGCAAAATAAAAGCTCAAAGCCATTTTATCTTCAATCTGAAAAAAACAATTTAAGAGTTAAAATTACAATAGGGTTAATACTTCTTGTATTAGCTCTAATTACACCACCATTATTCTTAATTGTTATTATTTATATGGTGTATATAGCTTACCAAATAAAGAAAAACAAAAGTGAACAAGTAATTAAGTTTGAAGAAATACTTAGATTATATTCTAGTGAAAGCTATGATCAGTGCATTGTAGAATGTAATCATTATTATTACAATGATAATTTAAAAGTACATATAATCAAAGCTTTATGTTTATATGAAAATAAAAATTATCAAGAATTTATCAATATAATAAAACAGATAGATGGAAGTAAGCTTAATGAGGATATAGATATATTTTTAAAACTTGCTCAAAGCTATGAATATACAGGACAAATAGATGAAGCTAAAATAATATACAAAAAACTGCTTAAATATCAAACTAATAGTAAGTTTCTTAAGGATAAGATTGAACAAAAATAAGACAGTGGAAAACCACTGTCTTTTTCGCTACATAGAAAATTATAACTTCTCTATCTTAAGCATATTTGTACCACCAGTATGAGCTGTAGGCATTCCTGCAGCTACTATTATATTTTCACCTGTAGTTGCAATACCAACTTCTACAGCAGCATTTTTAGCCTCATTTATTATTTCATCTGTAGTGCTAAACTCTCTACAAATTCTAGGAATAACTCCAAAATTTAAAGATAGATGTCTTCTTACATTATCGTTAGGGGTTATAGCAACTATTGGACAGCTTGGTCTGTATTTAGATAATAATCTTGCAGTAGCGCCACTTTGAGTAGCAGCAACAATAGCCTTTGTAGGGAATTTAAGTGCTGTTTTAGCTGCAGAGTAGCTTATTGCATCACCAAAAGCAGAAAGACTTGGCTCCTTAAGTCTTCTCATAAGATGACCATAATCTAAATTTGCTTCAGTTTCTTTAGCTATTCTAGACATTGTGCTAGCAGCTTCAATTGGATAATTACCAGAGGCACTTTCTCCACTAAGCATTATTGCATCTGTGCCATCAAATATTGCATTGCATATATCACATGCTTCAGCTCTTGTAGGTCTGGAATTTCTAATCATTGAATCAAGCATTTGTGTAGCGGTAATAACTATCTTTCCAGCTTCATTACATTTTCTGATAATAGATTTTTGTATTATAGGTACTTTTTCTATGGGGATTTCTACTCCCATGTCACCTCTAGCTACCATAATTCCATCAGAAACCTCAATTATAGAATCTATGTTATTAACACCTTCCTGGCTTTCAATTTTAGATATTATCTTAATGTCTGTACCACCATGTTCGTCAAGAAGAGAACGTATTTCTGATACATCAGAAGCCTTTCTTACAAACGAAGCTGCAACAAAATCAACACCCATCTCGCAACCAAATTTTAAATCTTCTTTGTCTTTGTCAGTTATGCCCGGAAGTTTTATGTTTACATTAGGTACATTTACTCCTTTATGGTTTTTCATAGTTCCACCAACTACTACTGTGCATATAATATCTTTTCCCTCTACTTTATCTACCCTGAATTCTAATAATCCATCATCCACAAGGATAGTTCCACCTGGTTTTATATCTTCATAAAGAACATCATATGAAATAGAACATTTTGTTTCATCTCCAAGGATTTCTCCACCACAGCTAAATATAAATTTGTTACCTTCTTTAAGTGTAGCCTCGTTATTAACAAAGTTATGAGTTCTTATTTTAGGGCCTTTTATATCCATTAAGATAGCAGTAGGGGAATTAAGTTCATCTCTTAATTTCTTAATTAGATCTATTTTAATTTTATGATCTTCATGGGTTCCGTGAGAAAAGTTTAATCTTGCCGCACTCATCCCGATTTCAATAAATTTTTTTAATATGTCTTCATTATCACTTGCAGGACCAATTGTAAAAATCATTTTTGTTTTCTGCATATAAACACCTCACAAATTTATTTTATATAAAGATGTACTTGTTTAATTACAATACCGCGTTCATGACTCTTCTGGTTTAAAGAGTTCCTATGTCAAAACTCTAGAAGAGAATTTGAAAATGTAAGCCTAATTATAACGGAGTACATCTATAATATTCCCAGTATGAACAATTTAAATTAGGTCATCTTTGAATAACTTATTAAAATTAATATGTATATCTAGAGCGTATTTTAGTGACATTAATAGGTAAGTACATAATTTGATAAAATACTTTAATTTCAACTATAATTTTAAAGATATATTATAATAGAGAGCAATATTGATAAAAAATGATAATTATAAAATGAGAAAATTCTAAAAGTTAAAATTGCTTAGAGGTTAAAGAATATGTATTTAAAGGATTAATATGCTATATTATAAATATAGATAAAACACTTTTAAAGTGGTTATAGTATTATTTTACCATACAATTTAAATATTGAAAGGAAGATGTAATAAATATGGGAGTTTTATCACATTTAGAACCAAAAGATGTTTTTAATTATTTTGAAGAAATTTCTCAGATTCCTAGAGGCTCTGGAAATGAAAAAGAGATAAGTGATTATTTAGTTAATTTTGCTAAGAGTCATGGATTAGATGTTGTCCAGGATTCTAGCTTGAATGTAATAATAAAGAAGCCAGGGACAAAAGGCTATGAAAATGCTCCAATAGTTATAATTCAAGGCCATATGGATATGGTTTGTGAAAAAAATAAGGGAACTGAGCATGATTTTGAAAAAGATCCTCTTAAGCTAAGAATAGAGGGGGATAATGTATTTGCCACAGGTACAACACTAGGAGCAGATAATGGAATTGCTGTAGCGTATGCTTTAGCAATATTAAGCTCAAAAGAGATAGTTCATCCACCACTTGAAGTTCTTATAACTTCAGATGAAGAAGCTGGAATGGGAGGAGCTATGAACCTAAGTCCTGAACATATAAGCGGTAAGATACTTTTAAACTTAGATTCTGAAGAAGAAGGATTCTTACTTGTAAGCTGTGCTGGCGGAATAAGAAATAAAGCAGTTTTGAACATAGAATGGGAAGCTGTAAAGAATGGCGTTTCAAAGGCTGAAGTGAGAGTAAGAGGTCTTAAAGGCGGACATTCAGGAATGGAAATAAATAAGGAAAGAGGAAATTCCAATAAGATAATGGGAAGAGTACTTAAGAGTATTCTTGAAGAAGTTGATTTTAACTTAGTAGCTACTAATGGTGGTTCAAAAAATAATGCAATACCTAGAGAGCATGATTCTCTAATTGTATTCCCAAGCGATAAATTGGAAGTTATCAAAGAGAAGATCGACACTTGGAACCAAATATTAAGCAATGAGTTAAAAGCAGCAGACCCAGATGTTAAGATAGAATTTGAATTGGTTGATACAGCAGTAGAAAAAGTGTTCACTAAGAATACTACAAAGAAAGCTGTAGAACTATTATATCTTTTACCAAATGGAATAGATACAATGAGCATGGATATTCCAGGACTTGTTCAAAGTTCTACAAATTTAGGGGTCGTTACTACATCTGATGCTACAGTAGAGTATGATAGTGCTACAAGAAGTTCAGTTGGATCGTTAAAAGACGAAATAATTACAAGAACTAAAAACATTGCAGAGCTTATAGGAGCAGAGTTTGAAACATCTGCTGATTATCCAGAATGGCAATACAATCCAGAGTCTAAGATAAGAACTATATGTCAAGAAGTATATAAGACAATGACAGGAAAAGAGCCAGAAATACTAGCAATTCATGCTGGATTAGAATGTGGTTTGTTTACTGAAAGGTTAGGATCAGATATAGATATGATTTCTTTTGGTCCTAATCTATACGATGTTCATACTCCAAACGAGCATATGAGTATAACTTCTGTAAAAAATATATGGGATTATTTACTTAATGTATTAAAGGAAATAAAGTAAAAATACAAGAAAATTTAATATAAGAAAGATAGATGGCCATGAAAGAAAATAAAAATTCTTAGTGGTCATTTATTTTTGATGCTGTTAAAGTACTGTGTTGAAATTAATTGGTTAATCATCCGACGCCTTAATGAGCTTACGCAAAGAATTAATATGATTTTAATTTCAACAATATTCCTAAACATAGCCTTATTTTCTGATTGATGATAATTTAGAATTAAGTAATATTTTATCTCTTATCAAGAGATATTTAACATTGAGAGTGAGATAAACAATAGAAAATTAAAAGTAGCAGTTGCCACATGACTCGAAATTTAGTGGCTATTGCTAAATTAATAAAAATACTAGTGGGAATTTATAAATAAGATGGTAATGTAAAGTTTTATTAGTAAAAATAAAAATGTTTATGAATATTTCATAAATATTTTATTAAATTCCTTGACCTACCATACAAAAGTTTACTATAATGTAAAGGTAGTTACAAAGTGGTGACAAACAAATTTGCATATATGAATGAAAAGGTTAACATTGGAAAAAGAGACTTAGGGGATAATTAAGTATGAGAGGGGAGAACATAATGAGGAAAGGACTTAAGATTATAGCAGCAGGCTTTATTTGCTCAACTTTAGCGTTTGGACTAGCCTCATCTAGGGAAGCGAAAGCAGACACAACGGCTAAGAGTGAACAGGGGATAGTTTTAAAGACAGCTGAACTAAAGAGCAACAATAAAACAATTGTATCGCCAAAGAGCGAAGACAGCAGCGATTCAAAATCTAAAAGCAAGTCAACTGGAAGTAGCAAATCAAATGGAAGTACAAAGGCTTCAAGAGGAGGCACTTCAACCGCAGGTGGCGGTGCAGTTTCAATTGCATACCAATACTTAGGTACACCTTATGTATTTGGTGCAGCTGGACCAAGAGCTTTTGATTGTTCTGGTCTTACTCAATATGTTTATGCTAAGCTTGGTGTAAGCTTGCCACATTATACTGGTGCTCAGTATGCTATGGGTACTTCAGTATCTAAAGGAAATCTTAGTCCAGGAGACCTAGTGTTCTTCAATACTTATGGTTCAATAAGTCATGTTGGAATATATATAGGTGGTGGAGATTTTATTCATGCGCCATCATCAGGAAAGAATGTAACTGTAAGTTCTTTAAGTGAATCTTATTATGCTAGCAGGTATGCTGGAGCAAGACGAATAAAGAACTAAAGTTATATAAGCTAATTAAAGCCTGTGCTGATAAGCACAGGCTTTTTTGTCTTCTTTCATCAATTTATAAATCATTACTAAATATGACAGACTGGTGTCATAATAATACTATTATAATGGTAAAGGTAAACAATAAAAGATTATAAGATAGGGGATAAAGCATGAGTAATTTAACCTTTAGTGAAATAGTTGAACGTTCCGTTCAAATTAGAACTAGTTATCATCAACTTGAAAGACAATTTCACGAAAAAGAATGGACTGTGGAAGAAGATGCACTAGCTTTCTTAACTGATGCTGGATTAGTTGGTCGACTAACAATGTCTCAGCAAGGGCGATGGCCAGCAGATGGAGATAATATATTACAACTTGAACATAAACTTAGCGAATGTATATGGTGGATTATTGTTTTAGCGAAGCGTATGAATATCGATATAAATGAAGCTTTAAAGAAATTCTTATTTGAAACTATCAATTTTCAAGACTAAAGCTTTATGCATATAGTTATGATGTAGTACGATGTTCAATATTAGGTTGCAATGATCCCAAGTTGTTCAACTAGCACTAAATTAAAGACCATGCATAATTGAAGTTTTAAATCCAATTATGCATGGTCTTATAATATTAACTAACTTTTGAAGGAGAAACTCCGTAGTACTTCTTAAATAACTTACTAAAGTAATATGCATCCTCATAACCGACACTTTTAGCTGCTAGCTTTACTGGTAACCTTTCCATCTCTAACAGAGCTTTAGCTTTTTCTAATCTTATTTTTATTAAGTAATTTATAGGAGAGTCACCTGTCTCTTCTTTAAATATTTTAGAAATATATACTGGACTTAGGTACATGTTTTTAGCTATTTTATCTAAAGAAATCTCATTCATATAGTTTTCATTCATAAAATCTATTATTGACTTTACTAAGTTTTGCTTATCAGTTGATTCAAAAGAATATTTTACTGTATTTTTTACGCTTTCCTTAAAATGAGTTTCCCTAAGAAGTATAACTAAAAGTTTCATAACTAAAGCCTTTAACACTAAATCATATCCAAGTGCATTATTTTTTTGCTCTTCTATTATATCATTACAACAATTAAAAAATTCTTCTGCATGCCTCTTTAATCTTATTACAGGAAAATTGTCCTTGGTTAATATAAAGTTTTTCTTAAAGCCTTCCAAACGGAAGTTAGTTATGCCAATATGAAGTTCATGCAGATCTGACTCTTCAGTTATAAATTCTCTATGATACACACCTGGGTTAAAAAGAAGTATATCGCCCTTATTTATCATCATACATTCTTTTTCAATATTATATTCAACAAATCCATCGATAATAATGCTTAGCTCAATAAAGTCATGACTATGATATTGAGTCTCCATGGCCCCTCTATTCACAGCATCAAAAACATATAATATTTGAGGATTGAAGGACTGAGCACTTATACCTGTGTAACACATTTTATCACCCCTAACAATAGTACATTATAAATATACATCAGTATAAGAATATACATCAATAGTTTAAGAAATTACATTTATATTTTTTATTATTTAAGCAATAATTTATCTGTAATAAAAGAGAGGGTGTACTAGCTGAATTTATATAATTTTCAAAGCTTAACTAGAATCTTTGAGAACAAAATACACTTATTGAATCTAATATAAATGGTACATCAATTTCGAAAGGGGAGAAAAAATGGGTAGTCTAAAATGGATATGGGGTTATTTGAAAAGGTACAAGTTGAAGTATTTTATAGCACTATTTATGGTCTTAATTGCATCAGCACTTAACATGATAAATCCATTTCTTTCAGGTAAGATTGTAGATCAAGTAATTGGTGGCGGTGACAAAAAGATTCTGATATCAATACTGTTAATGATGATTGGAGTTTCCGTAATAAAGGTAATTGATAGATATATATTCCAAATGATTTTTGAGTTCGTTTCTCAAGACGTGATATTCAAAATAAGAGAAGATTTATATCAAAAACTCCTAAAGATGGATTTTGAATATTATAACAATACTAGAACTGGTGATTTAATGGCGCGTATGACTGGTGATACAGATGCTATAAGACATTTTGTAGCTTGGGTTGTATACAACGTATTTGAAAACCTGACTTTATTTATATTTGCCGTTGTAATGATGTTTACTGTAAATGTAAAACTAACAGTAGCACTAATACTTATAACTCCGATTATAGGGTTCTTAGCAACAAGGATGACAAAGGAAGTTGGACCTACTTTTTACGCTATAAGAGAAAGTTTTTCAAAGCTCAATTCGGTAGTTCAAGAAAATATAAGTGGAAATAGAGTGGTAAAGGCTTTTGCCAAAGAGCGATATGAGATTGAAAAATTTAATAGAGCTAATGATGATTATAAAGTTAAAAATCTAAAGTCTGCGAAGGTTTGGGAGAAGTATCTTCCTGTGCTAGATTCACTTGCTGGTGTACTATCTGTGATAATGATGTTAGTAGGTGGAATTATGGTTGCACATGGCACTATGACTATGGGGGATTTGGTTGTGTTTAATGGCTTTATATGGGCGCTGAACAATCCTATGCGTATGGCCGGATGGCTTATAAATGATTTTGAAAGATATGTAGCTTCAACCTATAAGATAAGAGATTTATTAAATGCAGAAGTAAAGATCAAAAGTCAGAATGAAAAACAAATTGTTGAGGGAATAAGAGGAGACATAAAGTTTGAAAATGTAAGCTTCAGTTATGAAAATGAAGAAATACTTAATGATATATCTTTTGAGATAAAATCAGGACAAACAATTGGTATACTTGGACCTACAGGAGCCGGCAAATCAACTCTAGTTAATTTAATCTGCAGATTCTATGATGTTACGAAAGGAAAAATAGAAATTGACGGAGTAGATATTAGGAAACTTGATATTATTAAGCTTCGAGATAGGATTGCAGTTGCAATGCAAGATATATTTCTTTTTTCTGACACTATAGAGGGAAATATAGCTTATGGAAGACCTGAAGCTACTTTTGAGCAGGTTCAAAGAGTTGCAAATGTTGCTGGTGCCCATGAGTTTATAGTAAACATGCCAGAAGGCTACGACACGATAATTGGGGAAAGAGGTGTTGGGCTTTCTGGAGGACAAAAACAGAGGATAGCTCTGGCAAGAGCGTTACTCAAAAATCCTTCAATATTAATACTAGATGATACTACTTCAAGTGTAGATATGGAGACGGAATTAAAGATACACAAGGAACTGAGATCCATCTATAAGAATAGAACTAACTTTATTATTGCTCACAGGATTTCATCAGTAAAAAATGCAGACATTATCCTTGTTTTAGATGATGGTAAGGTTATTGAAAGGGGAACTCATGAGGAACTACTAAAGAAGAGAGGATACTATTATAGTGTTTATGCAAATCAATTTGGAGATTTTGATGTAATAAGGGGGGCGGTGTAATGGCTAGAAATAAATTTGATGTAGATGAAGAGCTTGAGACCAGCTTTAGTTTAGAACATCTAAAAAGACTTTTATCATATATAAAACCTTATAAGAAAGACATAACTATAACTGTTTCACTCATGTTCTTAGCGAATATGGCGAGTTTGCTAGGACCATATCTAGTTAAGGTAGCAATGGATGATAAGATACCTAACAAAGATATAAGAGGACTTGGGATATTAGCGGTAATATTTCTGTTAACCTTGGTGATAACAGGTGTATGTATGAAGTATAGAATAAGATCAATGTCTATGATTGGCCAAAATGTACTTAGAAAAATGAGATTGGATTTGTTCACTAATCTTCAAAGACTTCCTTTTAGTTATTATGACAACAGACCACATGGAAAGATCTTAGTAAGAGTGGTTAATTATATTAATTCCTTAAGTGACTTACTGTCAAATGGATTGATAAATCTTATTACAGATACACTTAGCTTATTTATGGCAATTGGATTTATGCTTGCCATAGATGTAAAGCTTACTTTAATTAGTATAGTAGGAATACCAGTGCTTTTACTTGTGGTTATGATTCTTAAAAAAGTCCAAAGAAAAGCCTATCAGATATTAAGCAGTAAGCAGTCAAATATGAATGCTTATATACACGAAAGCATAAACGGTATAAAGGTTACACAATCTTTTGCCAGAGAAGAAGAAAACTTAAGAATATTTAGAGAAGTATGTGATAATTATAGAACTTCATGGTTGAAGGCTGTAAGTATACAATTTTTACTTTGGCCATCAGTAGAAATAATTTCTACGTTAACTGTTTCATTAATATATATAGCAGGTATATATTATCTGTCAGCGGAGGTATCGGTAGGTGTACTAGTTGCTTTCGTTGGATATGTATGGAGATTTTGGAATCCGATTTTAAACATAGGTAATTTTTATAACTCTATAATAACAGCAATGGCATATCTTGAAAGGATATTTGAAGCTATGGATGAAAAGCCTGTAGTTACCGATTTGCCAGGCGCTAAAGAAATGAAAACAATAAAAGGTGATGTACAGTTCAGAAATATTACATTTGAATACGAAGATAACAAGCCTATACTGAAGGACATAAACTTTAAGGTAAAAGCTGGGGAGACAGTTGCTCTGGTTGGTCCTACAGGAGCAGGAAAGACTACAATAGTTAATTTGTTAAGTAGATTTTATAATATAGAAAACGGAACTGTATTAATAGATGAAACAGATATAAGCACTGTAACCCTTAACTCTTTAAGAAAACAAATGGGAGTTATGCTTCAAGATTCTTTTATATTTTCTGGAACGATAATGGAGAATATAAGATATGGTAAGCTTGATGCAACAGATCAAGAGGTTATAGAAGCAGCTAAAATTGTGAGAGCCCATGATTTTATATGGCAGCTAAAGGATGGGTATGAAACAGAAGTTAATGAAAGAGGAACAAGATTATCTGTTGGACAAAGACAACTTATTTCTTTTGCAAGGGCTCTTTTGGCAGATCCAAAGGTATTAATACTAGATGAGGCAACCTCGAGTATAGATACTAAGACAGAAATCTTGCTTCAGGAAGGATTGGATAATCTACTAAAAGGTAGAACTTCTTTTATCATTGCGCATAGATTATCTACAATAAAAAATTCTTCTCAGATAATGTATATAGATAAAGGTGTGATACTGGAACAAGGGACTCATGATGAATTAATTAACCGTAAGGGAGCTTACTTTAAATTATATAATTCTCAATTTGATATATTAAATGCTGTATAGAAAAATATAAGTTTTTTAAACTGAAGGTTAGGTTTTATCTAATTTTCAGTTTTTTCTTTAGAAAAGTAAAATAAAGAAAAATCTTTAAATAACTAAATTTGATAATTTCATATAATGTACAATCTATGCATGTGCAAAGCAAATTACCTTAAGACTAAAAACAGTAAAATAAAAAACATAGTCATAACTTGAGAAATTTATAAATACAAATATCTATAAGTACAATTATTCTTTGGAATAAAAAATAGCGAGGTGAAGGAAATGAAATACACAAGATACGATCTAAATAAGAGACAGACGAATGGTGGAAAAGTGATGGTTTTTCTAGTAATAGTGGTGGTTGTAGCATTAACGTTAGGAACTGCCCTAGCGAAAATAATATTTAATAAAACCCCTGATGCTGCTAATAACCCTAAGACCAACAGCACTGAACAGGTGGGAAATGCAAACAAAGGAGATACTACAGTTTTTTCATTGGTTCAATGTGGATATTATTCGAAAAAAGAAAATGCAGATGATAATAAGAATAAACTAAAAGATAAGTATAATTCATTTACTGTAAAAGATAATGATAGGTTTAGAGTAGGAGTTTTGATTGGAAAGACTGATGAAGCTGATAAGCTTTCTAAAGATCTTACAGCAGCAGGTGTAACTAACCTAAAAGTGAATTTTGAGATAAGTAATAAGGATTTGTGCTCAAAAGAATTAGCAGAAATGGTAAGTGGATATCTTCAAGTGATCCATACCCTAGAAGGTAAGGATACTAAGAGCGTTAAGACTGATGAATTTAAAAAATGGACAAACGGTCTTCAGGAGGATAGTAAAAGTGAATATTTTAGCATATTTCAAACTTTGAAAAAAAGTATAAACGACTTACCAGCTGAAATGAGTAAAGATAATATTGAAAGTTCCTATGGAACAATATTTACAGCACTTAGTAATTTTAAAGTAAAATAGAAAAAATATTATAGATGAACCACTTCATTATGAAATGCACATTTGAAAAGTTAGTAAGATATTGCTAAGGTTAACATGTGCTTTCCAAATGGGGTGGTATATTTTTATGCTTTGTTTGGGAATATATTGAACTTAATTTAGGTTTAATCTAATATTTAATATAAAATTTTTCAATTAAGAAAAGTTGTTAATAGAATGTTTAAAATAATATCGTAGAGAAGTCGATTACATACAAGAATTTTAATATTTTCTTAACCATATTACGGAGAAAGTATAAGATAATAAACCATGAGTGTAGGGGTTTTTCACTTAATTTACCAATATTATAAAAAAACTTTAAAAAAAAACAAATACCCTTGTTATAACATTTATTAAATGATAAACTATAAAAGATGTAAAAATGAGGTGGGGATAGCAATGAAGTCAGGTTCTAAAAACGTTGGTATACTTATATTTTTTATCTTTTTAGGCTTATTATTAGGAAGTCTAGCTGGAGAAATTTTAGGTGATAAATTTAGTTCGCTAAAGTTTTTAAAGACTTCATATTCTATTGGTACGCCTACGCCAGTTGCACTAGATTTGAAAGTATTTCTTTTAACAATCGGTATGAGTATAAAAATAAATATTCTATCAATTATTGGAGTTATATTGGCAATAATACTATATAAAAGGTATTAGGATGTGATAATTTGAATTTTATATTAGCTTCGGCTTCTGATAGGAGAAAAGAACTTCTCAACAGATTGATTAAAGAGTACGAGGTTATACCATCTTCTTTTGATGAAGATTCCATTGTATTTACAGGGGATGTAGGTAAGTATGTTAAAGAATTATCCCTTGGTAAAGCAGAGTATATAAGAAATGACATAAAAAAACCTAGTATAATAATTGCAGCTGATACAGTTGTAAGTTTAGAAGACAAGGTTTTGGGGAAACCTAAAGATAAGGGGGATGCCTTTAAGATGTTACAATCTCTTAGTGGCAAAACTCACCAAGTATATTCAGGAATCACAGTAATCAATACTGAAAATAATAAGTTAATATCAGATTACGTATGTACTGATGTTACATTTTCTGTAATATCAAAAGAAGAAATAGATGAGTACATAAATACCGGTGAACCAATGGATAAAGCAGGTTCTTACGGAATCCAAGGTTTTGGAGGTGTTTTCGTAGAGAAAATAGATGGCTGCTATTATAGTGTAGTGGGCTTACCTCTAAACAAGTTAAAAAACATTTTGAGAGATATTGTTAAATAAATTGGGCATGGGGAAGGATATTAAGATAAAGCTTATTGGCTATAAAACTATTTTTAACTTTTCTATATTATGTATAGAATTTGAAGATAAGTTTTAATATTAAGTTGATGTAGCTATAAAGGAGTTTATTATATGAACGTAAATCTTAAAATATCAGATATCCCTAAAAATGAAAGACCTCAGGAAAAGCTAATAAGACAAGGATCGAGCGCATTATCAAATCATGAGTTACTTGCATTGATACTTAGAACTGGTACTTCTAATGAAAATGTACTGGGACTTAGTATGAGAATTCTTCAAGAACTAGATGGAATTAATGGGCTTCTAAATACGTCTCCGGAAGAGCTTATGAAAATAAAGGGGATAAAAGAGGTTAAAGCAACGCAAATAATGGCGCTATGCGAACTTTTTAAAAGGTTTAGAAGTTTCAAAGCAGGTGAAGAAATTCGAATAAGTGACCCTAAAAGCGCAGCTATGATTGTTATGAATGAAATATCTCATTTAAAACAAGAGGTACTTATGCTTATGATGCTCAATACTAAAAATGCCATTATTTCTATAAAAGAAGTGTTTAAAGGCAGTTTAAATTCATCAATAGTACATCCGAGAGAAATCTTTCTAGAAGCTATAAGGAAAAGTGCAGCTTCAATAATAATATGTCATAACCATCCTTCAGGAGATCCTACTCCAAGTAAAGAGGATGTTAATATAACCTTGCGCATAAAAGAATGTAGCAAGATTGTAGGAATAGACTTATTAGACCATATTATTATAGGTGGTCAAAAGTTTATAAGTTTAAAAGAACAAGGAATAATCTAAAACTGAAAGGGGAATAAACATGGGATTGTTTGGAATGAATAAAGATATGGGGATAGATTTAGGTACTGCGAATACCTTAGTATACGTTAAAGGAAAAGGCATAGTTTTAAGAGAACCTTCAGTTGTAGCAATTAATAATATGACTAAGAAGCCTTTAGCTGTGGGATCAGAAGCTAAGCAAATGATAGGTAGAACTCCAGGAAATATAGTTGCTATAAGACCTTTAAAGGATGGAGTTATAGCAGATTTTGATATAACACAAACGATGCTTAAGAAGTTTATTGATATGATAACAAATAAAAGCGCTTTCGCAAGTCCAAGAATAATAGTATGCTTTCCATCAGGAGTTACAGAAGTTGAAAGAAGAGCTATAGAAGAATCAACTAAGCAAGCTGGAGCAAGAGAAGTTGTACTTATGGAAGAACCAATGGCTGCAGCTATAGGAGCAGGACTTCCGGTTGATGAACCAACAGGAAGTATGATAGTTGATATCGGTGGAGGTACAACTGAAGTTGCAGTAGTTTCACTTGGAGGTATAGTTACTTCTAAATCTTTAAGAGTTGCTGGAGATGAGCTAGATCAAGCTATAATAAGCTATATAAAGAGAGAATATAACTTGATGATAGGTGAAAGAACAGCTGAAAATATAAAGATGGAAATAGGTTCAGCATTTAGAAATGACGAAGAAGAAGAAAAAACAATGCCTATTAAAGGAAGAGATTTAATTACAGGACTTCCAAAGACTATTGATGTAACTGAGACACAAATAAGAGAAGCTTTAAAAGAACCTGTTTCTGCAATTATAGAAGCAATTAAAACTACTCTTGAAAAGACACCACCTGAACTTGCAGCAGATATAATGGATAAAGGTATAATGCTTGCTGGTGGAGGTGCTCTACTTCAAGGATTAGATGCGTTAATAAATCATGAAACTCATATGCCTGTACATATAGCTGAATCTCCTCTTGACTGTGTTGCCCTAGGAGCAGGTAAAGCTCTAGATAAATTTGATATAATAGCAAAGCAACAAAGAGGATAAAATGAAGCTTCTCAGAAATAAACTGGCAGTAACTGTTATAGTACTGTCAGTTAGCTTTTTAGCTATAATTATTTACAGTGTTAAAAGAGATTCAAGCAATCCTATTATAAGTGGAGCAGGCACTGCACTTAATCCAATACAGAAAGCAGCTTATACGCTAGCAGATAAGGTTAAAGGTGGACTAGATTTCTTTGTTAACTTCTCTGAGGTTAAAAAGGAAAATGAAGAGCTTAAGCAAAAGAATACAGAACTTGAAAACGAACTGATAGAGTACGGAAGTTTAAAGAGTGAAGTTGGTAATCTAAGAAATATGCTAAATTTTAAAGAACAAAAGTCCAGCTATAATTACGTAGGTGTATATATAACAGCAAAATCAGATTCAAGTACTCTTAATGGATATATGATAGATAAGGGAACTAATGCTGGAATTGCTAAGGATATGATTGTTATTGCACCAGAAGGCTTGGTTGGAAAAGTAGTAGAAGCTAATTCAACTTGGTCAAAAGTGCAAACTCTTACTAATTTAAACTTTGCTGCTCACGCAAAAGTAGATCAATCTGATATTTCAGGGATAGTTAGGGGATACAAAAATAGTGATAACGAACCATTAGCGGTTTTAGATTTACTTCCTATAAACTCGAAGATAAACAAAGGAGATGTAATAACAACTACAGGACTTGGTGGCATGTATCCAAAGGATCTAAAGATAGGAACAGTGGTGTCTGTAGAAGAAGATAAAGTTAAAGTTAATAAAAGTGCTATAATAAAGCCTTCTGTGGACTTTAATAAGTTAGAAGAATTATATGTAGTAATACCACCAGATGGAAATAAAGAAGAGATAAAATATAAGGACTAAGGGGGACGAATAGGTGAAAAGAGTTGTGCTGGCAATTATATGCCTGATTTTATTAATTCTTGATAACAGTATTGTCCCTTTCTTTTCAATATTTAATGGAACTCCAAGTCTATTATTGTGTTTTGTAATTTGCTTTTCAATAATAAACGGAAGATGGGAAGCAACTATAATTGGAGCTTTTAGTGGACTGTTACAGGATGTTTTTTTCTATAAGTATTATGGAATCAATGCTTTAGCAAATCTACTATTGTGCATTTTAGCAGCTATTATCGGTGAGAATATATTTAAAAACAGGAGGTTTATTCCTGTTTTATCAACATTTTGTCTATCGATAATTAAGTTGTTATTTGTTATGATTGTATTGTATTTAGCTAAGGTTAAAACGTCTTTGGGATATCCTATACTTATCTCAGCGGTGTACAATATGGTTATAGTTTTTTTAATATATAACAGAGTATATAGATTTTCAAATAAGAAGTATATGAAGGTTCAGTGGAAGTTCAATAAAGATTAATAGGTGATAATAATGAATAACGTTAAGAAGAAAAAGAAGACAGTGAATCGATATACAGTAGTAATAGTAATAATGTTTATTATATTTTCAGCTATAGTAGGAAGACTAATCTATTTACAAATTTTTAAGTATGATGACTATACTGATCGAGCTAATACTAGTTCAAGAAGATTAGTAACAGAAAAGGCACCTAGAGGAAAGATATATGATTCTCAAGGAAATCTTTTAGCTACCAATAAGCAAGTGTATACTTTGACATTTACTCAAACTGATGACTCATCTAAAAGTTTTTATACAACTATGAAGCAAGTATTTAAACTTCTAGATGAGAATAATGATTCTCAGCAAGATACATTAAATCTTAAGATTAATGATAAAGGTGAACCGTATTTTGATTTTAATGTTTCATCTGATGACAGTAAAAGAGCTTTAGAGATCAGATTCAAGAGAGATAGAGGTATGAATGATGATATAAAGAACAAACTGTTTAAAGGTAAGCAAGAGCTTACTGATGATGATGAAAGCAAAATAGATGAAGAGCTGATAAAGATAAGCGCAAAAGATACCTTTTATTATATGGTTAAGTTTTATCAAATGTATGATATGTTGAATCCTACAACTGATGAAAGAAAAACATATAAAAGTTTGAGTGGACAAGAAATAACAGAAATGCTTTTAAAGAAATTTTCTATAAATGACCTTAGAAGATATATGTTGGTTAAAGATGCAATAAAGATGCAAAGTTTTTCAGGTTTTAAGCCTGTTACTATAGCTGCGAACATAAAAAAAGACACAGCATCGATATTTTATCAAAAATTAACTAGTCTTCCAGGAGTAGATGTAGCTTTAGAACCTATGAGATACTACCCTTATGGGCAATATAATTTAGCTTCTAGCGTAATTGGCTATGTTGCTTCAATAGATAGTAGCAAAAAGGATAGATACGAAGAAAGAGGCTATGACGTATCTACTGATGTCATAGGTAAAGCAGGAATAGAGTCTGCATTTGAATCAGTGCTGAAAGGAAATACTGGAGGAACTACAATTAAGGTCGATTCTCAAGGTAGAAAAACAGAGGAGCTATTTGACCTTGAGCCAAGTCCTGGTGAGAATGTTCACTTAAGTATAGATAAGAATATTCAGTATTCTGCAGAAAAAGCCCTTCAAGAAAGAATGGACTATGTTAAAACTCAAGTAAATGACCCTCAGTATAAGATATCAAAAAACTTTAATACTACAAGAGGTGCAGCTGTCGCTATTGAAGCAAAAACAGGAAGAGTTTTAGCAATGGTTAGTAATCCAGGATTTGATGCTAATATATTCTCAGAACCAGGAAAACTTACTCCAGACTTATCTAAACAATTTTTTGCTCCTGATTATGAAGCTTATGGAAAGATGATTATATCGAAGTATAACCTAAACAAAACTGTGGACGAACTATTTCCAAAGGATGCAAATGGTAATAGACAAGACAAATATGATCTATATCCTAAACCATTTTACAATTATGCAACTATGGGATTAATACCTCCTGGATCAACTTTTAAGCCTTTAACATCATTGGCAGCTTTAGAAGAGGGAGTAGTTACCCCTAATGAAACCTTATATGGTAAGAAATATTTTGATATACATCCAGATGTTTTTGGATCTTGGGCTCCTGCTGATGAGCATGAATATGGAATAGTAGACTTAAAGAGAGCGTTAGCTGTATCTTGTAACTTCTACTATTATGAAATGGGATATAGAATGTATGTGAAGAATGGTTCAGATACTAAAGCTCTAGATAGTATAGCGAAATACGCATGGCAACTTGGTATGGGAACAGATCCTAAGAGTAATCAAAAAGGAAGCACTGGTATTGAAATAGGAGAAAACTTTGGACAAACATATAACTATGAATATTTCAAAAGCCAAACTTTATATTACTCAAGATTTGAATTGGTTGATGCTTTATCAAAAGGAGCTTACGGATCATATAATTTTCTTCCTTTAGATATCGAGGCGAAAGACGATGATGATGATAAATTAAAAGAAACCAAACAACAAATAAAAGATTTAGTTGTAAACTTTATTAAAGGTAGTAGTGGTGGTAAATTAAGCTTTAATGATTTTAATACTAAATTAAAAAATTTATTGGATGATTTACAGAGTAATTCAAAAGTGTTTGATGATAGAATAAAAGCCTATAATGCTACTGGTAGAAAATATTCTCATGGAGCAGTTATAGATGCTATTGATCAATTCATATACGACAAGAATGGTGCTGTAAATACACCTGCAGAGCTTGTAAATGCATCAATAGGACAAGGTATAAATAACTTTAGTTTGGTTCAGCTTGCTAGTTATATCTCAACAATAGCAAATGGAGGCACAAGATATAAGGTTCATCTTGTGGATCAGGTAACTGACAATAGTGGGAAGGTAGTAAAAGAGTATAAGCCAGAAGTTTTAGGTAAGATAAATATTAAACCAGAAACTCTAAATGCTATAAAGCAAGGAATGTATATAGTTAACAATGGTACTGATGAAGGTACTGCTAGAGCTCACTTTGTAGGATTCCCAATTCCGACTGCTGGTAAGACTGGAACTGCTACATACAATACTAATGAAGAAGATTACGGAAGAAGTGACTACTCTGTGTATGTATCTTTTGCACCTGTTGATGATCCACAAATAGTGGTTGCTGTAGTTATGTATGATGGATATCAAGGTAATATGGGAGCACCAGTGGCAAGAGCTATATATGAAACTTACTTCAGAGATCAGATAAAGCAACAGTTTCCAAGTTATCAACCTATGTTCGACTATACTTTAAATCCTCCTTTGGAAGATGTTAAAGACGATAATTTAAAATAAAAAAATAATTATATATAGCCTGCCAGAATTTCTTCACATACGTTTAGAAAAGGCAGATGCGTTAAAAAAGTCGCTGAAGAAGATCATTTCAGCGACTTTTTTTTACAAAAAAATATTTATTATATTAATATGTATTAAAATTTATATTTAAATTGTAGAAAAAACTTTATATATATTATGTAGATGATATAATTATTTTATGGATTTAAAAAGGATTTTTATCAGTTGTTGTTGAATTAGAACATAAGTAGGGTAAGCTTTGGAGGTTTTTATGTTAGACGAGGGTATTTTTATAAAAGGAAACAGAGAAGGAATTATAGCCCTAATAAATATGGATAAGTTTAAAGACTTTGACGAAATGCTCGAAAAACTATTAGAGAGGCTAAATTCTGGTAAACAGTTTTATGTGGGAGCCACTCTGACTTTTATTGCCGATTTGAAACATATAAATGATAAGCAAATGAGAAGGTTAAAGGATGTTCTCTTTGATGAAATCATGATTAAGGATTGTATATTCCAAGAGAAGGAAGAAAAAGAAAGTAAAACTTTTACTGGAGTATATGAAGGAAGAACTAAATTTATAAGAAAAACAGTAAGAGGTGGTCAAAGTATTAATTACCCGGGTAATATAGTTATTATAGGTGATATAAACAATGGTGCTGAAGTATCAGCAGCTGGAAATATAATAGTTTTAGGTAGTATAAAGGGTCAGGTGCATGCTGGAATCAATGGGAATAAAAAATCGATTATTGCAGCATTTATGCTTCAACCTGAAATTTTAAGTATTGGTAACTTGATTACAATATCTCCAGAAGGAGAGAAACCTACATATCCAGAGGTAGCAAAGATTAAGGATGGGGAAATAGTTGTTGAGCCATACTTACCTAATAAATACATAAGTACATGGAGGGATTAAGGAAATGGGAGTTTCAATAGTAATTACATCAGGCAAAGGTGGAGTTGGAAAAACTACAACCACTGCCAATATAGGTACAGCCTTAGCAGCTTTAGGTAAAAAGGTAGTAGTGGTAGATGGGGATACAGGTCTTAGAAATTTAGATGTTCTTTTAGGTTTAGAAAATAGAATAGTTTACACTATTATTGATGTAATAGAAAATAGATGTAGAACAAAGCAAGCATTAATAAAGGATAAGAGATTTTCAAATTTATTTTTGCTGCCAACAGCTCAAACTAAAGATAAAAACGATATCAGCCCACAGCAGATGTTAAAGCTTGTAAATGAGCTTAAGGAAGAGTTTGATTATGTATTAATAGATTGTCCTGCTGGTATAGAACAAGGTTTTGAAAATGCCATAGTAGGTGCAGATAGAGCAGTTGTTGTTGTAAACCCTGAAATTACATCTGTTAGAGATGCTGATAGAGTAATAGGTAAACTTGATGCTAAAGGTTTAGAAGACCATCAGGTGGTAGTAAATAGATTGAATTATGAAATGACTCAAAGAGGAGATATGCTAGATGTTCCAGATATAATTGAAACATTATCAGTAAAGCTTCTTGGTATAGTGCCTGATGATAAGACTATTACAGTTTCTACTAATAAGGGAGAGCCGATAGTATTAGACGATAAAGCTTTTGCTGGACAAGCATTCAGAAATATAGCAAAAAGAATAACAGGTGAAGAAGTTCCACTTTTAGACTTGAGTAACGAGGCGGGCGGTTTCTTTAATTCTTTAAAAAGATTATTCAAAAAGAAATAGGAGGTGTTGTAAATGGATTTATTTAAAATGTTCTCTAATAAGCCAACACCTAAGGACGTAGCAAAAGACAGACTAAAACTAATACTAATACATGATAGAGGAGACTTAGCGCCTGAAGTCTTGGAAAATATAAAACAAGAAATTCTTGAGGTTATTTCAAAATACGTAGAAATTGATAGTGATGATATTGATATTACAATAACCAAAACTGGTGAAATGGAAGGGGACTCACCTGCCTTAGTAGCTAATATTCCTATAAAAAATGTAAGAGGAAGATAATAAAGAAATATATGCAAAGATAATCCACATACTGTATCTTTTAATGCAGCTATGTGGATTGAATTTTGTATTTATTTTAACTATTTTGTAGTTTAGATTTTTAAGCTTTTAAGATATAATATGTATATGCGCTTAGAACTTTTGATTTAACTAAAGATGTTTATTAAAAACTAAAGTTGTGGAGGTAGTACCATGCTTAAAAGGTTAAAGCTAGATACTAAACTTCTCAGAGAAATGGATTTTAGTATCCTTATTGCAACAATTTTAATAGTGTTATTTGGAATAGTTAATATCTATGCAGCTATGAAACCTGATGCATCTGATGCAAAGAAACAGCTTCTGTGGTTCGGAGTATCTCTTGTGGTAATGTACTTTATCATACTTGTTGATTACAATATACTTAGAAATTTTGTACCAATTTTATATTGGATATCAATTTTGTTACTTATCTATACAAAGTTTATGGGAGCAACTATAAATGGCGCTACAGGTTGGATAAAGATTGGATCATTATTTCAGATACAAGCTTCAGAGGTAGCGAAGATAGCCTTGATATTTATGTTAGCTAAGAAGATGGACGAACTGGAGTTGAAAATTAATAACTTAAAGAATTTTATGATTTTAGCCGCATATACTTTATTGCCAGTAGCACTTATAGTAATCGAGCCTGATATGGGAATGACAATGGTGTGTTTTTTTATCGTATTAGGTATTTTCTTCTGTGCAGGGCTAGATATTAGGATTATTGTAGGGGGACTCTCGTCTCTAGTTGTGGGAATTATGCTTTTATGGAATTCGGGATTAATTGAAGTTTATCAAAAAAGAAGACTTGTATCTTTTTTAAATCCGGAAGCGGACGAGCTTGGCGCTGGGCTTCAATTGATGCAATCTATGACTGGTATTGGGTCAGGAGGCTTCTTTGGAACTGGGCTGAAATTATCCCAAGATGCAGGAACTAGTTATGTTGGACAATTTGTTCCAGAAAAACAAACAGATTTTATTTTTGCTGTCATTGGGGAACATTGGGGAACAATTGGTGCTATAGTTCTACTCATACTATATGGAATATTAATTTATAGAACTATAAGAACAGCAAAGAATTCAAAAGATGTTTTTGGGTCAATCATCTGTGTTGGTATGGCATCCTATTTTCTATTTGCAATCTTACAAAATATTGGGATGACTATTGGGATTATGCCTATCACAGGAATAACTTTGCCGCTAGTTAGTTATGGTGGTAGTTCACTTTTGACCACTATAATGTCTATAGCCTTAATTATAAATATTGGTATGAGAAAGAAAAAGATTAATTTTTAGGGGGAAAAGGGTATTATGAATATTTCACTAATAGCACATGATGAGAAGAAAGATGATATGCTAGAATTTGTAAGTAGATACAAGCATATTTTTGAAAAGCATACTTTATATGCAACAGGAACTACAGGAAAAAGAATAACTGAAGAAACTGGACTTTTAGTACATAGATTTTTATCAGGACCTCTTGGTGGAGATCAACAAATAGGAAGTAAAATTGCTGAAGGAAATATGGATTTAGTTATATTTTTAA
This sequence comes from Clostridium fungisolvens, assembly GCF_014193895.1. Lineage (NCBI taxonomy): Bacteria > Bacillati > Bacillota > Clostridia > Eubacteriales > Clostridiaceae > Clostridium > Clostridium fungisolvens. The sequence continues at coordinate 3,743,906 of NZ_BLZR01000001.1, read as the reverse complement.
GGGACCCTTTGACTGCTCAGCCACATGAACCAGACGTTACGGCATTGATAAGATTATGTGATGTTCATCATATACCCGTTGCAACTAATGTAGGAAGTGCAGAAGTTTTTATGAAATCACTAAAATAAATAGACTTTTATAGAAGATAGAACACTACTTAGATTATAGGAGATAACTATGATTTAAGTAGTGTTTTGTTTTATTATGGATGTACCACTTCGATCCGAAATCTATTTTTAAAACTCTCACGGGTCCTGGTGAGAGAATTTAAAAATATAAGTTTTATTACGAAGTGGTACATTAGTGCTGCAACTTTCTTGTATACTTTTATCATATAATTTACCTATCGCAAATATATATAATATGAACTTGATATAAAGATGTACCATTCAGAAATGAAATCTATTTTTAAAACTCTCACGGCTTCTGGTGAGAGAATTTAAAAATATAAACTTTATTACGAAGTAGTACATCCGTAAATTGAGACTGGGGTAGTTTATCTATATAAATATTTGTGAACGTGGGAGGAAAAGGATGGGAAAGTATAATAATGAATATGAGAGCTACTATGCAAAAATATTGCAAAGACAAAGAACACAGAATCCATACGCTGCATATGGAGTGCAAGAAACTCATACTAGCAAAAGAGAATATAGTGCTGGAGCAAACAATTTTAACGGAATTAATAAAAATGTAATTTTAAACAGGATAACGCAAGAACTTATAGGGGTTCTATGCTTAACTGCTTTTGTTATTGTATGTAAAACTATAGCCACGCCTCAAACAACAGTGGCCTACAAGTATGCAAAAGATATAATCAACAACAACCTTGATTATAATAAGTATTTGGATCCTAAAATAGTTTCATACATAAGCAATATAAATTTTAAAGATACTACAAGTCTTAGGGATAACTTAGAAGATTATATTGAGACCTTTAAGTCCAATGTAACTGGAGAAAAAACACTTAAAGAAAAATCGAAAGAGAGTTTTGTAACCCCTGTTAAAGGAAAAGTAGATAGTGAGCTCAGTGCAAAGCAAACAGATAAATCAATAGTAATAGATATAAATGAGAACACAGAGGTGATAGCACCTAATGAAGGAACAGTAAAGAAAGTGGCTGATGAGAAAGATATTGGTAGCTATGTAATTATTGATCATGGAAATGGAATAGAGACAAAATGCTCTGGATTAAAAGAAGTAGGGGTAAAAGAAGGCGAGAAAGTAGATAAAGGCCAATTTTTAGGTAAAAGTCAGAGTATACAAAGTTTGAGTAAGGCATGTATTATATTTTCTTTGAGCTATATGGGAGAGAATAAAGACCCAAAGGAATATATGACATTTTAGTAGCAATTCTTTAGGAGAATTTAATGGTAAAAATAAGCAAGTGGCTAATTCCGCAAATACTTATATTTTTTATTTTAGGATTTAGGTCTATGATATTTTTAGGTTTTTTATGGATAATGCTCCATGAGATGACTCATTATATTGTAGCAAAGTGGATGAACCTAAGTATAGATAACTTTAAGATTCATCCCTTTGGAACTGCTTTAGAACTAAGTGATTTTGATGGATTAACTCATAAAGAAGAAATACTTCTTTCAATTTCAGGACCGGCTTTTAATTTTATTATGTTTGGTATATTATACATGGCCTACAAGGTAGTTCCTGCAGAGTTTATTAATAATTCCATGGAGATAAACTTAGTTTTGGGAATGTTCAATCTTCTTCCAGCATATCCGTTAGACGGATCAAAAATTTTAAGAACTCTTTTAAGTTCTAGAATGTTCTATAAGAAGGCTCATATTATAACTTCATATATAAGCTATGGGGTAGGGATAATAGGGATTGGCATATTTATTTACTTATCTACAATACATATATTTAATCTTAGCGTATTACTTACATCATGCTTTATACTATTTATAACATATAATGAAAAAAGAAAGGTAATGTATATCATTATGGGAGATATAATAAAGAAGAGAACGAGACTTGGGAAAAAGAAATATATATATAATAAGACCATATCTGTTCACTTTAAATTAGGATTGATTAATGTATTAGGATTAGTAGATAAAAATAAGTTCAACACCTTTTATATACTAGATGATGAGCTTAGATTAACAGATGTAATCCATGAAGATGAGCTTATTGAAGCGTTAAAGACCCATGGTAATATAACATTAGAAGAATACATAAATTATAAAAACAGCTGGATGAAAAAATAGTATTGGTTAATTAGTAATGGTATGATAAAATAATATGATGTAAATCTAAGAAGTATTTAATTATACTTCTTTTTTACTGTAAAGGAATGTATATAATTTTTATGCTGATTAAACCTAGTAAATTCAATTTATTTGAATAGCTTTTAGGTCATACAGTAAAAGATAAGAATTTGTCGCCTGCCAGAATTTCTTCACATACGCTTAAGAAAAGGCAGATGCGCAAAAAAAATCACTGAAGAAAATCGCTTCATGATTTTTTAATAGTACAAGAAAGTATAAGCTTATTAAAGTAATAAAGGTTAAATTATTATACAGTGAAAAATCTAGGAGGAAAAGAAATGGTTAGAATCACAGATGATATTTTATATAAAGTTGAGAAACCTGCTAGGTATGTTGGGGGAGAACTAAATCAGGTTATAAAAGATCCTAAAGAAGTAGACATTAGATTTGCTTTTTGTTTCCCTGATGTATACGAAGTTGGTATGTCACATTTAGGTTCAAGAATACTATATCATACTCTAAATGAGAGAAATGATACATATTGTGAAAGAGCTTATGCACCTTGGCCAGATATGGAAAAGGAACTAAGAAAGAACAATATACCACTATTTGCTCTTGAAACAAAAGACTCTTTAAATGAATTTGATATCCTTGGATTCACTCTTCAATATGAGATGAGTTATACAAATATATTAAATATGTTAAATCTATCTGGAATAACAATTAGAGCATCTGAGAGAAGAGAAGAGGAACCTATAATTATGGCAGGGGGACCTTGTGCTTACAACCCAGAATCCTTATATGATATCGTTGACTTCTTCGAAATAGGAGAAGGTGAGGACATGATGAATGATGTCCTTGATGTGTATAAAAAGTATAAGGGGAAAGGCAAGAAAAAAGAGTTTCTTAGAGAAATATCTAAAATAAGAGGGATATATGTTCCTTCCCTTTACGATGTTGAATACAACGAAGATAATACAATTAAATCCTTTAAGCCTAAGTATGAAGATGTACCTGCTAAAGTTCAGAAGAGAGTTATAAATGATTTTGATAAGGTATCTTTTCCAGATAAATTTATAGTACCGTATACTGAAATAGTACATGATAGAGTTGTACTTGAAGTATTTAGAGGTTGTACAAATGGCTGCAGATTCTGTCAAGCTGGAATGATATATAGACCAGTAAGAGAAAAATCAAGACAGACTCTATTAGAAAATGCAAGAAAGTTAGTTCAAGGTACTGGATATGACGAAATATCATTATCTTCATTAAGTACCTGTGACTATTCAGATATACAGGGATTAGTTACTGATTTAATTAATGAACATAGCGAAAAAAATGTTGGGGTAGCTCTTCCTTCAATAAGAGTAGATGCTTTTTCAGTTGATCTTATAAAAGAGATACAAAAGGTAAGAAAGAGTGGGCTTACATTTGCTCCTGAAGCAGGATCTCAAAGAATGAGAGATGTTATAAACAAAGGTCTTACAGAAGAAAGAATACTTGAAGCTGCTAGAAGTGCCTTTGAATCAGGTTGGAGTAGTTTAAAGCTATACTTCATGATAGGTCTTCCTTATGAAACCGTAGAGGACGTAAGAGAGATAGGTAGCTTAGCTGAAAAAATTACTGCTGAATATTTTAAGGTTCCTAAAAATGTTAGAAATAAGGGGCTTAGAGTGACAGTAAGTACTTCGATACTTGTTCCTAAACCATTCACACCATTCCAATGGGCTCCTATGGAGAGGATTGATCTAGTGTCAGATAAGATATCTGCAGTTAGGGATTCCATAAAATCAAAAGCTATAATATATAACTACCATGCACAAAAAACTTCTTATATGGAAGCTTTATTTGCAAGAGGTGATAGAAAGCTTTGTGACGTACTTGTAAAGGCATATGAAAAAGGTGCTAAGTTTGATGGATGGTCTGAGTACTTTAACTTTGAAATTTGGCAAGAAGCTTTAGAAGAATGTGGTATTGATGGAGACTTCTATTGCTATAGAGAAAGATCTTATGATGAAGTTTTACCTTGGGATTTCATTGATATTGGAGTAAACAGAAAATATTTAGAAATTGAAAATGAAAAAGCTAAGAAAGCATCAGTTACTCAAAATTGTAGAGTTGGATGTACAGGCTGCGGAATCGACGTGAACTTTAAAGAAGGGAAGTGCTTTGCTGGTGCGATATCTAATTAAATTTACTAAAGAAAGCGACATTAAATTTATCTCTCATCTTGATTTAATGAGAACTATACAAAGAGTAATAAGAAGAGCAGATCTTCCTATTGAGTATTCAAAGGGATTTAACCCACATATGAATCTATCAATAGCTAATCCTTTGTCAGTAGGGTTTTACTCTGAAGGAGATTATTTAGATATTGGCCTCGCAGAGGACTTAACTGTAGAGGAAGTAAAAGAAAGATTAAATGCAAATTCAGCTAAGGGAATAAGGTTTTTAGAGGCTGTTAAGGTTATAAATAAAGAAAATGAGAAAAAAGTGCCACAAGCTATGGCTCTTATTGATGCAGCAAGATATATTATTAAAATCAAATATAATGCTACAGAAAATATTATACAAGAAGTTGAAAAGCTTATAGAGCAAAATGAATGGGTTACACTTAAGAAAAGTAAAAACGGGGAGAAGATGGTTGATATAAAACCTATGGTAAAAGAAATTAAGTATTGGGTTAATGAAGATAAACTTATCCTTAATGCCTTAATTAGCTGTGGAAGCAGGGAACATCTTTCTCCAGAATTATTAGCAACCTACATGAGAAGCAATACTTCAAATTTTGAAGAAGAAGCTTTTATTGATATAAAAAGAGAGGAACTATATGCTCTTAAAGGTGAAAATTTAGTTCCACTCTATAAATGTATATAATATAAGGTAAAGTATTATGAGAGAACTTTTTATAGAAAGAAGAGAAAAGATTCTTAGGATTGCTATAAAGGAAAAAGGAAGCTTAACAGAATGTTTTGTAGAAGAAGAAAATAATGAACCTCTTCCAGGAGAGGTGTATAAGGGAACTGTAAAAAATATAGTACCTGCAATAGGTAGTGCCTTTATAGAAATTGGACACGAAAAGAATGGATATTTACACTTCGATATGAGAAAAAATCCATTGAAAAAAGGGCAAGACATAATTGTTGAAATCTTAAGTGAGAGTTTTGGCAGTAAAGGGCCTAAAGTTGCTACGCCTATGAGTCTACCTGGCAGATTTGTTGTAATAACTAGGGGAAATAAAGAGCTTCTTATATCTAAAAGAATAGAAGATCAGGATATTAGAGATAGTCTAAAAAGTACAATAGAAACAATTGAAGGCTTCTCTATAACCATAAGAACCAATGCTAAAGATGTATCAGCTGATATTATAAAACAGGAAATAAATAAACTTAAAGATAGATATGAAGCTATCGAAAGAGAAGCTTTATATAGCTTGAAAAACAAAAAGCTCTATGGAGAAAATGCGCTTCTTCATAAGGTTTTAAGAGATAATATAAATGGTGATACGTCAAAGATTATTGTAGATTCTATGGAAGATTATTCTGCTGTAAAAGACTATATAGCTGATGAAAAAAACATTCAATTAATAATGCATAAAGAGATAAGAAGTTTATTTGACTATTATGGAATAGAAAAAGAAATACTTAATTTAAGAAACTCTAGAGTTAACTTAAAATGTGGTGGAAATATAGTTATTGATAAAACCGAAGCGATGTATGTAATTGATGTGAATTCGGCAAAGAATGTTAGCGGAAGAAATTTTTCTAAAACAGCTGAAGAAACGAATATTGAGGCTGCAAAAGAGATAGGAAGACAGATCAGACTTAGAAATCTTAGTGGTATAATAGTAGTAGATTTTATTGATATGGATAACTCTCAGGCTAAGAATAAGGTATATGCTACCATAAAGGAAAGTCTTGAGGGTGATAGCAGTAGAGCTAGAGTATATCAATTTACGGAGCTTAATCTTCTGCAAATATCAAGAAGTAGAAGAGGAAAGAGTATTTACGATTATATAGAAGAAAACTGCGATATCTGTAATGGACATGGAAAAAGGCTGAAAGGTTCTTACATAAAGCATCTGATTAAGAATGATATTATAAGGACTGAAGGTGAAGGTAGTATCAAAGACTTTTATATAGAGTTAAAAGATGTATATGAAGACTATGTAATAGGTGACAAGGTGCAATTTTTAAAGGATATTGGTGCCTTAGATAAAAATATCTATATTAAATTTATAGATTCAATAGATTACTACAAGTTAGAACCTTTACTATTTAAGAATCAAATTGATGCTGTAAGTAACTATAAGTTACAAGTTGAGTAGTATATATATATTTAAAAATAACTTTACAAAATATGTCCGATATGGTAGAATGGCATTTGTGAACCGCACACATAAGGTTCCATAAACGATTGTACAATCGTACCTGAAGTGGCGAGACCGTAATGAGGAGGTGTTTTTATGTACGCAGTAGTTAAGACAGGTGGAAAACAATTCAGAGTTCAAGAAGGCGATGTTATATTCGTTGAAAAATTAGAAGCTGAAGTTGAAGCAACAGTTGAGTTAACAGAAGTTCTAGCAGTAGCTAAGGATGGTGAACTTAAGGTTGGTACACCAGTAGTAGAAGGTGCTAAGGTAGTTGCTAAGGTAGTTGCTCAAGGCAAGGCTAAGAAAATTATAGTTTTCAAGTACAAGAGAAAGAAAGACTATAGAAGAAAGAACGGCCACAGACAACCTTACACTAAGCTAGTTATCGAAAAAATAGAAGCTTAATATGATTAAGTTAGATATTTATACGACTAAGGACATAATAATTGGATTTAGGATACAAAATCATGCTCTTAGAGAAAGAGAAATGATTTTAGTTGGAGAAGCATATGACATGATATGTAATTCAGTATCTGTATTATCTCAAAGTGTACTTATAGGCTTAGACGAAGTACTTAAGCTTAATGTACCATACGAAATGGCGGATGGATATATTAAGTTAGATCTTAGAGAGCTTAATGAAGAAGAACTTCAAAAAGCACAGGTCTTATTAAAAACTTTTGAACTTAGCATAGACAGTATTTTATTATCCTTAGAGCAAAGTTTTGGAAAAAATAAAGCAGACCAATATATATATGTAAAAAAAGAGGAGGTGTAGTACTATGCTAATCATGAACCTTCAATTGTTCGCTCATAAAAAAGGAGTTGGTAGCTCCAAGAACGGTAGAGATTCTGAGTCAAAGAGACTTGGTGTTAAATCAGCTGATGGACAATTTGTTCTTGCTGGAAACATACTTGTTAGACAAAGAGGAACAAAGATACATCCAGGTGCTAATGTAGGTAAAGGAAGCGATGATACTTTATTTGCAAAGATCGATGGAGTTGTTAAATTTGAAAGACTTGGAAAAGACAAGAAGAAAGCTTCTGTTTATCCAGTAGAAATTCAAGAAATAGCTGAATAATCCTAGTTATAAAAGCACCCTTTTGTAAAAAGGGTGCTTTTCAAGTATTATGAAGATGTATATTATTTGCATATACAGGCTATCAATAATATATAGAGTATCCAAAAATTAATGAATTTTAGTTTGTACTTGTTTTAAAATACCTAGTAAGTGGGCATTTTAAAACAAGTACAAACAAAAGTATAAGGTAAGGTGATGAACTTATGTTTATAGATACGGCCAAAGTTTTTGTAAAAAGCGGAGATGGTGGTAATGGATCAGTATCTTTTAGAAGAGAAAAATACATACCTCTTGGAGGCCCGGATGGTGGAGATGGCGGAAGAGGTGGAGATGTTATACTACAAGTAGATACAGGTATAACAACACTTTTAGATTTTAAATATACTAGAAAGTTCATAGCAGAAAGAGGCGTGAATGGATCAGGTTCAAAGTGCTATGGAAAAGATGGTGAAGATCTTATAATTAAGGTTCCTATGGGTACTTTAATTAGAGATGTTGAAACTCAAAAGATAATGGCTGACCTTTCTCACCCTGAAGATGAATATGTAATCTGCAGAGGTGGAAAAGGCGGTAAGGGAAATGCTAAATTTGCAACTCCTACGAGACAGGCACCAAACTTTGCAGAACCTGGAATGCCAGGAGAAGAAAGATGGATAGAACTAGAATTAAAACTTTTAGCAGATGTAGGTTTACTTGGATTCCCTAATGTAGGAAAGTCAACTTTCTTATCAGTAGTAACAAAGGCTAAACCAAAGATAGCTAACTATCACTTTACAACTTTAAAACCAAATTTAGGTGTTGTAAGTGTTCCTGGAATTGATGCTTTTGTAATGGCTGATATACCAGGTATAATCGAAGGAGCAGCTGAAGGCGTAGGTTTAGGTCTTGACTTCCTTAGACATATAGAAAGAACAAGACTTTTAGTTCACGTAGTAGATATCTCTGGAGTTGAAGGTAGAGATGCTGTCGAAGATTTTATAAAGATAAATGAAGAACTTAAGAAATATAGTGTTAAGCTTTGGGATAGACCTCAAATAGTTGTTGCTAACAAAGCTGATATGTTATATGATGAAGAAGTTTTTGAAGATTTCAAGAAAAAACTTAAGGAAATGGGTTATGATAAGGTATTTAAGATGAGTGGTGCTACTTATGAAGGTGTAGAAGCTGTAGTAAAAGAAGCTGCTAGAATGCTTAAGGAAATACCTATAACCGAACTAGAAATAAAAGAAGAAGATAGATTTGTACCAGAAGAAAAGAAATTTACTTATAATATAAGAATTGAAGATGAAGATGGTATTAAAGTTTATATTGTAGAAGGAACTTTCGTGGAAAGACTTCTAAACTCTGTAAATGTTAATGAACCAGATTCTTTAAAATATTTCCATAAGGTTCTTAGAAATAAAGGTGTACTTGATGAATTAAGAGCAATGGGAATAGAAGATGGTGATGTAGTAAGATTAAGAGATTTTGAATTTGAATATTTATTGTAATTAAAAATCTCTTATCTTAAATATTGAATTAAATTTGGTTTATATATTATAGAATAATTTAAGAAATGTTTATGACTCAAGGAGATATTAATAATATAAAAAATATCTCCTTTCAAAACATTTTTATTATTTGATATATAAACTTAAACAAGGAGGAAAATAAATTGATTACGACAAAACAAAGAGCATACCTTAGATCTCTAGCAAACGGTATAAGCCCTATATTTCAATTAGGTAAGAATGGTATAGAAGAACCATTTTTAAAGCAAATACGAGATGCACTTGAAGCTAGAGAATTAATCAAAATATCAGTGTTAGAAAACAGTGGTTATGGAACTAGAGAAGCTTCAGATGTTATATGTGAAGAAATAGGATGTGAGGGAATTCAAGCTATCGGAAATAAAATAGTTCTATTTAAACAATCACAAAAAAATCCTAAAATAGAATTACCAAAGGGTGATAAATAGGATACTATGTCAAAGAAAATAGGAATACTCGGGGGAACCTTTGATCCTATTCATAATGGACATATATATATAGCCTATGAGGCTAAGAGATTGTTAGATTTAGATGAGATTATTTTTATGCCGAGCGGAAATCCACCACATAAAGATGAGAAAAATATAACTGATAGTCATTTAAGATATAAAATGGTTGATATAGCTGTAAAATCTTATGAGGGTTTCACAACAAGTGATTATGAAGTAAACAAGCAAGGTTTAAGCTATACATACGAGACACTGATGCATTTAAAAGATACTCTTAAAGGTGCGGATCTATATTTTATAACAGGTGCAGACTGCCTAATAGATCTTGAAAAGTGGAAAAATGTCGATCTTATAATGGATAACTGTAATTTTGTAGTGTTTAATAGACCTGGGTATACTAAGGAAGAACTCTATGATGAAAAAAGATTGGTAGAGCAAAAATATAATAAAGAAATTATATTTTTAGATCTTTTGCAATTAGATATTTCGTCTACTTGGATCAGGCATAGAATCAGAGAAGGCCATATGGTGGACTTTTTTATGCCTGATGAAGTTAGTAAAATCATCAGAGATAATAGGCTGTATTTATAGATATAATATTTTATCCTAAATTTTTAACTTTTTAGTTGTTTATTTAGGATTATTTTTTTACTTTTTATATTGTTTAAAACCTTTAAGGTATCTTTAAACCGTAGAGTACATTAAAGTTATTGGAATTTTATTAAAAGAGTAAAAATATAATTTATTATTCTGTTGTTTTTTAAATACATCTAGAAATACAAACTTTTGGATATATAATTAAAGTTGTAGTGGAAACTTTTCTAAAATGGAACAATATAAATTATAACTGGGAGAATCAATATGTGGTCATGGGAAGAAATTGATGAATATTTAAAACAAAATCTTACAGAAAGCAGATATAAACACACAATGGGTGTTGTATATACTGCTGAATTGTTAGCAGAAAAAAACGGCGAATCTAAAGAAAGGGCAAAAATTGCTGCTCTAGTTCACGATTGTGCTAAAAATATGAAAATAGATGAACAATTTGAATTTTTAAAGTCTAGAAATGTAGAATTAGATGAGATTACAATTAATTCACCTCAGATACTTCATGGAATTGTTGGTTCAATTATTGCAAAAGAAGTTATGGGAATTAAAGATGAAGAAATATTAAGTGCAGTAAAGCATCATACCACAGGAAAGAAATCTATGACTTTATTAGAAAAGATAATATATATTGCTGATTATATTGAGCCTAATAGGAATTATAATGGTGTAGAAGAATTAAGGCAGTTAACTTTTGATAACCTTGATGAAGGTGCTTTAAAAGGTTTTGATAACACTATAACCTATGTAATAAAGCTTGGTCAGATTGTACATCCATTAAGTATTGACGCACGTAATGATTTGTTAATAAAAATAAAAAATCAAAAGCATAGATTAGGATAATAACTAATCTATGCTTTTGATTTTTTTGGAGGTTATTGATATATAGGTGTGAAATTTAAGGTTGCAAATACTTTGTAATTAATTTACAATGGAAAAAGATGTAAAATAATTAGTTTTATATAAATTAACTTGTTGAGATATAGGTCAAGCAGTTTTGGTAAGAATTAAATATATGTGAATAAGTAGTTTTACAAAATATACTGTCAGCTTAGAGGGTGAGAAGATGAAATCAGAAAAATTTATAAATAGTAAATTTAAAGCAAGTCTTTTGGGACTTTTAATATTATTAATAATCATTTCATTAGGAACAGGCGCTTTTTTTTATAAGTACTTAGGGAAATTCAATAAAAATTATGATGGAAAAGCTGTTGAAAAAGATGTCTCTTTACCTACCAATGTTTTGTTTCTAGGTATGGATATCGGAGACCCTAAGCAAAAGGATAATGATAGTATAAAAAGAACTGATACAATAATGTTAGTTCATTTAGTTCCAAAAGAAAAAAAGGCATATATAGTGTCAATTCCGAGAGATATGATGATAAAGATAAAGAATTCTAGTCAGAAGATAAATGCAGCCTTCTCTATAGGAGGAGACAGCGCTATAAAGCAGGCCGTAGAAGATATTATGGATGTTCCGGTAGATTATCTGGTGAAATTGAATTATGAGGGCTTTAGGAGCTTTGTAGATGCCATTGGTGGAGTTGAGATGACTATAGATAGAAATATGTACTATGATGATGCAGCTCAAAATCTTCACATAAATTTTAAGAAAGGGCAAACAGTGCTTCTAGATGGTAAGAAAGCAGAAGAATTTTTCAGATGGAGAAAAAATAATGATGGAACTGGATTAGTAAACGGAGATTTAGATAGGATAGATAATCAACATAAATTTATTGAAAAGGTAGTTGAAAAATGTACCTCAGTTGCTATCATACCAAAGTTAGGTAAGATACTAGATGTACTACCACAGTATATAGAAACTGATATACCTCCAAAAACTTTGCTAGCATTAGGAAAAGAAGGAATGAGCCTTAAAAAAGAAAATGTAAAAATGTATACTTTAAAAGGAGTTCCAAGGACAATAGATAACATATCCTATCTTATTTATGATAAGGAAGCCAATAGTGATATAATTGGATTGATATCAGGCCAAAAAGTTACTGAGTCTAATGGTGGAGTTCCTAAATCTTCTTTGAAGATAAAGATACTGAACGCAACAAAGGTTCAAGGACTTGCGTCAAAATGCATGAAGGACTTAGAAGCAAAGGGGTATAAAGATATAGAAATAGGTAATGCAAAAGAGGCAAATAAAAGTGAGGTTCAATTAAGTAATCAAAACTTAAAAAATACAATTTCTAATGATATAAATATAAACAAATTTTCAACTTTAGGAAAAAATGATGAAAATTTTGATATAATCATTATATTAGGTAAAGATTATAAAAATTAGAGGAGGATCAGAAATGAAAAATATAATTTCTACAGAAAATGCACCAAAAGCAATAGGACCATATAGTCAAGGGATAAGTATAGAAAATCTTGTTTTTACATCAGGACAAATACCACTTGATCCAGCTACCGGAGAACTTATTACCGAAATTAAAGCTGCTACTAAAAGATCAATGCTTAATGTTAAAGCGATACTAGAGCAAGCAGGAAGCTCTTTAGATAATATAATAAAAGCAACAATTTTCTTGAAAAATATTGATGATTTTAATTTAGTTAATGAAGTTTACGGAGAATTTTTTAAAGAAAATCCTCCAGCAAGAAGCTGTGTAGAGATAAGCAGATTACCTAAAGATGCTGTTATAGAGATAGAGGTTATAGCTTTTAAAAATAGATAGGAGAACTATATGAGCTACATAAGAGAAGTAGTTCCCAAAGAATATGAGGGAAGAAAAATAAGAGATTTTCTTAAAGAAAAGTTAGGATTATCTACTAGACTTGTAAGAGGAGCAGCTATTGACGGAAGAATTAAAGCAAATAATATAGTTGTCAAAATGAACTACGTATTAAAATTTAATGATAACATTGAAGTTAATGTTTCGAAAAATGAAAGCCAGAATATTGAACCAGAAAAAATGGATTTAAAGATAGTATATGAAGACGAAGACATTATAGTAATAAATAAGGATCCATTTATGGTAGTTCATCCAACAAAAAGCCATCAGTCTGGTACCTTAGCAAATGGTGTAATAAATTATTTTAATGAAACTCACCAAAGCTGTATAGTTAGATTAGTAAGTAGATTGGATATGAATACTTCTGGACTTATAATAATTGCAAAAAATCAATATGCTCATATGGCTTTATCAAAACAAAATGCAATGGATAAAGATAAAGAAGGAAATATAAAAGAGCATAGCAGAGATAGTATAGAAATCGAAAAGAGATATATTGCTATAGTTCATGGAAATCTAGAAGCTACAGAAGGAACTCTAGATCTTCCAATACATAGACCGGGACCAGAGTCTATAAAAAGAATTGTTGATGAGCAAGGTCAAAGAAGCATAACTCATTATAAAGTAATAGAAAGGTTAAATGGAGCAGATGTAGTAGAGTGTACCCTTGAGACAGGTAGAACTCATCAAATAAGAGTCCATTTAAGCCATATTGGACATCCAATTTTCGGTGATACTTTATACGGTAGTGAGGATGATGAGGAATATATAAAAAGGCAGGCATTACATGCATACAGATTAGATTTTCAAAGTCCTAGAAGTAAAAAGCCTTTATCTCTTAGAGCGGACCTACCGGAAGACATGAAGAAACTTATTGATAGTATGAGCATTAAAGATAATGATAAATAGAAATACCACCTTGTGTTTTTACAAGGTGGTATTTTATATATAATTTATATTTTCATTATTGAGCCATATTATTGTATTTCTGCTTTATTATAGATTGTTTTTTCTTAAAGCTTATATATTTTCTAAAGGTTACAAGAAATATAGATATAACTGCTATGGAAAGTGCTATTACAAAAGGCTTTATATTTTTATAAGCAGTAGATGATGGTAATAGGCCTTTATACTCTCTGTCTATGTTTGAAGCTAGTTTTAAACCACATAGATCTTTTCCTTTTACAGTAACAGTAGAATCTAAAATCTCATCTCCTTGCTTAAAAGAAGCTTTTTCTAAATTGGCATCTTTTATTTGTATCTTAGGAGCTAAATAGTTTTTTATATCTGTTTCTGAAATATTTGGCTTGTAATCATTTTTATTTATCAGATAGTACACGTCTTTTGTAGCTACGAGAGGTATAGTAAGAGATTTAGTTACATTGTAGTTTGCAACTTCATCACCTTTACCATAAAGCTTTATAGGTTCATAATTATTGAATCCATAATCAAATAGCTTTATTGCATCTGGAAAATAGTTTTGCTTACTTTGAGAGTATAGCATTGATACAATTAATACGTGTCCATCTTTTTCAGCAGCACCTGTAAATGTGTGCTTTGATAAAGTAGTATACCCAGTTTTTCCAGCTAAGGCATACTTATATTCAAAATGAGAATTCTTTCTAATAAGTTCATCCTTTGTAGATACCCACTTCTCATTTCCGTCTAAATTACTTGGCGGAAACTTATAAACTTGAGTTCTGCATATCTTGACGAAAGTAGGATTTTTTATAGCCTCTTTAAGCATCAAAGATAAATCGTGAGCAGTAGTTAAGTGTCCAGGTTCATATAAACCACTTGGATTAACAAAGTTTGTATTAGTTGCACCCAATGCTTTTGCTCTTTGGTTCATCATCTTAACGAAGTTATCCATTGATCCACCAACATGTTCTGCGAGAGCTTCTGCGCAATCATTTGCAGATTCAAGTAGTAATCCATGTAAAAGGTCGTTAACCGTATATATCTCGCCTTCTCTTAATCCTATGGAAGTTCCTTCAGCAGTAGGCGGTACTTTACTTATGGTAACCTTATCATCTAATTTTGCATTTTCTAATGTAAGAAGTGCCGTCATTACCTTTGTGGTAGAAGCTGGTGCCATAGGTTTATTCTCATTTTTTCCATATATAATTTCACCAGTATTTACATCCATTAATACTGCAGCTTCAGATTCGACATCTGGTGGTGCAGTAGCTGCCTTAGCATTTATGTTTCCTGACATGAGCAGGCATAACGAAAATATAGTAAAAAAACTAAATATCTTTTTCATATGTGTCCCCCATATATGTATTTAACAAACATTAGTATATCAAATATATACAAAATCTGCTATATATTTTTGATAATATGTCAATAATTATAAAAGTATCGTCAATAAAGATATGTTGTTACTATTTTTAAACAGAGGTGATAATTTAATGAAGAAAAAGGAAAAAGTTATTGGATCTCTTATTGTATTTGCGGTCTTAATTATATTTTTAGCTATAGGATATTTTAACACAACCAAAAGAAATTTAACACAGAAAGATATGGAAGACATGTTTGTTGAAGTTAATAAGAGCGATGCTAAACAAACTAATGTGGATAAATCAGATAAAAAAGAAATAAATAATACAAATAATGCAAGTAATACAAATAATAAAAAAGTCATAGTAGAAATAAAAGGTGAAGTTAAAAAACCAGATGTATATTACTTAGATGAAGGAAGTATAGTTAAAGATCTTATTCAGCAAGCTGGAGGATTAACTGAGAAAGCTGATATAACTGCAGTAAATCAAGCGAAAAAACTTGTTAATAATGAATGTATTATTATAAATAATAAGGATCAAATAAATGCTAATGTAGTAAATAAAAGCGTAAATAAAGAGGTTAGTGTTTCAGCTGTGGCAGATGGGGCTGACAGTGTGATTAATATTAATACTGCTTCAAAGGATGAATTGGATAAGATCCCAGGAATAGGAGCTGTTACTGCTGAGAAAATTATAGAATACAGAGAGAAGAATAATGGATTTAAGAATATAGAAGATATTAAGAAAGTAGATAGAATAGGAGATAAGATGTTTGAAAAGATAAAAGATAAAATATCGGTTAATTAGAATAAAGTAATAGAATTTATAAAAATTAGATTATATAAAAATTTTTACTATAACATCCTATTATATGGTAAAATATTAGTAGTATATATTAAGGAGGGGTTATTGTGGAGGTTTTGGCCAATCTTGGATTAAGTTTATTATTTGGACTATTAGGAATAGTTATTATGGCAATTGGTTATTTAGTATTTGATAAATTAATTCCTGCGGATTTTAACAAGGAATTAGAAAATAAAAATACTGCAGTAGCTATAGTTATTGCGGGAATGTTAATAGGTGTAGCGATAATAGTATCTAAGGTAATAGCATAAAAATAGAGGAAACATTTGACCTTTAATACTAAAATATTGATGGTTTGTAACCAATGTCAATATAAGTACTAATAGAGTCTTATGTTTCCTCTTTATTTTCTAATCCATTAAAAATCCAATATAGTTAAATCAGCATCTTTAAGATTAGGAACAACCTTTGTGGCTTTTCCTAAGGTTTCCACGGAACCAATGCCTATAGATCGCATACCAGCTCTTGTAGCAGCTTCTATTCCTGCTTCGGCATCTTCGAAAACAACACAAACTTTAGGATCTAAATCTAATTCCTTTGCGGCTAATAAAAATACTTCAGGATCAGGTTTAGCTTCAGAAACCTTATTTCCATCGATTATCGCATCAAAGTATTTTGTTAATTCTAGGTTGTCCAATATCATCATAGAATTCTTTGAAGCAGATCCTAAAGAAACCTTTATACCTTCAGATCTTATTGCTTGTAGGAAGTTCTCAACTCCAGGCAAAATTTCATCTTTATTCATTCTAGATATGTATTCTACATACCATTCATTCTTTTTAGCAGCTAAAGCTAGTTTTTCTTCTTCACTTAAGGTAACTTTACCTATAGAAAGAAGGATTTCTAAGGAAGCCATTCTGCTAACACCTTTTAATCTTTCGTTATCTTTTTCAGTGAAATCAAATCCTAATTCATTAGCAAGTCTTTTCCAAGCTAAATAGTGATATTTAGCAGTATCAACTATTACTCCATCTAAATCAAAAATACAACCTTTTACGTGCATAAATTATTACCCCCATAATATTTAAACGTTTAACTTTATTATAAAATATCATCATATATATTTCTATCTTTATTGATGTATTGGTAGAAAGATTAGAAAAATACATAAAAAACTTTATAAAACTTTGTATTTATTATGTAGAAAAAATATATCATTGGCTTTTATTTATGCAAACGGTTGAAATGAAAAGATAGCATTTGAAATTATAAGTCTAAAATTGTAATTTAACGTGAACAATTCTCGCTTTTTATCGCTATTGGTAGTATAATTGATATTATGGTCTTATATTTCATCAATAATTGATATGAAATATAAGATTATTACTTTGAATTGAAGTTTTAACATACTTATAGTGTGTATTTAATCGATTACTTATAAAATAAATAAAGTAACGAGATTGATGTTTTTTATAAGATAAATAGGTATAAATAGTGGAATTTTATTAGGGGGTATATTATAGTGAATGTGACAATAAAGGATGTAGCAAGAGAGGCAAACGTTTCACCATCAACAGTTTCAAGAGTTTTGGCTGGAAATCCTAGAATAAGTGATGAGACTAAAGAGAAGGTAATGGAGACAGTAAAGAGGCTTAATTATCATCCTAATGTGATAGCAAGAAGTTTAGCAAATAATGTTACCAAGATTTTGGGACTTATATTACCAAGTGGAGAAGAAGATCTGTTTAGAAATCCTTTCTTTATTCAAGTTATGACTGGAATAAGCATATATGCTCAAAAGATGGGTTATTCGATAGTTTATACATTTAGTAAGAACGAAGAAGAAGAGATAGCCTTTTTAGCTAATTATATAAATAGTAAAATGGTAGATGGGATGCTATTACTTACTACAAGATCAGAAGATAAGTGTGTAGAATACTTAAATGAAAGACAATTCCCTTTTGTAATAGTAGGTAGACCAGAAATTTCAGCAGATATATTATGGGTAGATAATGATAATAGAAGAGCCATGTATGATGTTACTAAAAGCCTTATTGAAAAAGGGCACGATGATATAGCCTTTATTGGTGGACCTTCAGAGAGAACCATGTCAAAGGATAGACTTAGTGGTTATAAAGATGCTTTAATTGAGGCTAATATTAGTATCGATGAAAAATTAATTCTTCAAATGAGTGACTTTACTGAGAATGAAGGATATGATGCTTGTTCTTCTATACTTGAATATAGAAAGCCTAGTGCAATAGTGACTACAGATGACTTGTTAGCTTTTGGGGTTTCAAAGAAGTTCAAGGAAGAAAAAATAAAGGATGTATGGCTTGTAGGATTCAACAATATACCTTTATCAGAATATCAAAACCCACCATTGTCAACAGTAGATATCAATGCTAAGAAGTTAGGATACTATGCTACAAAATTATTAATTGATAGATTACAGCAAAAAGAGCAGGAACTAGACCATTATATTATAGAAACTAAGTTTATCGAAAGAGAATCAACTAATATAGGTTAATGTTAATAAAAAAATCGCTGAAGCGACTTTCTTCAGCGATTTTTTTGCGCATCTGCCTTTCCGAATGGATATGAGGAAAAACTGGCAGGCGAATAAGTTTAATTTTTTTACTGTATATTTATAGAAAAGATATAAAGTAATTAAAGTATTTAGGTTTAGTATCCAAAAAGATTATATATTTTTATATACAGTAAAAAATCGCTGAAGCGACTTTCTTCAGCGATTTTTTTGCGCATCTGCCTTTCCGAATGAATATGAGGAAAAACTGGCAGGAAAATAAGTTTTATTTTTTACTGAATGACCTAAAAAGCCATTCAAATCAATTGAAATTACTAGAGGAGACTATGATAGAAGTTTAACAGTTTCATATAAAACAAAGGGAGTGCTAAAGAGCACTCCCTAATATTTTGTTAATGATATAATAAACATTAAGTAAGATTATATAATGGATTTCAAGACTTTACAACATCAATAATTTTTAAGTTATTGATGTTGTAGGGTTGCAAGTCTTTATATTATTTCTTTATATACATAAGATTGTAGTACTCATCAAGCATTCTCTTAACTGCAAATTGTTCTCTGCAGCTTACGATAGAAGCCTTCATCATTTGAAGCCATTTTTCTCTGTTTCCATAGTAAGTAGGGATAACTTCAGTTAAAAGAACATCATATAATGCTTTTAAATCATGATTATCAAGTTCTTCAAGGGTTTCGAAATCACTAACACCCTTGCCATCACCAAACTGCCAGCCATTTACTCCATGGTCACAAGCTTCTGGCCACCATCCATCAAGGATAGAGAAGTTAAGAACTCCGTTCATAGCAGCTTTCATGCCTGAAGTTCCTGAAGCTTCTAGAGGTCTTCTTGGATTGTTAAGCCATACATCGGAACCCCTTGTAAGAGCTTTTCCTATGGTCATATCATAATTTTCTAAGAATACAACTGAATTTGGGTATTTCTTAGTCATTTCAACTATATTAGCAACAATTTTCTTTCCAGTATCATCTAGAGGATGAGCCTTTCCAGAGAATACTATTTGAAGTTTACCTTCTTTTAATAATGGTTCAATAACTTCAGGATCAGTGAATATTAGATTACTTCTCTTATATGGAGCTGCTCTTCTTGAGAAGCCTACAAGTAGTTTGTCAGCATCTAATGTAACACCAGTTCTATCATTTACAAACTTTATAAGATCTCTCTTGTTTTTCATGTGAGTTTCCCATAGGTCGCCTTCACCATCAGCAGCAGCAAGCATAGCTGAATCTACCCAAGTTGGAGTGTGAATAGCATTTGTTATTCCTATGATTTCAGGTCTTTCGCTTACACCTTCCCACATTTTGTTTGCAGTCTCCATGTGAAGTTGTGCTACACCATTAGCTATTCTTGACATTTTTAGAGCGCCTACAGTCATGTTGAATGGAGCTCCACCAAGACTTACAAGTTGTTCTACAGTTAATCCATTGTTAGCACCCATATACATTAATATATCAAGTGTATGAGATTCGTTACCTTCAACTATTGGAGTGTGAGTTGTGAATACAACTTCTTCTCTTGTTGCTTTTAAAGCTTCGTTGAAAGTAAGGCCAGCTTCCATTTTTTCTCTTAATAATTCAAAGCCTGCAAATAGGGCATGACCTTCATTGAAATGATAAACTTCAGCTTCGTAACCTAAAGCTCTTAGAACTCTAACTCCACCTATACCAAGCACCATTTCTTGGGCTATTCTTTCTTCTCCAAACCAACCATAAAGCTGGCCTGTTATCCATGTATCTGCATTTTCAGGGATATCTGTATCTAGAAGGTAAAGAGGGCATACGCCAAATTCAACAACCTTCCATACTTTTATAGTAACATCTCTTTGTCTTATCTTTACTTTAACTTTTATACCTGTATCTTCAAGGCAAGTATATTCTTGATTTGTATAGCTATCGTAAGGTTTACCTTCTTCATTGATTCTTTGATCAGTATAACCTTGTTTCCACTTTATACCTAGACCAACCATAGGGAAGTCATGATCCTTTACACCTTTCATGTAATCACCAGCTAGGATACCAAGACCTCCAGCATAAGTTTTAATTGATGCATCAAGACCATATTCCATACAAAAATATGCAACATTAGGTAATTTACTCATAAATAATCCTCCCATCTATACTTTAAATAGTTACTGTTGAACCATTTAATTCATATTCTTTATCAAAAACTTTTATAGTTACATTTGAACCTTTTTCATGATTGATGATAACATTATCTTTATTTACAGTGATGTTTAATAGGTTACCCCTAAACATTATTTTAAATGAGTATTCATTCCAAACCTCAGGAATAAATGGTGAGAAATGAAGCATGTCATCTTTAACCTTCATACCACCGAAACCATATACTATAGACATCCAAGTACCTGCCATACTTGTTATATGAAGTCCATCATCTGTATCATTATTGTAGTTATCTAAATCAAGTCTAGAAGTTCTTAAATACATTTCATAAGTCTTATCGTAATCTCCAATTTCAGCAGCTATAATAGAATGAACACATGGAGATAAAGAAGATTCATGTACTGTTCTTGGTTCATAGAATTCAAAGTTCTTTTTCTTTGTTTCTAAGTCATATCTATCATTTAAGAAGAATATGCCTTGAAGTACGTCAGCTTGCTTTATAAAGCAGCTTCTAAGAATTCTATCCCATGACCACTTTTGGTTTAATGGAAGATTTGATGGATCTAAATCTTTTACTAAGATTTGTTCCTTATCCATGTAGTTATCTTGTTGTGCAAAAACACCTAGTTCCTCAATCATTGGGTAGTACATCTTTTCAGATACTTCCTTCATTTTAGCAAGTTCGGAATCAGTTATTTCGAGCTTTTCAACAAGTGCTTTAAGTTCAGTTGGATATTGATCTTTTAAGAAATTATAAGTTTCTAAAGCATAACCTATGTTCCAAGCAGCCATAGTATTTGTGTACCAGTTGTTATTTACATTGTTTTCATACTCATTTGGACCAGTAACTCCAAGAATCATATACTTGTCCTTTTGAGGAACATAATTAGATCTTGAAACCCAGAATCTAGCTGTTTCAACGATTACGTCAAAACCATATTCGGCAAGGTATTTTTTATCACCAGTATATCTTACATAATTGAAAATTCCGTAAGTGATTGCAGCATTTCTATGAATTTCTTCAAAGGTTATTTCCCATTCATTATGACATTCTTCACCTGTCATAGTTACCATAGGGTAAAGTGCTCCCTTAAGTCCAAGTTTAGCTGCATTTTCTTTAGCTTTATCTAATTGGTTATATCTATAAATAAGTAATTGTCTTGCAATCTTTTCATCAGCAGTACTTAGGTAGAATGGTATGCAGTAAGCTTCAGTATCCCAGTAAGTACTTCCGCCATATTTTTCTCCAGTAAATCCTTTTGGACCTATATTTAATCTTGAATCTTCGCCAGTATAAGTTGCAGTCATATGGAAGATATTAAATCTAATACCTTGTTGAGCTGCCACATCTCCCTTTATTACTATATCGCTCTCATTCCAATGATTATGCCATTTTTCACTGTGGTCAGCTAAAAGTTTTTCAAAACCAGAAGTTTTAGCTCTTTCAACAGCATCATAAGCCTTTGCTATAACAAGTTCTTCTTCATAGTATCTGTTGCTTGTAACACCTATATATTTGTATAATGTTGCAGTACTATTTTTATTAACATTAATAGAAACAGTATTCTCAACATACTTGCTTCTTTCAGAAACTTCAGGAGTTACAGTAACTTTGCTATTATCTAAGAAAATTTCATAAGACATTGCAGCAGTTACATAGTAGTTTGTTTTCTTAGTTTGCATTGTAACATCGCCATAGAATGCATCTGATTTTTGCGATATTTCATTCCAAAATACTTCATCATAGTTTGAATCTTCGTTTACTATATTTCCATCAAGATATGGAGTGAATTCTATATTTCCTTCATAATTTAAAGGAGTAACAGAGTAGGAGATTGCCGCAACCTCTTTATCCCTTAAGCTTATGAATCTTTTAACTTCAATTTTTGTCTCTTTGCCGTCATTAGAAACAGCAACAAAACTTCTTTCAAGAACACCATCTCTCATGTTAAGAGTTCTATAAAAGTCCTTGACATCTTTTAACTTAGCAATATCTAATGTTTCACCGTTTAACTTTACTCTTATACCTATATAATTTACTGAGTTTAAAACCTTTGCAAAGTATTCAGGATATCCATTTTTCCACCAGCCAACTCTAGTTTTATCTGGATAATATACACCAGCAATATAACTACCTTGAAGAGAATCGCCTGAGAAATCTTCTTCGAAGTTTCCTCTCATACCCATGTAGCCGTTTCCTAAACTCATAAAGCTCTCGTAGATTCTATTTTCTTCTGGATGAAATCCTTGTTCGATTATTTTCCACTGATCATGCAAAATATAATTTCTCATATTAATCCCCCATCTAAAATTTATTGAAGATATATCATTTCAATTGGGAAAATATCTTTAAATAACCCATTATTAATGCTGAAAAAACCTAAAGATATATATTTCCGTGAAGTGATATATTTAAAAACAACATGCAAGCGATTGCACAAAATATTAAAAAAATATAAACCATGAATATGTTTACAATTATAATATATCATTTTATATTTACATAATCAATACATGAGTTATAAAATATTTTCTATTGTAAAATATTCTAATTTCAATCTGGCAATTATGTAATTTTTATTAAAGATAGTAAGAATTATAAACATGCAGCAGAGGAATTTACTATTGATATTTAATTATTTTTATTCGATGATACTTTTATAATATTATTTCGTATATCATTGTATAGATAAACTACTTCATATTAGAATTTATACAAATAAAGATTCGTAGAAGCATCGAAATCTTTATTTGTAGTCCAATGATTGAAGTAGTTTATCAGTTCAGCGGAATAGATAATCCAGTTCAATCTAAGTAAAACCAAGCGACATTCCTGTTAACTATTAATAGCAATAGAATTATTAAATATATATTTTATTTGGAACTAGTGTATCTATAGTTGAGTTTACTAATGATTTTGATTGAGGAGGGGAATATTTGAATAAGAAGAATTTAGCTTTCATTATTATTATGCTTTTAATTATAGGATTTGTTTTTCACAATAATACAAGTGGAGTTTATAAAATTAATAAGGATAAAATAGGTGAGATTAGATATATCTATGAAATACAGAAGAATAAAATGGCAGAATTTAATGTAACTAGTAGTATTAATAAAGGCGATATAAATAATATTGTTGACTCTTTAAATAAAGGAGTATTAAAGCCTGATAAAGAGAATGTTGGAAGATATACTAAAGAGCATATAGAAATATTGGTTTTAGGAGATAGACGTTTGGGAGTGTACAAGCAGAAGAATGGTAGATTTACGGTTATGTATTCAGCAAATCCTGGTTCAAACGATGAAAGAGACGAAAAGCAGATGACCATAGAATCAGATGTTTTAAAAAGATATTTTATCAAATTTAAGGAAGCTTCTAAGAGTTTAAAATATGAGACTTGGGATATAAATGGGGATGTTTTAGATTAATTAGCTTAATGAACATTTAAAGCCTCTCATTTTTTTATGAGAGGCCTTGAATCAATACGCTTAAAAGTATAAAAACTGTAGCTAATAATATCCTTATTACTATAAGTAAAAATTAAAGCGAAAAAAGCATCTTTACTGAAACCGCCAGTGACATTGTTACAAATATAGGTTTTATAAGCTTGGAACCTTTTTTAAGAGCTAGCTTTGAACCTATAAGCGCACCTAATATCATGAAAAATGCAACTAAAATACCGTAAGTATAATTAATTTTACCTTCAATAGCAAAAGTTATAAGAGATGCTATATTTGAAGTAAAATTTAAAATCTTGGAGTTACCATTAGCTTCAACAAAATCAAGTTTGAATATTTTTATAAAACCAAAAATTAAAAATGAACCAGTTCCAGGACCAAAGAAGCCATCATAAAAACCTAAAGAAAATCCAAAGATAGTTCCAATTAAAATAAGATTTCTAGTCTTTCCTTTATAATGACTTTCAATCCCTAAGTTTTTAGAGAACAATGAATACACCCCAACCATTAATATGAGTATCATTACTAATGGAGTAAGAAAACTCTGGTTGATTATTAGTACTGACTTAACGCCTAAAACTGCCCCGATGAAGGTAAAAGGTACTATGTACTTTAGTAAGGATAAATCTGCTTTTCCTTCTTTTATAAATCTAATAGAGGAAGTAAAGGATGCGGTAGTAGAAGAAAACTTATTTGTGCCAAGTGCTATATGTGGTGGTAATCCGAAAAGCATGTAAGCAGGCAGGCTGATAAGTCCTCCACCTCCAGCAATAGAGTCAACGAATGCTGCGATAAAACCTGAAATACAGAGTAAAATTAAACTAATCAATATAAATATCCCCCTTATGAACTATCCCTCAATTGAAAATATTATCATAGTTTGTAATAATTTTAAATATGACGTTAAAAAGATTTTATCGTAGGTAAAGGAAGAAGGGATAAGCAATGAATAAAAGGGGGAGGTTTACCCTTGGGGCATTAAAACATAGAGATTTCAGATTCTTTTTTATGGGATCCGTAGTTTCACTTATAGGAACATGGATGCAAAATGCAGGACAGTCTTGGCTTGTAGTAACTTTAACTGATTCTGCTCTTAAACTAAGTTTTGTAAGTGCACTGCAATTTACTCCAGTTTTATTATTTTCATTATTTGCAGGTGCCTTGATTGATAATTATCCTAAGAAGAAGATATTACTTATCACTCAGTCCATAATGGGAATACTAGCCTTTATACTAACCTTTTTAGTGTTTACTCATCAGATACAATATTGGCATATTCTTGTTCTGGCAGCTATTCTAGGGTGCTGTAATGCTGTAGACATGCCAGCGAGACAGTCTTTTATGATAGAACTTGTAGGAAAAGAAGATTTGATGAATGCAATAGCATTAAATTCAACTGTGTTTAATGCAGCTAGAATGGTTGGACCAGCAGTTGCAGGAATAATGATTAAATTCTTTGGCTTTTTCATTTGCTTCTTATTAAACGCAATTAGTTTTATACCTTTAGTATATGGTATTTATATGATTTCAGTTAGCGGTGAGCCAAAGCAAAATGCTGAGAAGAAAAATATGATGTTAGATATAAAAGAAGGACTAAAATATGTCTTCAATTCTAAAGATATACTCTTTACAATATTGTTAGTGTTTTTTGTATCTACCTTTGCTATGAATTATAGTGTTTTAATACCGCTACTCGCAAAACAAGTTCTGAATATGGACTCTGATGGATATGGATATCTTATGTCTGCAATGGGGCTTGGGTCGATGATTTCTGCTTTTACTGTTGCAACTAGAAGTAGAGGACCAAAAAGAAAAATTATGTTTTTGGCAGGAGCAGTGATATCTATAATGTTAGTATTTATAGGAGTATTTAAAGATTATGGAATATCTATCGTAACATTGTTTATTGCAGGGGTATTTAATGTGTTATTTTCAACAACTGCTAATTCTACAATTCAATTGAAGTCCAAAAATGAATTTAGAGGAAGAGTAATGAGTGTATATGCAATGGTGTTTGCAGGGGCAACACCACTAGGAAGCTTGTTTGAGGGAGTGATATCCAAATGGTTAAGCGTAACTGATGCTTTTATAATATCAGGAGTAGTTACTGTAATTATAGGATTTATTATTTATACATTAGTTATGAAACAAGAAAAGTTAGATAGAGAGTTACTTAATTAATATACACAGGCTTCCAATAGGAATACTAATAAATAAATAACAAATAACAAAGTAATGTAAAAGGTTTCTTTAATAGATTGTTAATAATGTTCATATATTAATAATATATTCTTAATAATTTAAAAAACTATTGATTTAATTCGGAAAAGATATTATAGTTGTATCAATGGAAAACAAATTAAATATTATCGTTCTTATCTAGAGAGGTGGAGGGACTGGCCCGATGAAGCCCGGCAACCCGTATATGTTCATTTACATATACAATGGTGCCAATTCCTGCGACGCATTTTGCGTTGAGAGATGAGAGTAAATTCAGGGTCTATATCGCCGGAGTTTATTCTCGGGCGTTTTTTGTTCTGTTTATATGATAATAATTATTGTTTAATAATCAATTTAGGGGGATTTGTATGATAAAAATTGAAGGTGTAAATAAGAGTTTCAATGATATACAAGTTCTTAAAGACATTAATCTAGATATCAAAGAGGGCGAAATATTTGGATTGGTTGGCCATAGTGGGGCTGGAAAGTCAACCTTGCTTAGATGTCTGAACGGACTT
This sequence comes from Clostridium fungisolvens, assembly GCF_014193895.1. Taxonomy (NCBI): domain Bacteria; kingdom Bacillati; phylum Bacillota; class Clostridia; order Eubacteriales; family Clostridiaceae; genus Clostridium; species Clostridium fungisolvens. The sequence continues at coordinate 3,716,914 of NZ_BLZR01000001.1, read as the reverse complement.
GAGTCCTATAATGCAGGAAGTGTTACTGTTGGTGGACAAGAAGTGAAAGACCTTAAAGGTAAGGAAATGAGAAGTTTCAGAAAGGATCTAGGAATGATATTCCAACACTTTTCTCTTCTAGAAAGAAAAAATGTGTATGACAATATAGCTTTACCGATGGAATGTTGGGGCATACCAAAGGCTAAAGTAAAAACTAGAGTAGATGAACTTCTAAAGATTGTAGGATTAGAAGACAAAGCAAAAAGTAAGCCAAGACAACTTAGTGGTGGACAAAAGCAGAGGGTAGCAATTGCAAGAGCTTTAGCACTAGAACCAAAGATTCTTCTTTGTGATGAGGCTACTTCAGCACTTGATCCTAAAACAACTAAATCAATATTATCACTTTTAAGAGAGATAAATGAAAAACTTGGGATAACTATAGTTGTAGTTACTCATCAGATGGAAGTAGTTAAAGAAGTATGCCAAAGAGTAGCAATACTTGAAGGTGGAGAAGTTCTTGAAGTTGGAAATGTTGAAGAGCTTTTCTTAAGACATACTAAAGCTTTAAAAAATCTTCTTGGGGAAGAAGAGATACTGCCAACTGAAGGAGTAAACATAAAGATATTATTCCCTAAGGATAACTCGCATCAAAGTATAATAACCTCAATGGCAAGAGAGCTAGACATCGATTTTTCAATAGTTTGGGGTAAACTTGAAAAATTTAGAGATGATGTACTAGGATCATTAGTTATTAATGTAAGTAAAGATAAAGAACAGGACATTATAAACTATTTAGATTCTAAGCATGTTGGATGGGAGGTTACTATAAATGAGTGATAATTTTAGTCAGTTTTTTAATCTAGTTTTGGTACCAGCTTTAGGAAAGTCGCTATATATGGTGATAATATCAACTATTATTGCAAGTATACTAGGCTTTATACTAGCAATTGTACTTATAGTAACTGATAAGAATGGGTTAAAGCCAAACAGAATAATATACAGTGTATTAGATTTTATAATCAATATATTTAGAAGCTTTCCATTCATCATATTAATAGTTGCAATAATACCACTTACAAGATTTATAGTAGGTAAAAGTATAGGTGAAACAGCAGCTCTGGTTCCTTTAACAATAGGGGCAGCGCCATTTATAGCAAGAGTTATAGAAGGTGCTTTAAAGGAAGTAGACAAGGGGTTAATTGAAGCTGCTAAGTCTTTCGGAGCTTCGAATATGCAGATAATATTTAAGGTTATGGTTAAAGAAGCGTTACCTTCCATAATATCAGGTATAACACTTTCAATAATCTCAATCCTTGGATACTCTGCGATGGCAGGAGCAGTTGGGGCCGGTGGACTTGGTGCAGTAGCATTAACTTATGGATATCAAAGATTTGATAATCAAGTAATGTTTTATACTGTAGTTACCTTAATAATACTGGTTCAAATACTTCAGTCTATAGGTAATCTTGCTTATAAGAAGTTAAGATAAGTAGAAAAAAGGGGGCATAATATATGAAAAAAATATTAACACTAGTATTAACAGCAGCACTCGCTCTTTCTTTAGCTGGATGTGGAAAAAAAGAAGAAACAGCTAAAAAAGAAGATAATAAAACAAATATAGTAGTTGGGGCTACTCTTAAACCAGCAGGTGAGATACTAAATTATCTAAAGAGTGATTTTGAAGCAAAAGGCTACAAGCTTGAAGTAAAAATATTTGATGACTATGTAGCACCAAATACTGCTTTAGAAGAAGGTTCAATAGATGCAAATCTATTTCAACATGAACCATATTTGCTAAAGTTTAATGAAGATCACAAAACAAATTTAGTAACAGTAAAGAAGATTTATCTTCCACCGCTTGGGGCGTATTCAAAGAAAGTAAAAGATATAAAAGAATTAAAGGATAAAGCTGTAATAGCGGTTCCTGCAGATGCTACAAACGAATCAAGAGCATTAAAACTTTTAGAAGCACAAGGATTATTTAAGCTTAACAAAAAAGATCTTGTTACAAAGGTTGATATAGCTGAAAATCCAAAAAATATAGAAATTCAAGAAGTAGATGCAGCTCAGCTTCCAAGAGTACTTCAAGATGTTGATGTTGCTATAATAAATGCAAGCTATGCTTTACCAGCAGGGTTAGATCCTAAGAAGGATACCTTATTCTCAGAACCAAAGGATTCACCATATGCAAACATACTTGCAACTAAAAAGGGTAATGAAAATACAAAATGGATTAAGGATTTAACAGAAGTTCTTACTTCAGACAAAGCTAAGAAATATATAGAAGAACAATACAAAGGAAGCATAATTCCGGTATTCTAACAAAAAATAATTTAATTTATGGAGGGAAAAATATTATGAAATTTAAGAAGTTTTTATCTTTGGGTTTAGCATTAGCACTTGCAGGTTCATTAGCAGCTTGCGGAACTAAGAAGGATTCTGGAACAACAGGTTCTACAGATACAAAGAAAGAAGATAAGGTAATAACAGTTGGAGCTTCACCTTCTCCACACGCAGAAATATTAGAAAAAGTAGTAAAGCCATTACTTGAAAAAGAAGGCTATACTTTAAATATTAAAGTATTTGATGACTATGTATTACCAAATACAGCATTAGATGAAGGATCAATAGATGCAAACTACTTCCAACACGTTCCTTATTTAAATGAAACAATAAAGGAAAAAGGATACAATCTTACTTATACAGTTAAAGTTCATATAGAACCAATCAGAGCTTATTCAGATAAGTTAACTAAATTAGCTGATATAAAAGATGGTGGTCAAGTAGCAGTTCCAAATGATGCTACAAATGAAGCAAGAGCTTTAAAATTACTTGAAAAGAACGGTCTTATAAAGTTAAAAGAAGGCGATTTAGTAACAGTTAAGGATATTACTGAAAACAAAAAGAACTTAAAGTTCACTGAAGCTGAAGCAGCTCAATTACCAACAGTATTAAAGGATGTTGATGTTGCTGTAATAAACACAAATGTTGCATTAGCTGCAAAGCTTGATGTTAACAAGGCTTTAGCTGTAGAAGATAAGGATTCACCATATGCAAACATTCTAGCTGTTAAAAAAGGTAACGAAAACAGTGATAAAGTAAAAGCATTAAGCAAAGCTTTAAACTCACCAGAAGTTAAGAAGTACATTGAAGACACATACAAAGGAAGCATAGTTGCAGCTTTCTAATAACTAGTAATATAATGTAAGATTTAATTTAAGCCTCTGCTTTGTCAGAGGCTTTTTACCGTAATTAACACAATTTTTAATTTACAGATTTACCTTAATGTAGTATATTAAAAGAATGGTAAAAAGGAGTCAACTATGAAAATACACATAAATTATTGGAGGTATGATCATGCTAGATAAAGAAAACATTAATGAGAACGAACAAAAGGAAGAGGTAAATACAGTAGGTGAGGATAACAGCACAGCGCAAGATGAAGCTGTTACTGAGAAGTCTACAGAGGATATAGTAGTTAGAGAAGAAAAAGCTGATGAAAAGACACAAAAAGCTGATAAGGCAAATTTCTTTGTAAGATTTGTAGGAAATTTAATGGATCAAACTGTGGCATTAGCTTTAGCAATAGTATTATATTTTATATTTGAAAAGTGTTTACCAGCATTAGGCTATGAAGTGGTAGACAAAGTAGGAATATTCTTAATTATGTATATAGTATCAAATGTATTATGTACATCTATTATTGAAAGTACAAAGCTTGGAACAACATTCGGAAAGAAGCTTTTAAGAATAAAGTAGACAGGAGTAACATATGAAAAAAGGCAATGAAATAGAGTTACTAATAGAAGATATGGAATTTCCATCCCAAGGAATAGGTTACAGGGACGATTTGAAAATATATGTTAAAAATGCTTTTCCAGGACAAAAAATCAGAGGGAAAGTAACTAAGAAGAGAAACGACTACGCTGAACTTAAATTATTAAAGGTTGTAGAAGCTGCAGATTATGAATTAGAACAAAAATGCCCACACTATGCTTTTTGTGGTGGATGCTCTTCACAAAACATACCTTATGAAAAGCAACTTGAATTTAAGAAAAATCAAGTGTTGAATCTTTTCAAAGGAAACAGTGTAGATACAGGTGAATTCTTAGATATAGAAAACAGCCCTATTCAGTGGGAATATAGAAACAAAATGGAGTTCACCTTTGGAGATATGGAGAAAGGTGGAGACCTGACTCTTGGAATGCACATGAAAGGTAGATCTTTTGGGATTGTAACTGTTGATCAGTGCCACCTTGTGGATGAAGATTATAGAAAAATTCTAGATACTACAGTTGAATTTTTTAAGAAGGATCAACTTCCGCATTATAAGATAATGGCAAGAGAAGGTTTCTTAAGAAACTTAATAGTAAGAAAGACAAAACACAATGATGAGATATTAATAAATATAGTTACTACCACTCAAATTAACTATGATTTTAAGCCTTGGGTGGAAGCAATTTTTAGTTCAGGTATTGAAGGAAATATAAAAGGTATAATACATACGGAAAATGATTCCTTCTCTGAAGCTGTTATAGCTGATAAGGTAAATATATTATACGGAGTTGATTTTATAACTGAAGAGCTGTTAGGGCTTAAGTTTAAGATATCTCCATTCTCATTCTTCCAAACAAACTCACTAGGTGCGGCAAAGCTTTATAGCATAGTACGTGACTTTATGGGTGATACTGCTGATAACAAGGTTGTCTTTGACTTATATTGTGGTACAGGAACAATAGGTCAGATAGCGGCTGGAAAAGCTAAGAAGGTTATTGGAGTAGAGCTGATTGAAGAAGCAGTAGTAGCTGCTAACGAAAATGCAAAGCTTAACGGACTTGATAACTGTACCTTTATAGCTGGGGATGTTGCTAAGGTTATAAATACAATTCAGGATAAACCAGACATAATAATATTAGACCCACCAAGAAGTGGAGTACACCCAGTAGCAATGAACTATGTAATTAAGTTCGATGCTAAGGATATAATATATGTAAGCTGTAATCCAAAGACTTTAGTTACGGATTTAAAGGTATTAGAGGAAGCAGGATATAAGACAGAGAAGACTTTGCTTATGGATATGTTCCCCAACACTCCCCATGTTGAAACTGTGGTTAAACTAAGCAAATAAACATTAAAAGAGGCTAGGATTTTAATTTAAAATCCTAGCCTCTTTTGATATTATTATTTAGTTTTAATTAAAAATGTCTTTGTTACACTTCCTGTATAGTTTCCTTTTCCGGTAATAGTTACTTTTGTAATTCCTGCTTTTGAATTATAAGAATAGCTTATTGTATAATCTTTTCCTTCTTTCAAAGTGATGTTTCCATCCTTTACAATAACATTTCCGTCATAGGTGTGAGCAGAAGTTCCTGAAGATACTGATAATTTGCAGACTTTCTTGGCTTTAATGATAAAGTTCTTGGTTATTACTTCTGTATAACCTCCTTTTCCTGTAATTATTATTTTTCCAATTCCTGCATTTATATTATCAGTATAACTAACTGTATAATCTGTGCCTTCTACAAGAGTCTTATTTCCGTCTTTTACACTAACCGTTGGAGTTTTTGCTGTGCCATCATATGTGTAAACCAAGTTTCCTGATTTTACTTTTAATTTACTGCTGTCTTTAGGGTTAATTAAAAAGTTTTCTGTTAAAGTCCCTGAGTAGATTCCTATTCCTGTAATAGTTACAGTGGCTGTTCCTGGATTTATATTATCAGTGTACGCAACTGTATAATCTGTCCCTGCCACAAGAGTATTGGTTCCGTCTTTTACTGTAATAACTGGAGTCTTTGATGTTCCATCATAATCATAAGAATAACTATCTAAGGTTACGTCTAATGTGGTGATATCTTTCGGAGTAATAGCAAAGGTTTTTGTTATTGTTCCTGTGTAATTACCTTTTCCTACAATTGTTGCTGTTGCTGTTCCTATATTTGTATTATCAGTATAAGTGACTGTATAATCTGTTCCTTCTACAAGAATCGTAGAACCATCTGTTACTGTAACTGCTGGAGTCTTTGGTGTTCCATCATAGGTATAGGTTGCAGTACTTAAGGCTACTGTAGGTGAAGATCCATCAGCTACATAACCATAGAAGTATACATTGCTTATATTGCAGTTTGCTTGGTCTGTCCACCATGAACCTTTACCAAAATATATATCATTAGCTGAAGAAGTAAGCCAAGTTAATACCTTACTGTAATCTGTTAGTGTACCAGCTCCCTTTGTTGAATCACTTAATATGGATTGGTCATATGCTTTTACACCATTTACGTCTACTTCAAAGCCTGTTGTAGTAAGGGATATTTCTACAGTGGCCTTTGAATCTCCAATATAATCTGTTACCATTTTATAGTTAGAAAGGTTTGCATCAAACCAGCCACCTAATGCGTTATATCCTAAATAAGAACCTGGTGTAAAATATAATCTCCCGTTTGTTCCACTATTGCCCAAGAAAGAAATAATGGTTCCAAGGGCATTTTTTACTCCGGTAGATTGTACATCAAATTTAATCTTTGCACCTTTAGAGGCATCAATGTTAGAAATCATTTTATAAGGGTTTTTCATAGACAAAGTACCATCTGCCCTTGTTGTTAAATCTTGAGGCTGATTTACAAAAGCTGAACTTATAACCTGCATACCGTTAGCATCAGTCATCATTTTAGTTGTTTGTAAAAGATAACCGTAGAAGTATACATTACTTATAGTGCAGTTAGCTGCTTGATCTGTCCACCATGAACCCTTGCCAAAGTACACCTTATTAGAAGTTGTAGAAATCCAAGTTAATACATTATAATAATCTGATAATGTTCCAGCACCTTTGGTTGAATCACCTATTATTGATTGGTCATAGGCTTTAACCCCGTTAACATCTACTTCAAAACCTTTTGTAGTAAGTGAAATTTCTACAGTATCTTTTGAATCTCCAAGATAATCAGTAGCCATTCCATAGTTATGAAGATTTGCATCATACCAGCCGCCTAAAGCGTTATATCCTAAATAAGAGCCTGGTGTGAAATAAAGTTTTCCATTTCCTCCATCAATAAAGGAAATGATAGTTCCTAGTACATTTTTTGTTCCAGTAGACTGAACATCAAATTTAATCTTTATACCCTTAGATACATCAAGATTAGGAATTGAACTATAAGGATTAGCGATAGACAAACTACCGTCTAATTTTGTTGACAAGTCCTGAGGATCGTTTACAAAAGCGGATCCAAGCACTTGCATTGTGCTATCATTTTTAATAGCTTTATGCACTAATACATTAAAACCTTTAGTATATACCTTGTTATTTTTTGATATTGTTGCAGTCATAGTAACATTAGTATCTTCTGCTGGAGTAATTACCTTTCCGTCATTTCCAATAACAGCAGTATTTGATGAGGACCAGCTCACTGTTGAGCCAAACACACTTGCAGTAGGAAGAGTTATATCTGAATAAGTTTCAGAAGTAACTGAAAGGTTATCTTTTGCCATTGCAATTGAAGCCTCATCAGATGGATATTCAGCTCCCCATATGCATGTATCATTTGTTCCAACTACAGTAAATGCCATTGTATTTACATTGGTCCCTTCAATTGTCTGTTCAACAAAAAGACCTTCATAAGTAGTTCCATCAACATTTAATGTAACATAAGGTGCATTAGCATCCATTGTCCATGTTCCTGTGTAATCACCGGAAATAGTACCATCTGCATTTAAAGTCATATTTTGACCACTGCAATATTCAAGATTTGAATAATTAATATTCTGTTTCTGTAAAATAACTTCATAGGAACCAGTAACACTAGAAGCTGCATAGCCTGTCTTTGAAACAGTTTCTCCGTTATATTCAAAAGGAGCTTCTACTAGGTAATGATTTTTCGTTGTAAATAATTGATGGACTCTGTCAGTAAATCCTTCTGAACCATCATTTGTTCTTGTATGGTAAACAATATATGCCTTTCCATCGGAATCAACAAAAGCTGAGTTATGTCCTTGAGCTACTTGAGCATATTTCTGATAATTCCATTTATAATAGGACATTAGCCTTGTACCAACATCATTATTGGTATTTACAGTATAAGTAGAGTATTTTGGTGATTGGCCAGATACATCTGTATATGGACCTTCTGGATTAGAAGCTTTGTAAACCCTAACATTGTAACCGCCTTTTGCTACAAGTCCACCATCTGATATAAACAAATAATAATACCCATCAATATATTGAACATAAGAAGCTTCTCCAGAAGTACCACTTCCACCTGCAAGTTTGATTCCCATGTATGGATCAGAGTTACCTGCAGAATAGCTATAAGTAGTAGCTGTATCTCTTAAACCTGAAGCTGGATCAAGTTGAATAATATATATACCGCCTGACCAAGAACCGTAGGTCATGTAAAGTTTTCCATCCTGACCGTAAAAAGCAGTAGGGTCAATAGCATGTGCACCATAACTATTATTCCATGTGGTTGTTGCAGTAGTTGTTGAATTATCTGAACAGGTATATTTAGTTGATATATATCTGCTTGGAAGTGTAGTAAGACCTGTTACTTTTGTAAAATCAGTGTTTGCAAAATCATGATTATTATTTGCATCAGTAAAGCCTGAATAAATAACAGTTCCTACATAAGTCCAATCTCCATCTAAGCTATCTGCTGTAAGCATTGCAATAGATGAATTCCATGAACAACCGTTGATACTAATGTACATACACCATTTGTTTAAAGTAGTGTTATAAATAACATCAGGAGCCCACATGTTTCCTGAAGGATCATATACACTGTCGCCCATTTTAGCCCAATTAAATTCTTTAGCAAATAAAGTTTTGTAATTTGTATTAATGTTGTTTGTAAATGGTGTCCAGTTTTTTAAGTCTGTTGATTTGGCAAAAGCTAAATGTGATCCAAAAATATAATAGGTTCCTTTTCCGTCTGAAATAATTGAAGGATCATGCACCGATACACGATCTACAGATGTTTTTGAATATGCTGAAGCTAGATCCGCGTCAGTTAAAGCTGTAGTTTGATCTGTTGTAGATGCCATAACGTTAAGTCCTTGAATCGGAGTTAATATCATAGTAGCCGTTAATCCTACGGCTATTCCCCTTTTGATGCCTTTTTTCACGCATCTACCAAATCTTTTTGAAAACGATTTAGTTTTTGTCAAACTTAAAGCTAGCTTTGATGTCAATCTCGTTAAAGTTTTTGTTAACAAATAAATCCCCCCTGTATATTTTGATTTTTACCAGATTGAATATCAAAAACAATTAACGTTATATATTTTTATGAAGTATTTTAGATATTATATATGTTATAGATTTTATTAAAATGTTTTAGATATTACTATATAATTATATTATTTATTTTGTATGAAAACAACTAAATTAGAAATTTTATACTAGCAAAAGTATAAATATATTTTATACTAATCTAAAGCAAATAATGATAGCGAATTAATCATATGGTATTAGAATATTGATGAAATTATTGTGAACTGTTAAGTATTTCAGACAAAGATAAACGAAGTTTCTATGAAAAAGAGCTGGGAGGTTTATAAATCGCAGATGAGTTCTTTTAGCAGAAATTAATTTATTTATAAATAAAAGTTAATAATAATGAAAAACTAATAAAAGGATGAAAAATTCGAGGAGGTGCTAGGTATACAATATTGTGAAAGAAGGAATAGAACTATGGAAAATAGAAAAATAAAGATTGCGGTATCAGGAGATGTTTGTATTAACTTACTACAGTGGAGAACACATGAACAGTGTAACAGGGAATTAAGTTGGAGATATTATCCACATGTACATAGTGCTTTTAAACCAGGTGATGCAGTACTTTTATCAAAATTAACAGCAATATCAACTGGTGCAACAGTACTTTCGCAAAAAATACAAAATATTGAGGAGAGCTTAAATGAAGAAACACTTCTTTCTACTGTGGAATTAGAACTTTTTCCGGTGGACTCAGAGGAAAAAAATAATCATAAAGTTTACAGGGTAAACCAGTTTATGGGATTTACAGGTCCGACTAAAAGTATACCTAAACAGTTCTCAATTGAAGACGATGATGAGAATGCTGATCTGGTCATAATAGATGATGAAAATAATGGTTTTAATACTAATGAAGAATTTTGGCCATTGGCCTTAAAATCTCATAATAAATCACCAATAATCATTTATAAAATGAATAATCCAAACTGCTCCAGCATGCTTTGGAACCATATTGAAGAATTTCATATTGAAAACACAATAGTAGTTATAAATGGAGATGATTTGCGCTCTAAAGGTGTTAACATAAGTAAAGGACTTTCTTGGGAAAGAACTTCATTAGATTTTGTCTGGCAGATGAATAATAATCCAAACCTTTGCTTTCTCGCTAACTGTCAGCATCTTATTGTGCCTTTTGGTCTTGAAGGAGCTATTTACTATAAAAAGCAAGAAGGCATAGAATCTCATTTATACTTCTTAACCTACGAGTTTGAGGGGGGATTTATCAAAGAAAACCAAGGTAAAATGTATGGATTGACCTCAAGTTTTGTGGCAGGTTTAGCAAAGTCTATTACTCGGGCAATAGCTAATAATGAGAGCTTTAGCAGAAGTATAGATGAAGGAATTCGAGAAGGAATGGTTGCTGCCCAAAAATACTTCATTTATGGTTTTGGGATTAATGTCAATGAAAGTACTTTTCCTAACCCATCAATATTTACTGAAAGCGAAAATGATTTTATTTTCAAAGAACACATACAGGAAGTACCAATACGAAATACAAATAATCCAAACTGTCAGGCATGCTGGTATATTATTAAAGATAAAAGTTCAACTAGTTTGGCTGAAATAGCCTATGATATTGTTAAGAATGGTGAAAAAAGTGCACTTAAATTTATTCCGATAGCAACTTTTGGTAATTTGAAAACTGTAGATAGGGCAGAAATTGAGGGGTATAGAAGTATTAAAAATCTAATTTCAGAATACGTTTCAGCAAAAAGCATAGTTCGACCGCTTTCTATCGCTGTTTTTGGAACACCTGGATCAGGAAAATCCTTTGGAGTTTCGGAGGTTGCTTCAAGCATCGCACCAGCATTGATTGAAAAATTAAATTTTAATTTGTCTCAATTTCAGTCTCTTTCAGATTTGATAGCAGCTTTTCATAGGGTAAGAGATTTTTCCCTGAAAGGAAAGCTTCCACTTGTATTTTTTGATGAATTTGATTCTTACCTTGAAGGTAGATTAGGCTGGCTCAAGTATTTCTTAGCACCTATGCAGGACGGGGTGTTCAGAGAAGGCGACTCTATACACCCCATTGGTAAAGCGATTTTTGTATTTGCAGGAGGCACAAGCAGTACCTTTAAAGAATTCAGCGGAGAAGATATTAATGATGAAATGGAATATAAGCTATTTTTTAAAGAATTCCAAAGTAGGAAGGGGCCGGATTTTATAAGCAGGCTAAGGGGTTATGTGAATATCTTAGGGCCAAATCAAACAGATGAACATTGGGATCAATTATTTGTAATTCGCAGAGCCATGCTTTTACGTTCACTCCTGGAGCGCAAAACCCCTTATCTCATAAATGATAGAGGTGAAGCTCAAATAGATAATGGAGTATTACGGGCACTTCTTAAAATATCAAGGTATAAACATGAATCAAGGTCTATGGAAGCAATACTTGAAATGAGCTCGCTCAGTGGAGCAAAAAAGTGGGAGCAATCGCATCTGCCATCAAAGGAACAGTTAATACTTCATGTTGATGCAGAACAATTTTTACGTCTACTAATGCAAGATGCATTTTTTAGTGAGAAAATTGAGAAACTTGCTATGGACCTTTATCATACTCACAAAGAAATTTATAAAGATACTCTTAAGTCAGGTTTAACGTGCATGCAGCCATGGGAGGATATTGATGAAGAATTTAAAAATTCTATTCGTGATAGAGTGAGATATATCCCTAATGCCTTAAATAAAATAAATTACGATATAATGTCTGTTAAAGAAAAACCAGAAATAATTGAATTTACAGAAAGAGAACTGGATATTTTAGCTGAATATGAACACAAGCGCTGGTCGCTACAAAAGAAAGATGAGGGGTGGAAATATGGTGATAAGTTAGAGGAGAAGAGAAGAACCCATCCTTCTTTGGTGCCATGGGATAACCTGGGCTTAGATGAGAAAAATAATATAATATCTTATATTAAAGCTTGGCCGGAAATATTGGCTAATTCTAATTTTAAGATAGAGAGGCTAAAGTATTTATGCTATTGCGAATCTCAAGGATATGTTAAAGGTTCAATGCAATAGTAAAAAGAATAGATTATCACATAAAATTGTTATAAAATCAAAAAAGTTGTTTATAAAGTTGTATATATAAGTATATAACATATATGTCTTGACATAATAATATTGAAATGAATAGTATTAGCTAAATCAATAGACAAAATAAAGAGGAGCGGTAATTATGGAAAAACCTATAATAGCACAAAAATCACCTATTCCTGTTGAACTTAAAAAGGGTGAAACTTATTATTATTGTACATGTGGCAGAAGTTCAAATCAACCATTTTGTAATGGAGCACATCAAGGCACTTCATTTGAACCATTGGCATTTACTGCTGAAAAAGATGGAACGGCTTATTTATGCGGATGTAAGCATACTAGCAATCCTCCATATTGTGATGGAACACATGATAAGCTAAAGGAGGAGTAGAACCATGGAAAATATTAAAATTCAAGTACTTGATGACGCTCCACTTATTGTAAAAGGTGAAGTAGAATTAATTGATGGTGAAGGTAAAAGTATGGGAACTAATCCTGAATTTCATCTATGTAGATGTGGCTTATCAAAAAATAAACCACATTGCGATGGTTCTCATAGAGGGAAGTTCGAGAGCAAAGTTCGCGCAAAATAATTATATATTTATAAAGTCTATGCATATTGCGTAGGCTTTTGTTTTATTGCAATAAAATATATTATTGTAAAATGAAATAGAGGTGTATTTGTAGATAGTCAAATTTTACATAAAGTTCGCTTTTCTTAAAACCTGAAAGAAGGAGATATATTAGTATCACTAAATATACAAGAAAGTTAAATTTTTTATAAAAAATTGTAATTTTAAATTGTGTAAGCTATACTATTTCTATATTTTGTATATAGGTAAGATTATAAGCAACAGTGAAAAACTAAGGTATCGTACTATAATTTGTGCATGGTGAAAATTTGGAAATATCATTTATTATATTTTTTTGAGACTATTTAAGAGCATAAAATTTAAAAGGAAGAAGGTACTAGTATGATGAAAGAATCATTATCCTTGAGTAATTTTAATGAAATGAAAATAATACTAGATAATATATTTAATGAAATAATTATAGTTGATAATAGTAACAAAATATTCTTTATCAATGAATCAGCTAGTATTCTTTTCGGTTTAGATTGCAAAAGTAGTTTGGGTAAGGATATTAATAAATTAATACAGGATTCGGAACTGTCTTATTTTCTATCAACTAAAAAAGAAGAAGTTAAAAAGCCTATAGTTATTAATGAATTAAGTTTAATATTAAATGTTATACCTATATATAATGGTGAAAATTTAGAGGGAACAATACTGATTTTCAATAATATAACCAATTACAATGAACTTCTTCATAAGCTTGATGAAGAGAAAAACAGTAGTGAAATATTAAATACTGTAATTGAGACAGCTTATGATGGTATGGTGATTATAGATAAGAATGGAATAATCACCATGATGAGTAAGGCATATAAGGACTTTTTAGGAATAAAAAGTGAAGATGTAATAGGTAAACATGTAACTGAAGTTATAGAGAATACAAGAATGCCAATAGTACTTGAAACAGGGAAAGAAGAAGTAGCACAGCTTCACAGGATTAAAGGAAATTATATGATCGCCTCAAGAATACCTATAATTAAAAATGGAGAGGTTATTGGGGTTGTAGGAAAGGTATTATTTAGAAACGTAAAAGAACTAAATAGTCTTTACAAAAAGATAAGTGCTATAGAAAAAGAATTAGCCAATTATAAATCAAGATTTAAGGAATTTAATACAGCTAGTTACTCCCTTGAAAACATTATAGGTGAAAGTGAGGCTATTTGCTCAGCTAAGGCTATAGTGAAAAAAGCAGCTCATACTAGTTCAAATGTACTTATTTTAGGAGAAAGCGGCACTGGTAAGGAAATCTTTGCACATGCTATACATTCAGAGAGTAGTCGTTATGAGGGGCCTTTTGTTAAGGTTAATTGTGCAGCTATTCCAAGTGATTTGCTTGAGTCAGAACTATTTGGATATGAAGCGGGGGCTTTTACAGGTGCAAGAAAAGAAGGGAAAATCGGAAAATTTGAAATCGCAAATGAAGGTACAATATTTTTAGATGAAATTGGAGATATGCCACTTCATATGCAGGTGAAACTTCTAAGGGTAATTCAAGAAAGAGAAGTTGAAAAGATTGGTGGAGTTGCAACCAGGAAGATTAACATAAGGATAATTGCAGCTACTAATAGAAATCTTGAAAGATTAGTCTCTGAGGGTAAGTTTCGTGAAGATCTATATTACAGGCTCAATGTTGTAACAATTGAAATACCACCTTTAAGAGAGAGAGGAAATGATATTATACTTATATCTAATCATCTCATCAAAAAACTTTCAGTGAGTTTAGATAAGAAGGTTAAAGGAATGACAAAAGAGGCTGAACAATATCTTAAAACCTATGAATGGAAAGGTAATGTTAGAGAACTAGAAAATATGTTAGAGAGAGCAATTAATATTATGGGAGATAGTGATGTAATTGGTGTAGATGATTTACCTAAAGAAATTACAGGTAAAAAAACATCAATAATTCCTAAAAAGCTTCAGGACATCTTAGAAGAAAGTGAAAAGAATGCTATTATTCTTGCACTTAGAGCAGCAGATGGAAATAAAACAAAAGCAGCAAAAATTTTAGATATAGGTCGTACTAGTTTGTACGAAAAAATAGAAAAATATAAAATAGAGAAGTAGTTGTACGGAGATTCGTACAACTACTTTTTTTATTTATTATAATTGTTCGGAAGAACGCACACTATGTAAATGTTTACTTAAATTAATGTACGGAAATGTGAACATAAAATTTGAGTTTTATAAGATTTGTATACCTTTAAAGCAGATAAGACCCTTTATTTACGTTTATTTTATCTCTGAAGCTTTGGCATGAATGTTGCTATATAAATAAGTGAAAGCGAACTTATTAATAAATATTACACTTTTACTTTATGGAGTATATGAAAAGGAGGAGAAAATATGAGCAAGGTAATGTTGGCGGAACAAGCAATCTCCTTAATAAAAAATGGAGACACAGTGGCAGTAGGCGGCTTTATAGGTATTGGACACCCTGAGGGAGTTACGAAGAAGCTTAAAGAAATTTATCTAGAGAAAGGTGCTCCAAATAACTTAACTCTTGTTTATGCAGCAGGTCAAGGAGATGGGAAAGAAAAAGGCTTAAATCATTTAGGACAAGAAGGTCTTCTTTCTAGAGTAATAGGAGGACATTGGGGGCTGGCTCCTAAGGTTCAAGAGCTAGCAATTAAGAATAAGATAAAAGCTTATAATCTTCCTCAAGGAGTAATATCAAGTCTCTACAGAGATATTGCAGCAGGAAAGCCAGGAACAATTACTCATGTTGGTTTGAAAACTTTTGTAGATCCAAGGGTTGAAGGCGGAAAATTAAATGATTTTACTACTGAAGATATTGTAAAGGTTATCGAGATTGACGATAAAGAGTATCTTTACTATAAAGCTTTTCCTATAAATGTAGCAATAATTAGGGCTACTTACGCAGATGAGGAAGGGAATGCCAGTCTTCAAAAAGAAGCTGCTACGCTTGATGGACTTTCAATGGCTCAGGCAGCAAAAAATTCTGGTGGAAAGGTTATCCTTCAGGTTGAAAAGATAGTATCAAAAGGAAATTTAGATCCAAGACTTGTAAAGATTCCAGGAATACTTGTAGATGCTGTGGTTGTAGCCAATGCAGAAGATCACATGCAGACCTTTGCAGAAGCTTTTAATCCGGCTTTCTGTGGAGAAATAAAAATGCCAGCAAATTCTATAAAATGTCTTCCGATGGATGAAAGAAAAATAATAGCTAGACGTTGTGCTATGGAGCTTGTGCCAAATGCAATTGCAAATTTAGGAATCGGAATGCCAGAGGGTATTTCTATGGTTGCAAATGAAGAAAATATAGGTAATACCTTGAGACTTACAATTGAGTCGGGGCCAATTGGAGGAATACCAGCTGGTGGTCTAAGCTTTGGAGCAGCGATTAATCCAGATAGTATAATAGATCAATCCTCTCAGTTTGACTTTTACGATGGTGGAGGCTTAGATGTAGCATTTTTAGGACTAGCCCAATGCGATGAAAAAGGAAATATCAATGTAAGTAAATTTGGTCCTAAGATAGCTGGTTGTGGCGGTTTTATAAATATAACTCAAAATGCAAAAAAGGTTGTTTTCTGTGGAACCTTTACTGCAGGAGGTCTTAAGATTAATATTTCTGATGGTAAGCTAATCATTGATAACGAAGGTAAATCAAAGAAATTTATCAAGGATGTTGAGCAAATCACTTTCAGTGGAGATTATGCAAGAGAAGTAAACCAATCAGTTCTTTATATAACTGAAAGAGCAGTTTTTAGGTTGACCAGTGCTGGAGTTGAGTTAGAAGAAATAGCTCCGGGAGTAAATCTAGAAAAAGATATTCTGGATCAAATGGATTTTAGACCAATAATATCACAGAATTTAAAGCTCATGGATGAAAGAATCTTTAAAGATGAAATTATGAATCTCAAGTAATTTATAAATGTGAAAAATAACTATGGTTAGAAAAAGTGGTTGTTAAATGAAAAAATAATAAATAAATGGAGGTTTTATATATGGCGGTTATAGGTATTTTATTAAGCTTAGTATTGTTAATGGTTATGGCTTATAGAGGATTCTCAGTTATTGTGTTTGCACCTATATTTGCAATTGCTGCAGCTATATTTTCTGGAATGGCAGTAATGCCAACCTATACGGAAATATTTCTACCTAACTTAGGTAATTACGTAAAGGTTTACTTTCCGTTCTTCTTATTAGGTGCTGTATTTGGAAAAGTTATGGAACAATCCGGTGCAGCAAAATCTATCGCTAAATTTATAGTTGAAAAATTGGGTAAAAAGCGTGCTATGTTATCTGTAATTTTATCAGCAGCCATTTTAACTTATGGTGGTGTAAGTCTTTTCGTTGTTGCATTTGCAGTGTATCCATTTGCCGCAGCAATATTTAAAGAAGCAGATATTCCAAAGAGACTTGTTCCTGCTACTATAGCAGTTGGTGCTTTCACATTTACTATGGATGCACTTCCAGGAACCCCTCAGATTCAAAACTCTATACCAATGAAGTTCTTTAACACAGATCTTTATGCTGCTCCTATATTTGGAACCTTAGGTGCGATTATAGTTTTAGTATGTGGTGTATCTTATCTTGAGTGGCGTAAACGTACAGCTCAAGCAAATGGAGAAGGCTATGGAGAAAATCATAAAAATGAGCCAGTGCTTGTTGAAGATGGAAGTTTGCCAAATCCATTTATATCAGCCTTACCATTAATATCTGTACTTGGAGTGACTTTGATTTTACAAAAACTAGTATTCCCTAAATGGGATATAGTTTCTTGGGTTACTAAAGCTCCTTATAATATTCCACAGGCTAGTGTTGTAGGTTCAATGAATAACTGGGCTTTAATGATTGCACTTGTTTTTGGTATTCTCCTTGCAATTTGTATCAATCCAAAGCGTATGAAAGGTAATTTAGCTTCAGCAATCAATGCTGGTGCAGTTGGATCGCTACTAGCTGTTATGAATACAGCATCAGAAGTGGGCTTTGGTAATGTTATAAAAACTTTACCAGGATTTCAATCTATAGCTCATGCTTTAACTAATATTAATCCAAATGGTAGCCCATTACTTTCAGAAGCAGTAACAGTAAATGTGCTTTCAGGAGTTACAGGTTCTGCGTCTGGTGGAATGAGTATAGCACTTGATACTTTTGGTAAGCAATATTTAGGTTGGGCAAATACTGCTGGAATTAATCCACAATTACTTCATCGTGTTGCTGCTATGGCTTCAGGTGGAATGGATACATTGCCTCACAATGGTGCAGTTATAACTCTACTTGGAATTGCAGGATTAACTCACAAACAATCATATAAAGATATTTTTGTGATCACTTGTATTAAGACAGGAACTGTATTTGTATTAATAGCTTTACAAAGCATATTACATTTTGTTTAATAAGGAGCTTGCTTACTAGTTCATAGATGAAAAGTTATTATATAAGGAGGAATTGAAAATGAAGGGCTTAACTATAAAAGAAATAAATATTGGTGATAAAGCATCTTTTCAAAAGACCATTACAGAAACTGATGTTTACTTATATGCTGGTATAACAGGAGATTTAAATCCAGCTCATATAAATCAAGTTGAGGCAGAAAAAACAATGTTTCAAGGAAGAATTGCTCATGGCATGTTAACAGCTGGTTTAGTATCAGCGGTACTTGGAATGCGATTGCCAGGACCAGGTTCAATATATCTTGGACAAGAACTTAAATTTGTTGCTCCAGTGAGAATAGGAGATACAATTAAAGCTGAAGTTGAGGTTATAGAGAAGCGTGAAGATAAGAATAGAATAAAATTAAGTACTATATGTACAAACCAAGATGGTGTTGAAGTACTGATAGGCGTTGCAACTATAATGCCGCCTAAATAAAGACAAGTTATCTAAAAGCAGTGTGAATCTTAAATGAATAAGATTCACACTGTTTTTTTTGTATTAAAGTTAAGTGAATTTTATTAATCCAATCTTTATTTTTATTCTTTATGGAGCTTTAATAAACAGCTTCGATAAAAATTAAATATAATTATTTGTTAGTTTTCAGTTATAATAATTATTTAAGTAGGTGACTTTTAAAATACAAAGTCAAATTAAATGTTCTGACTTATTAGAAATTGCTTTATCTTTTCTTTTGTATCTGTCCCAGCCAAAGGTGTAAATATACTCATTCGTAAGCTGGTATTATCGGCAACCAATAAACTTGTTTCTTCAAAATCTAACTTGCCTAAGACTGGGTGAATAATGCTTTTAAATCGAGTATCCTCTGTTTTAACATTATGCATTGACCACCATAAATCAAATTCTTTACTTTCGCGTTTAAGTTCACTTACCAATTCTTCGATCCAAGGATCGTCTATAAATTTACTGTAGACAGAACGAAATCTTGCAATCATCCCTTGTGCGGCAGAGCTCCAATCAGTAAATGTTTTTTTGAAATCTTCATTTGTAAACATAATTCTGAGAATGTTGCGCCTATAAATATTGATTTTACCGTAATTCAAGGAGAGCTTTGAAGCAGCATTATTCCACGCAATCACATTTAAACGAACATCCATAATTAGTGCGGGAGAAAATTCTAAGCTGTCCAGAACATGCTGCAGCATCGGGTCAACAGATTCATCGTAATTTGGAAAGCTCGTTGGTGGTGCTTGACCGGCAAGAGTGTAAAGATGTATGGTCTCCTGCTTATCGAGCATCAAGGTTCTTGCTAAACTCTCAAGCACTTGTGTAGATACCTGTATAGGACGTCCTTGTTCAATCCATGTATACCATGTTAAACCGACCCCTGAAAGAGTAGCAACTTCCTCACGTCTAAGACCAGGAGTTCGGCGGCGTGTACCTTCAGGTAAGCCAACTTGTGAGGGTAATATCCTTGCTCTACGAGTTTTCAGAAAATCTCCAAATTCTTTATATCTTTGTTTTGAATTATCCATAGAATTTATAGCCTTTCTTTATGGTAGTAGTAATAATACTAGTATAAATACACTCCTATTACTAGTATAAGACAAATGATAAGATAAGTACAAATTTAAGTTTATAACTCATAGGAAGGATAAAAGTTTTCTGAATTATAAAAGCATCAGAATTGTATTAATATCTAACTTGAGGTAGCAGTACTTAAAGTCAGAAAGAACAACAGTCTTAAAAAGATGATAACTATTAACCGATCGAAAGGGGTAAAAAAATGCAAAAAAGAGAAATTGTACTTGTTACTGGAGGGTCAGGCTATATCGCAACATATATCATAGCTGAATTACTAAAGAAGGGTTATTCCGTTCGAACCACCGTTCGTTCGTTTAAACGAGAAGAAGAAGTTCGAGAAGCATTAGCAGAGCTCGGACAACCTACTAATAAAGAGTTGCAGTTTTTTGAAACAGATTTAACAAAGGATGCTGGTTGGGCAGCTGCTGTAGCCAATGTAACTTATGTGCTACATGTGGCATCTCCTCTCCCATCAGTTATGCCAAAAGATGAAAATGAACTGATTATACCAGCTAAGGAAGGAACCTTAAGGGTATTACGAGCAGCTAAAAATGCTGGTGTCAAAAGAGTAGTCATGACTTCAGCTTTTGGTGCTGCGGGTATGGGGTACACAACTGCTAGAAATGATTATACATTTACTGAAAAAGATTGGAGTAATCTTGCTCATGACACCAAACTTAATGCTTACTATAAAAGCAAAACTCTTGCTGAAAAAAGCGCTTGGGAATTTATTAAGAGAGAGAGCGGAAATTTGGAACTTACAACTATTTTGCCGGTAGCAGTTATGGGGCCTGTTATCGCTAAGAAAGCCACTGGCTCTAATCAATTAATAGGAATGATGTTATCAGGTCACTTACCAGGATTTTTTGACTTGTATTTTCCTATAGTTGATGTACGTGATTTAGCTAAGGCTCACATATTAGCATTAGAAACACCTAGTGCTGCTGGAGAACGTTTCATTATTTCTAACAATCAGTCCATATCTATGAAACAGTTAGGGATGATTTTAAAGAATAATCTTGGTGAAACAGCTAAGAAAATACCAAATCGAACAATTCCTAGTTTTATATTAAAATTTGCGGCCCTTTTTAGCTCAATGGCTAGGTACACTAGTTCAGATTTAGGAATTAATTATAAAATGAGTAGTGATAACGCTTGTAAAATCTTGAATTGGAAACCAGACTACAGTGTTGAACAAACAATTATTGAGACAGGAAAATCAATAATTGAAAAAATATGATATAAGATCAACAATACATATTGAAATAATGAATAAGTATTTATAAGAAAATAAGGTTGGAGATATCAACAATCTCCAACCTCAATAAAATAAAATCTATTTTAAATATAAAATTTATTTCAATATATCAGCAACAATATGATCTGCAGTCAAATGATATCTCTTATATAGCTCATTCATAGGTACACCATCAGTGAATTCCTTATGAGCACCATAATTGAAAACTCTCATCTTTGTAGGACCAAAGAATCTAGATATCTTTTCTCCAAAACCCCCATTTAATAGACCATCTTCGAGAGTAATCACAGTATCATGGTTTTCTAGTAGGGAAGTAAGTAGTTCTTCATCCACTCCAGTAATAAATCTTGGGTTAATTAAAGTAGGAGTTATCCCTTGCTTTTGTAACTCTTCAGACACTTCTTCAGCTAGATTAAAGAAGTTTCCAAGACCTATAATTGCGACCTTTTCTCCTTCTGTAACTTTCTCAAATTTATTTAACTCGTAATTTAAAGAAAGTTTGGTCTTTAATTCTTTAATTGGAGAAGAGGATATTCTTATAGCAACAGGAAAATCCTTTTGTTCCATTGCCCAATCTATCATAGCTGTTACTTCTTCCTTATTAGCAGGTGCTAAGTATACTAAATTAGGAATATTGCTCATCATTGGTATATCAAATATTCCAAGGTGAGTTGCATCGCTGCCAGAGATTCCTGCATTTTCAACCATGATTATAGCAGGATTATTGTTTATGCATAAATCCTGTGATATTTGGTCATAGGTTCTTTGGATAAAAGTACTTGGGAAGAAAGCAAAAGGTTTCATTCCTTGTGAAGCGAGGCCTGAAGCAAAGGCAATAGCATGTTCTTCTGCAATTCCTACATCAAAATATCTGTCAGGATGATTTTCTCTAAATTCTACTAGATCAAGAGCGCCAGGAACCGCTGCATTTATTACAACAATTCTATCATCCTTTTGAAGTTTTTCAGTAATATGATTTATAGTAACTCTTTTATAGTTTTCGCCAGAATTTTGAACAAAAGTTTTTCCAGTCTCAATATCAAATGGCATAGACCAATGGAATCTTTCTTTATTTTCTTCGGCATGTGAGTATCCATTACCTTTAACTGTGTGGATATGTATAACTATAGGTTCATTTATATCTTTAATCTTTTGTAATTCTTCTATTAAAACATTAACATTATTTCCTTCTTCAATATAAACATATTTAAAGCCTAAAGCCTTGAATATATTAAGTTCAGCTTCTCCCTTTGTCTTTCTAAGTAAAGCAAGGTTACCATAAATTCCACCATGATTTTCAGCTATAGACATCTCATTATCATTAACGATTGTAATAAAGTTTGATTTAAATTCAGCAACATTGTCTAAGCCTTCAAAAGCTTCACCACCACTTAAAGAACCATCGCCAATTATTGCAACTATGTTTTCTTTGGTTCCTTTAAAGTCTCTAGCTTTTGCAAGACCAGAGGCTAAGCTTACAGAAGTTGAAGTATGACCTATAGTGAAGAAGTCATGCTCACTCTCCTTTGGAGAAGTAAAACCAGTTACAGTTTTATATTTATCTTCAAAAAGAAAAGCATCTTTTCTTCCAGTCAATATTTTATGTGCATAAGATTGGTGACTTACATCCCATACAAATTTGTCTATAGGAGAATTAAATACATAATGTAAGGCTACTGTTAGCTCAACAATTCCTAAATTTGGACCAAGATGTCCACCTGCCTTACTAACTTTATTTAATATAGAATTTCTAACTTCTGAGCATAAAGTGTTAAGTTCTTCAGTAGTTAGTTTTTTTATATCAAGAACATTTGATATTTTATCTAATATATTTGCCACGTTTTTACCTTCTTTCGTATGAACTAAATTTAGTTTTATCCAAGAAAATATGAATAAATATCATACTTATACTAGCACTTAGAGTTAACTATAAGTCAAGAATTTTTTGTTCAACCAGTTTTTGCAATCAAAAAAGTACTTGACCTAAAGTTAGGTTCAGGTATTAGGATAAAATCATAGCACTTCAGTTGAGTAATTAAAAAAGTATAAGACGTTCAAAATGAGTGCGATAAACAATGTACATTTTGGAGGCGATATCAATGAATAATTTAGAAGAATTAAAAGCAGGGACTGTATTTCCTATGGGAGAAGAAAATAAAATGTTTGAGAAGTATTTTATAGGAAAGAGCTATTTAAACATGCTGACTATGGAAAGAATCGGAATCGGTAATGTAACCTTTGAACCAGGATGCCGAAATAATTGGCATATTCATCATAAGGGGGGCCAGGTACTTTTATGTACAGCAGGCAGAGGTTATTATCAGGAATGGGGAAAAGAACCACAAGAATTACATGCAGGAGATGTGGTTAATATTGCACCAGAAGTAAAGCATTGGCATGGAGCTGCACCAGACAGCTGGTTTGCACATCTAGCAATAGAAGTTCCAGCAGAAGGTGCTTCTAATGAGTGGTTAGAGCCTGTATCTGATGAAGAATACAGAGGGTTGAAATAGTTAGAATAAATACAAAGCTTAGCAATGGAAAGGAAATGAAATTATGAAGAAACAAACAGCAGGTAGAGATGCCCTTGGATCATTTGCACCGAAATTTGCGGAACTAAATGATGATGTTCTTTTCGGCGAGGTTTGGGCAAGAGAAGATAAATTATCATTAAGAGATCGCAGTATCATTACTGTAACAGCATTGATGTCAAAAGGAATACTGGATAGCTCTTTAAAATATCATATTCTTAATGCCAAGAATAATGGTGTCAGTGCTGAAGAAATGTCAGAAATAATTACCCATTTAGCGTTTTATGCAGGATGGCCTAATGCGTGGGCAGTATTTAGGTTAGCAAAAGAAGTATACGAAGAGTAGTGATATGTATTTTACGTTACCTCAGACTGATAGTCTGGAGGAATTACTTGCCAGTTATGGGTCTAGTTCCATAGCTGGCATATATTATTTATATTGCATATTTTTAATATCAGTTATTATATTCATAATGTCCGTATCAAAGCATAAGCTTTTGTGTACAATTTTTTTATCAACTTCTGGATAGTCCATGTTCAATCTAATAAGAACAGCATCAGGATGCTTTAGTGTAATTCTTTCAAAGGGCCATCGAATAATACTAGGAGTATTAAAACCAACTCCTAACTCTAGGAGCACTAGTTTTCCATCCATTGAATTATTAACAAAATCTATATAATTCTTTTTTTTTATCATGTGTGGAGCTTCTATAAAAGTATCATCCACACGAAGGTTTTTAGACATGAATGAGCCACATTTAGGGCAGTGTGGTATATCTTCTTCTAAAACTTCAAACTTGTCAGTATCCATATTGGCAATCATTTTATCAATCAGAACTTTATTATCATAAAGTTCGTCACTACAAGGTTTATCGCATTGAAAAAGACCGTAATCCCCTTGAGGAGCAAATATATTTTCCTTATCAAATCCAGCTTTAATAAATTGTCCATCTACATTTGTTGTTATAATAAAATGATTTTTATGCTCTAATATTTCAAATAAATCTAGGTATGGCTTTAGTGCTGGTGCCTCATAACGTATCTTATTAATGTGATTGGCCCAGTATGCCCAGAAATTTCTTTTGTTTGAAGCATCTACATTCCAGTAGAACGAGATTGCTTCACCGATTGTATCAATATCAATCTCTGAAAGCTTTGGAAACCATTTCTTAAATAGCTGACTATCACCATAATTTAATCCTCCAGCTGCTGAAAGACCAGCTCCAGCGCCTACGAGAATATAATCAGCTTCTTGAATAAGTTTGGCTGCCTTATTTATATTATCTAAATAGATTTGCGTATTCATTATAATCCTCCCTTGTAAATACATTGAAAATAATTCTATGGAACCTGTCCGGGTTTGCTTTAAGCCAGTTACAAACTGTCTCAAGTGCTATTTGTGAGGCAATATTATTTGGAAACCTGAATTCTCCTGTAGAAATACAGCAAAAGGCAATTGTTTTAATATCTTCATACTCATTAGCCTTATTTAGACATGAAGTATAGCAGGATGCAAGAAGTCTGCAATCTTCCTCAGATAAATTATCATATATAATAGGACCAACGGTATGAAGTACATATTTACTTGGAAGGTTGTATGCCTTTGTGATTTTAGCATCACCAGTAGGTTCATCAAATCCTTGTTTCTCCATAATTTCATTACACTCAAGCCTTAATTCTATGCCAGCAGCTGAATGTATAGCGTTGTCTATACACCTATGCATAGGAACAAAACATCCGAGAAGCTTTGAATTAGCAGCATTAACTATAGCATCTGCAGCTATAGAAGTAATATCTCCCTGCCATAGTACTAATTTTTCAGAAAAAGATATTTTTGTTCCTTCAAAAACCTCATATGTGGTAGGTAGTTTGTATGGATCAACTGGATTTTTCTCCTTAGTTTCCTCCGCTAATAATTCATCCTGTAATTCAAGGATATCTGAATCTATTGGTTCAGCATCTCTTATATTCATTAAAGCTCTGAGAAGCTCTCTTTTTTTCATATAATCAGAGGGAGTATCTTTAACTTCTATTTCTCTATTTTCAGCTACGAGATATTTTACCAATTTATTTAAAACTTGTTCTTTTTTCATGGTAATCTCCTTAATGATAGCAAAAGTATAGGCTTTCATAGAAAGTACTATTATTTTATTTTTCATTATATCTTTTATTACTATTTTTAATCTTTCAGATTTTCTATACTTAATTTAAATTGTTAGTAACTTAATAGCGTTAGAAGGACAAGTTTCAAGACATAATCCGCAATGCAGGCAGTTTTCCTGTCTAATAGAATATGGTGATAGTTTATCTATACATTGCTGAGGACAAACTTTTGCACATTTATCGCAGCCAATGCAGTTCTTATCGATGACATATTGTGAATGTACTTCCTTTTTCCCACCTAGTGTAAAAGTATCTCGATATATAGGTTTAGAAGAGAGATCAAAATATTCTCCTTGACCTTCATAAACTTGAAAAACCTCGAGAGCATAGCGAGTATTTGTAGGATATATATCTTTCATGTAGGGGTTTAGTTCAAAGATTTTATCTAAAAGATCCTGCCCAACATTTTTTATTTTCCCTCTAATGGATATAGCCTTTTTTGTAAGTGAATCTCCTCTTCCACCAGTCATACCAGTAATTGCAACAAATTTTTGTCTTTCAATCTGTCTATAGAATTCCTTACCCTTTGCAGTTATAAAATAAAGACTATCATCGTCTACCAGCATAATATCGATAATACGAACATGAGGCAGTCCATTTTCATCTACAGTTGCAAATGCAGTAGAGTGGATTTCTTTTTGTAGCATTTGAAGATATTTTTTTGTAGTCATAATATTTCTCCTATTTTTTCAAGAGCTCCATATTCCTTAAATATTAGCTTATTTTTAAATTAAACACCCCGGTATGATAGATCATAACCAGGGCACTTCATTATATTCTCGTGAAGGAACTAATCCTATTAAATTAAAGAGAATATTCTGCAGGGGGATTACCTGAGAAGTCAGCTATAACAGCCTTTGCATTATCAAGGTAAAACACTTCAAATATTGGATTATTTGAAGTTTGATACTGGCCTTTTACAATAGGGTTGTTCATGCATGCTTCTTTTACATCTACGTTGTTTTCAATTACAACCTTGCCATTCAAGCGAATCCATGCATATGCAGGACTGGAAACAGAAATTTCAACATATGGGTTTTCTTTAATATCCTTATAAACCTCTTTCGTGTTATTAGTGCAGAACCATAGCTTACCCTCTTGTTCAAAACAGAACATGAAAGGTCGGCACTTTGCCTTCCCATCGCGACCAACTGTAGCAAGATACTGCACAGGATTTTCTTGTAAAAACTTTACTACTTCATTCATAGTTAACATCTCTCCTAAATTAAATTGATTTTTGCCGGCTACAATCATATAATAAATGCTATAGTATGTGTTCGCAAGTATGCACCTTAAAGTGCTATAGGCACCTAAAAGTAACTAATGAGCGGTTTATAATTGAAAGAAAGAGGGGATAATTCATGAAGAAGGAATTGCCTGCCTGTCCTGTTGAAACAACTCTTTTACTCATAGGAGACAAGTGGAAAGTATTAATACTAAGAGACTTAATTGAAGGAACCAAGAGATTTGGAGAATTAAGAAAATCTATTGGCTCTATAAGTCAAAAGATGCTGACACAACAATTAAGAGAGATGGAAGAGGACGGTCTTGTAGATAGAAAGGTTTATGCCGAAGTTCCACCAAGAGTTGAATATTCTCTTACTGAGGACGGTTTTAGTCTTAAGCCTATATTGGATTCATTGTGGGCTTGGGGTGAGCAGTATAAGTGTAAGATTAACCAAGGATAATATATAAGTTGTTTTCTAGTCCATAATATAGTAAATAATAAGCCATGAAATGAGTTAGTAGTGAATTTTGAAGAGATATCTTTAAAGAATTTTGATTCACAGAAGTTGTTTAAAGAATACTATAAAGATACATAAACATATCATAGAATTTATCTCGGACAGATTGAAAAGGTATTGCAACGCAAATAACTGAACATGGAAGAAATTAAAGTAAATATTGAACTGTATTTTCCCTCAGACAGATAGTTTGGGGGAATTTTTGTGCGCATTTACATAGAACTATGGATATTGATTGATTAGCTGGTTGTATACACTTATTTACAGTAAAAAAGTGTGGAATTATCTCCTGATTATTGTATAAATATGCTTTGGTAAACACATTTTAAGATGAGTCAATAAGTATAAGTTAGGATTCTACTTAAGGCATTTGAAGAGTATTTAGATAGGAAAGATGATAGTCAATAATAAAAAAATTCAGGATATGTTAAGGATGTGAGTATCATTAGGTTATTATTTTTGAGGTTTACTTTTCTTAAACTTAACTACCCCTCACTTTAATTATAACATATAAAGAGTTCTAAATATAGACTGTTTGTTCTTGGGTGCTAGTGCTATAATTCAATAACATGATATGAGATTTATTATTTTATAATTCAAGGAATTTGAAGAATTTTCGGTTTAAATAAGGAGGTAAAAACATGAGTTCATATGTGCTTGGTTTTCAGGAAATTGATAAAACAAAAATCATGGTTGTCGGGGGAAAAGGCGCGAACCTGGGAGAACTTTCTAGGATTGAAGAAATACGCGTACCAGATGGCTTTTGTATTTCTACTGAAGCCTTTAAAAGAGTTATTGGAGAAAAGGCGTTGATTAATGAATTACTTGATCAGCTATCGCTTTTAAAGGTGGAAGACCGGGATAAAATAGGTGAACTTAGTGGTGAGATTCGCGGAATAATAGAAGGTATAGCCATACCAGAAGACATTGTTGAGGAGATCACCTCCATTCTTTCAAGGCTAGGAGAAAGAGCTGCATATGCGGTACGATCCAGTGCCACTGCAGAGGATTTACCTACAGCTTCCTTTGCCGGGCAGCAGGATACTTATTTAAATATTATTGGAAAAGAGGCAATACTAAAGCATATCAGTAAGTGCTGGGCATCTTTATTTACCGAAAGAGCAGTAATCTATCGTATTCAAAATGGCTTCGATCACCGTAAAGTCCACCTGTCTGTGGTTGTTCAGAAGATGGTATTTCCACAGGCTGCAGGGATTTTATTTACTGCTGATCCAGTCACTTTTAATAGGAAGGTGTTATCAATTGACGCCAGCTTCGGACTTGGTGAGGCTATGGTCTCAGGCTTGGTGAATGCAGATAACTATAAAGTACGGAACGGTAAGATTATTGATAAAAAGATATCCACTAAGAAGCTAGCTATCTATGCCTTAGAAGATGGCGGTACGAAAGAACAGCAGATTGAGAGTGAGTTTCAGAATAGCCAGGCCTTAACGGATAAGCAAATTTTACAACTTGAGTACATTGGAAGAAAGATTGAAGAACATTTCGGTCACCCACAGGATATAGAATGGTGTTTGACTGATGACACATTTTATATAGTGCAGAGTCGTCCAATCACAACTTTATACCCAATCCCACAAGTAAATGATAGAGAAAATCACGTTTATTTATCTGTAGGTCATCAACAAATGATGACTGATCCCTTAAAACCATTAGGGATGTCCTTAATGGAGTTAATATCTTTTGGACACAGGTTTAAAGCTGGTGGAAGGTTGTTTGTTGATGTGGCGCAAATGCTAGCTTCACCAGACAGTAGAAAGATGTTATTAAAGAACATGGAGCAACACGATCCACTCACAAAAGATGCAATTATGACCATAATAGAGAGAGATTTTATAAAATGCTTACCAAAGGATAAAGAGGAGCAGAGTGATAGTAAAAGCAATAAAGGTGTATCGCCTGCTAATTCAGAGGCGCAAATGGAAAGTGACTCCTCAATCGTTTCTGATTTAATTAACAAAAGTCAAATATCCATAAAAGAGTTAAAACGAAATATCCAAAGGAAATCAGGAACAGATTTATTTGATTTTATTATGGAAGATATCAAAGAGTTAAAGAAGATTTTATTTAATCCACAAAGTTCTGCTGTATTTATGGCTGCTATAAATGCTTCAGCATGGGTCAATGAAAAGATGAGTGAATGGCTAGGTGAAAAAAATGTAGCAGACATACTTTCTCAATCTGTACCAAACAATATTACTTCGGAAATGGGTCTGGAATTAATGGATTTGGCAGACGTGATTCGTCCCTATCCAGAACTAATAGATTATTTACAACATGTAAAAGATGATGACTTCTTAGAGAAACTGGTTAAGTTTGATGGTGGGCAAAAAGCCGAAGAAGCTATTTACTCTTATCTCGACAAATACGGAATGAGATGTGCTGGTGAGATTGATATTACTAAAACCCGTTGGAGCGAAAGACCAACTATACTTATCCCAATGATTCTAAGCAACATTAAAAACTTTGAGCCTAACGCAGCTAATCAAAAATTTGAGCAAGGGCGACAGGAAGCTTTGAAAAAAGAACAAGAGCTATTGGATCGATTAAAAGAGTTACCAGATGGTGAACAAAAGGCCAAAGAGACAAAACGAAAGATAGACTTAATACGAAATTTCATTGGCTATCGTGAGTATCCAAAATACGGCATGGTTAGTCGCTACTTTGTTTATAAGCAGGCTTTACTTAAAGAAGCGAAGCAACTGGTGCAAATAGGCGTAATGCATGATAAAGAAGATATATACTATCTAACTCTTGAAGAATTTGGCGATGTGGTACGCACGCATAAACTTGATTACAAGATCGTTATAGAGCGAAAAGATGAGTATAAACTATATGAAAAACTAACGCCACCACGTGTTATGACATCTGAAGGTGAAATCTTTGCAGGGAAGTACAAACGAGAAAAGCTTCCAGAGGACGCCATTGTCGGCCTACCTGTTTCTTCAGGAATTATAGAGGGGCGAGCACGTGTCATCTTAAACATAGAAGATGCTGATTTAGAAGCTGGAGATATATTAGTCACCTCCTTTACGGATCCTAGCTGGACACCATTGTTTGTATCTATAAAAGGACTAGTTACAGAAGTTGGTGGACTTATGACCCATGGAGCAGTTATCGCTCGTGAATATGGCTTGCCAGCAGTTGTAAGTGTAGAAAATGCTACCAAACTGATAAAAGATGGGCAGAGAATTCGTGTACATGGAACAGAAGGGTATGTAGAAATCTTATAATATGGAAGATGATATCTTTCTATTACAATACAGATACAGAAATCAAGAAAGCACATTGATAATCTTATCAGTGTGCTTTTTTGCGCATATGCCTTTCGTAATGTATATGAGGAAAATCTGGCAGGCGACATAATTTCTGTTTTTTATTCTTTCCATTATATCTGCATTTAAGCCATCTACATTTATTTATCGGCAACTTTATCGTTGATATTTTTTTCTGAAAAATGAAAAAGCATTATGAAGCCTCATGATTAGTCGAAACTGAGGATTTGCAATCTTCATCTTGTGGTTCTGAAATAGAAGTGCTCCACTCTCCAGGATTGCTATTGTCTGGTATACGATGGTTCATGATGTCTAGATACCAGGTTACTTTATTCTCAATATATTTATATCTTTCGTTCATTTCTTTTAACTGTTCTTCTACTTTCTTTTTTTGCTCTAAAATAATTTCATATCTTATTTCTATTGTGGATTCACCCTTGAGACATAAATCTACATAATCCTTTACTGCTTGTATGGACATACCTGATCCTCTAAGATTTTTTATGCCGATTAGCCAGTTTTTAGATTGCTCATCAAAAAGTCTGTTTCCATTCTTATCCCGTTTTAAAGAAGGTACGAGTCCCATATCTGTATAATATCTTACGGTATGTTCGGTCATATCAAGGAGTTTTGCTATCTCTTTTACTGTATACATATTTACCTCGTTTCCATCGTCAAAGACGAGATATATTTTTTTATTAAATTCTTGACTTCGAGTTACACGAATGGTATACACTAACTTTAACACAGCAAGCTAAATTGTGTAAAGATAGTTCTGCCTAATCATATACAAAGAGCAGGATGAAATTGGAGTAAAGGAGAAATTAATATGGAATTTGTAGAATTAAACAATGGTGTTAAGATGCCAATCCTAGGGTATGGAGTGTTTCAAATCGCTGATCAGGAAGAATGTGAAAGATGTGTACTTGATGCGATAGAGGTAGGTTATCGATTAATTGATACTGCTCAAGCTTACGGAAATGAAGAAGCAGTAGGAAGAGCTATTAAAAAATGTGGTATTCCAAGAGAGGAATTATTCATAACTACAAAGGTATGGATTTCCAATGCTGGATATGAAAAGGCAAAGCAATCTATTGAAGAATCTTTAGAAAGACTTCAACTTGATTATTTAGATTTACTATTAATCCATCAGCCATTTGGTGATTATTATGGAACTTATCGTGCAATGGAAGAACTATATAAAGAAGGAAAACTTAAAGCAATTGGTGTAAGTAACTTCTATCCAGATAGATTAATTGACCTAATTAAGTTCAATGAAGTTGTTCCAGCAGTAAATCAGGTTGAAACACATGTGTTCAATCAACAAGCAAATGCCAATGAAATAATGAAGAAATATGGAGTACAAATTGAATCATGGGGACCTTTTGCTGAGGGAAAAAACAACCTATTTACTGATGAAACTTTGAAGGCAGTTGGAGATAAATATAATAAATCAAATGCTCAAGTAGCATTAAGATATCTTATTCAAAGTGGAGTAGTAGTAATTCCTAAATCTGTTCATAAGGAAAGAATGATTCAGAATATTGACGTATTTGATTTTGAGCTAGCAAAAGAAGATATGGATTTAATTGCTGATTTAGATAAAGGAGAAAGTTTATTCTTCTCACATTATAATCCACAAACAGTTGAATATTTAACAAGTTTAGCAAGGTAAGATTAATCGTTAATACGCATTATTATAAAAAGAACTATCTAAAAGACAGATAGTTCTTTTTTGCTTAAAAAATGAAATAATCTATGACATGTAAAAAAATAAAATAAAAAGTAATAAATAATCCTTTAACTTTATTAATGAAGGCATATATATTAAGTGAAAGGGATATTAAAACAATCAAAGACTATAAGCTATCTTCAAAATTCTTCTGAGTTATGAGAGGGAATTTTAGAATGAAGTAGTACGATCAATATGCAAAAATAAAAGGTTAAGGAGAATGAGATATATGAGAGAAAGAAAATATGTAAAATTCAGAGTTGATATGTATGAGGATACTAAGTTTAAGATAATAGATATGAAACCAGAAAGAGATGTTATTCATTATATATGGAATAGAATGATGTTGCTTGCTGGTAAGGTCAACTTAGAAGGGGAGCTGTTCTTCTCAAAGAATATTCCATATACAATAGAGACTTTCACAATAGAATTTAATAGAGATGTAGCTCAAATTAAGCTTGCATTAGAAGTATTTATTGAACTAGAGATGGTTGAGTTAACCGAGGAAAAGGTATATAGGGTAAAAAATTTTGCTAAGCACCAAAACATTAAACCTAAGAAAAAAGAAACACCTAAAAATGAAGCTGCTGTAGCAGAGCAGAATGATGTAAATGCAAATAACTATTTTTCTGATAAAGTGATAAATAATAAAGATGAGAATTCCCTTGAACAATCAAATGTGAATAAGGAAAGAAGTGGATATGCAGTGGACAAGCATAAAACCACGGAGAATTCTAAAGAGAATGAAGAGGTAACAATGGGACAGAGAAATGCAGAAGTTTTAAAAGATAAGGGAAATGAATTAATTATAGCTGGCAATAGCGAAGAAGATAAAAATAGTGAAGATAATATAATGGAATACAAAGTTAAAGTATTTGAAAGTAAAAAGAGAACAAGAAGTGGCAGAAAGAAGAAAAATAGTACTTCCAATAATGAAGCTATTGGGGAAATCAGTGAAGAGAATGGAGATACAGCTGATACAAGCTGCTTTATGGAAGGAGTAAGACCGTTAGAAAAAGGTGAAATAAGTATTGCCGAATTTTCCTTTGGATAATAGAGATAGTTTTATGATTAAATAATTATTTAATCATAAAATTAAAACTTTATAATTGAAACTTTATAGAATCAATAAGAATTTGATGTAAAAGTAAAATTATACGATGAGACGGAAGTGTCAGTATGGCAAAAGTATTATTTTTAGGTATACCATCACACAGCCATGTGAATCCAACAATAGGATTGGTAAGTGAACTTATAAAACACAGAATTATTTAGGTTGTTGATTAGCTTTAAATTAATTATTAACAAATCTATTGAGATTTTGTAAAGATAATAATATAATATTTGTATAATAACAACATTAATGAAATATATAGTCAAACATATCAGAGTTTAAATAGAAAAAATATCGTAATAAATAGTCAATTCTAACAAAATAGTATAGTAATCTTAATATCTATCTTTCTCAATGAATTAAAAGACTTCTATTAATCTTGAATTTTCTAAATTTATAAATGCAAAAATTATGATTATTTACAATAATATAATATGCTTTAAAATGTTTAAAACAAATCTATAAATTTCGTTTCCATATATTAATTCTAAAGAATTTTCATTCAGTATATTACGACACATTAGGTAAAACTTATTAATCTCAATAAGTCTAAATTAAAATCATTTAACGATAAATAGGATGTATGCTTGGATATTAGAGTAAGTTGCAAGAAGTAATAATTAAAGAGGGGAGGAATGAGAGGAAAACAGTGTTAAATAATATATCGATTTCAGCTCTTACTATAAGCTAATATCTTAACTAGTCTTTTAGTGTTTTTTTACACAATTCAAGTATTGATATCCATAATATGGCCTCTAACTCCAAGTATGCTCTTAAAGTATAAAGTTTGACATCTAATGTTCCTTACATTAATTCATAAATATAAAATAAATTGAAATAAGTTTGGAAAGGTGTGTAATAAATGTTTAAAAAGATATTTCTATGCTTGGTTATAATTTTTGCAATTTGTTTGCCGGACTTAAGGGTAAAGGCTTCGGCAGCTACTTTTACTAATCCGATAGGAGGTGGAGCGGATCCTTGGGTTATTTCAGCTGGTGGATCCTATTATTATGTTCAATCAAATGGTGTTAATACTATAACTATTAGAAAATCCTCAACGCTTCAAGACATAACTAGTGGAACAGCAACAACAGTATGGACAGCTCCAGCAGGAACTCCATATTCAAGTGAAACCTGGGCACCGGAATTACATTATGTAAGAGGCAGATGGTATATATATTTTGCTGCTGATAACGGAGCAAACGAGAATCATAGAATGTATTGCTTAGAAGGTGGTACAGATGCTAATAACCCATTAAATGGGGCTTTCAACTTTAAAGGAAAGGTTGCAGCTGCTACAGATAGATGGGCTATAGATGGTACTGTTTTAGATTACAACAACCAACTATACTTTATATGGTCTGGTTGGGAAGGTACTTCAAATGTAGCACAAAACTTATATATAGCTAAGATGAGTAATCCATATACTATATCAGGAGACAGAGTACTAATATCTACACCTGATCAAAGCTGGGAAAGGAATGGAACACCATATATTAATGAAGGACCAGAAGTAATTGTAAGTGGATCAACAGTAAATATTATTTATTCTGCAAGCGGAAGCTGGACAGATGATTATTGCTTAGGAAGGCTAACCTGTACAAATGGAGATTTAATGAATAGATCTGCTTATTCAAAGGTTGGTCCTGTATTTTCTAAGTTTGGAGATGTATATGGCCCAGGACATGCTAGTTTTGTAAAATCACCTGATGGAGTACAAAACTGGATTGTATATCATGCTGCAGTATCACAGGGGTTAGGCTGGACAAGAAATATAAGAATGCAGCAATTTACAATGCTAAGTAACGGAACTCCAATGTTCGGTGTACCAGTACAACCTAATGTTCCGCTTCAAGTACCATCTACTGGAAACAGTATGCCACTAGTAAATAACGGGATATATACACTTACAGCACTATGCAGTAATCTTAATTTAGATGTATCTGGTGGGAAAAATGCTGATGGCACTAAGCTTCAACAATATCAAAGTAATGGGACTGCAGCACAACAATTTAGATTTGTAGATTGCGGTGGTGGGTACTACAAGATAGTGCCAATGTGTGCTCCTAATATGTGTGTTGATAATCCGTATGGATCAACAGCACTTGGTGGTGCCGTTGCATATCAGATATGTACTGATAATGGCCAAGATGCACAAAGATTTAGAATTGAAGACATGGGAAATGGAGTATATAAAATAGTTAATAAGGCTAGTAATCTTCCTCTAGATGTTGCAGGAGCATCAACACAAAGTGGTGCACAGATAGATCAGTGGCAGGACAACGGAAATAATGCTCAGAGATGGAGATTAACCCGTGTAGGTTAAGAGTTATCATATTATAAAATTATGAGTGCTGTATTAGTGATAAAAAATTACTAATACAACACTCTATTTATTTTCACTAAAATTATATTTAAAGCTAAGATTTGTTATAGAGTTCCTAGCTCAACTATTAATTTATATATGACCTAAAGTCCCTCAAGCCGCTATTTTGGAACATGAATAACTTAAGTTTTCGTAATGGAACCCTATACTACATAACCTTATAGAATTTTAGCAAAACATTCTCAGGTAATCTGGTTGCATAGCATACAAAGATACAATCCATCATCCATTTATATCCATCATCATAGGTTTCAAAAGTGGGAATTGTACGGAAATAATAGACGCTAGGATCAACAAACTTTCCTGATTTAACATCTTCAACATATTCAATTGGCACTGTACGAACTCCATTATTCTCAATGTAGATCGAAGCGCCATCTTCTAGCTTTATGGCGTATCTTGCTGAAAGATCACACTTCCCATCTGGTCGAATGATTTGACTGTCTATTCCACCAGGCAGAACTTCTCCATTAAAGCCATCACCAATTACCTTTCCGGATAAAATCGGAATTAGCTGGCGTCTTCCAACTATATCGTCTTGTCCAACAACTATAGGTTTATCTACTACAATTTCAATGCTAAATATTTCTTTAAGTTCTGATTCTTTAATATTACCTGTGTTCATATAAGGCTTCAATCCTTTCTGTAAATAAATTGAAACTAATTATTAAATAGTCATATGGTTATAAAGAATGTTCTTTAACGTGATTTTTTGAAGCAAAAACTATACAGAATTTGTTTGTAAGAGATATTGAATGATAATGCTCCATGATACTGAACATCAATTATATTGTAGCATATTTAATATGAGTAATTTCCACTTATTTCGTAAATTATATAATTATAAGTCTGTTGATAGAGTGGTGATAATAGTGGTAAAAAAAGCAGGATCTTTAAATAAGATCCTATCTTATATTTCATATAAAGATAAAAAACAAGTTAAGAAGTTCTACATACCTACTGTTGATGAGTTAAGAGACGGCAAAGGTAACAATTCCAATACAAGTAATAATACTAACATAAAAGCTAATGACCCGTCTTCTAATATAGCTGGTAATGGAGGAAAACAAAAAGACAACGATGGGACGATAACAACTTCAATTGAAGACAATATTAAATTAATCAATTCAAAATTTAATGCTCCAGTAAATAAAGATATCATTATTCGAAGATTTCTAATAGCAGGTAAATATAATGCGTTTATTGCTTATCTTGATGGTATGGTAAATGAACAAATAATTAATGATTTTATATTAAGGCCTTTGCTAAATATTAAAGAATTTCAACAAAAAGAACAGCAATGTCAATTAGATTACATTTTTGACAGTATACTTGAAGCAAATAAAACTCAAAAGTTAAATAAAGTTAAGGAGGTAATTAATGAGATACTTTTAGGAAATACGGTACTTTATATTAATGGATGTAATTTCTATGTGACTAATGAAACAAAAGGGTTTCCAGCTAGAGGGGTTGAGAAGCCAGCTATTGAGGAAACTGTAACAGGTGCACAAGAAGCTTTTAATGAGAGTTTAAGAGTTAATATATCTTTAGTAAGAAAAATTATTAAGAATGAGAACTTGACTACAGAACTTTTAAGTATTGGGGAAAGAAATAAAAACCAGTGTGCCATTATGTATCTGAATGGACTTGTAAATCCAGCAATTGTTGATGAGGTAAAAAGAAGAATAGCCAGTATTGAAACTGATTATAATGCAGGGGATGGAATGTTAGAACAGTTTATTGAAGATAATACTTTTTCCATTATTCCAACGATGCTTACAACTGAAAGGCCGGATAGAACTGCATCACATATAGCAGAAGGGCGAGTTGCAATTATTTGTGAGGGGACTCCATTTGCAAAAGTAGTACCAATAAATTTTGTGTCACTTCTTCATAGTCCGGAAGATGCATTTATGAGATTCCCTTATGGAACAATTTTAAGATTTGTAAGGTTAATTGGTATGTTTATAGCAACATTACTGCCTAGTATATATGTGGCTATGACAAATTTTCACCAAGAAATGATACCAACAGACTTATTGATTGCTATAGTTAAGGCTAAAGAAAATGTCCCCTTTCCTACAATAGTAGAAGTGGTGTTGATGGAATTTTCTTTTGAGCTTATTAGAGAAGCGGGAATTAGGATACCAGGAATAATCGGTAACACTTTGGGGATAATTGGAGCTTTGATTTTAGGTCAGGCGGCAGTACAAGCAAATATTGTAAGTCCAGTACTTATTATAATTGTTGCCATAACTGGTCTTGGTAATTTTGCTATACCAAGCTTCAGTTTAGGGCTGGCCATAAGATTGATAAGGTTTGGATTTATTGCTTCGGGAGCTTTACTTGGATTCTATGGGATAACCTGTTTTATGATGTTAATAGGGATATATTTAGTTAGTATTAAATCCTTTGGTATACCAATATTTGCACCTGTGTTACCAAGAACCTCTAAAAGTAAGGACTATATTGTAAGATATCCTATATGGGAACAGGAAAAGAGGATAGACAGCATTAACCCTTTAGATACTACTAGACAGCCAAAGATCTCTAGAAAATGGACTGTGGAAGCTCCGAACTATAACTATGATAGGGGGGAATCTGATGATAAAGGAAGGTAAATTTGGAATAAGGGAATCAGTGACTCTTACTACTGTAGTTTTAACTTCTAAGGTTTTTTACACTAGCATAAGTGTATTATTTAAAGAAGCAAGTACAGCTGCATGGTATACAACATTGATTTCATGCTTGGTTAGTATGATATTGTTCACTATTGTTTGTTTACTAATGAAGAGATATCCAAATAAGAATCTTGTTCAAATATTTGATATAGTTACAGGAAAGTTCATTGGTAAAATTCTATCACTTATATTTTGTGCTTACTTCATTTTTTATTCAGGTGCAACTATAAGAGAGTTTGTAGAAATGGTAATATCCTATGTTTTGCCAAATACTCAGCCCAGCGTGATTATAACAGTGCTTTTATTAATTGTTGTTGCATATGCCTATGTTGGTATAGAAGGAATTGCAAGAATGTCATATGTAGGATTTTTCTGTATGATTATAGGCTTAATAACAATACTTATATTACCATATAAATTTTACGATATAAACAATCTTATTCCAATAGGGGGATACGGAGTAAAAAAGACGTTTACTGTAGGACTTTGGAGGTCATCAGCATATAGTGAAGTGATTTTTCTTGCATTTTTAGCTAATTGTCTTTATGGAACTGAGCATTTAAAAAAAGTAGGCTTAATAAGCTTAATGTTATCGGGAATTATTATAAGTATGGGTACTGTATGCTCATTAATGGCATTCGAATATTCACAAGGAGGAGAAAATCTGTCATCACTCTTTCAGCTTTCAAGAATAATTTTTATAAGCAGATTTATTCAAAGAATAGAAAGTATATTTATATTTATTTGGGTAATTGCTTCTATAATCAATGTTTCAGTGACGTTTTATGTAGCTATAAGTATCTTTTGTAAGGCATTTAATGTTCCTAATCACAGGCCTTGTTTATTTTCTTTTGCATACTTTACTTTTATGGTCACACTGATACCGAAGAATATAAGTGAAGCTTCTGAGATTTATATTAAATCTATTAGACAATACAGTCTTTTAATTACTTACTTTATACCAATATTAGTGTTATTGATTTCCGTAGTTCGCGGTAATAAAGGAGGTAAGCTTACAAATGAAGAGACTTAGTACAGTTGTAGTAGTAATTTTTTTTAGTTGTTTATCTCTATTAGGTTGTACAAAAGATAGTAGGGAAATAGATAATCAGGTATATTCACTGGTAATTGGGTGTGATAAAGGTATTTGTAATAAGATGAGAGTTACTGTTCAGTTCCCGGTGTATAAGACAGCTAGTAATGGTAACTCTGGAAATGATAAAAACAGCAATGGTTCTTCACAAGGTGTATCTAATAACGGTAATACATTATTTGAGACTGTAGAAGCTCCATCGGTTCTAGAGGCGCTAAACCTCTTAGGTAGCGCGACAACCAGAAGAATATCTCTTGTACATACTAAAACTATAATTATTTCTGAAGCAGTAGCAAAAGAAGGGGTTGAAGATTATTTAGCACCAATTTCAAGATTTAGAGAAACAAGAAGAATAATGCAGGTTGTCATATGCAGAGGAAGCGCCGAAGAATTTATTAAAAACAACAACACATTGATAGGTGAAAGTACAGCAAAAGCCATGGAACTCGCATCTACTCAAGCAAACTATTCAGGCTACTTTCCAGAGCAAACGTTTCAGGAGTTTTACACTGGTGTAATTTCTCCGTATAAACAATCCTATGCTGTTTATGCTGGCCTAAATGAATTTAAGAAATTACAACCGTTGGATAAAAGTGGTTCGTTGCCTTTAGATTCTAATGAAATATTTTCATCTATGCTAAAAACTCAATACAATAGGCCACCGGGAGAAATGCCTAGAAGTGGAAATAGAAAGATAGAATTTATGGGAGTGGCAATTTTTAATGGAAGTAAGATGGTTGGGACTTTAAATGCCTATGAAACTAGATACTTACTTATGGTATCGGGGAAGTTTCAAAGAGGCTTTTTTACATTGGAGGATGAACAAAGTAAGGGAGAGGCTATTGTAGTTGATATGCGCTTAGGCCGGAGACCAAAAATCTCTACGCATTTTGCAGATGGTATTCCCATAATTAATGTAAAGCTGAATATTGAAGCAGATATAGGAGCTATTCAAAGCAGAATACCTTATGAAGATTTAGATAAGATTGAAGAATTAAATCAAACAATAGAGCAACTTATACAGAGAGGAGTTTCAGATGTAATAAGGAAAACTCAGCAAGAATACAATACTGACGTCTTCGGATTTGGGAAAAAGGTCGCTAGAAGTTTTTTTACTGTTACAGAATTTGAAGAATATAATTGGTTGAAACATTATAAAGATGCAAAAATAAATGTTGAAGTTGATGCTAATGTGAGAAGAACGGGAATAATGTTTAAGTCCTCACCTATAAGAAATAACGAAGACACAATAACATCAGAAGGAGATTAAAATGAGAATTTTACTTTTTTTATTTATGTTAGCAAGTTGTTTTTATACATGCACATACGGTATAAACTTGATAAAAGAGCATAATAATATGCTTGGAGGAATTGGCATTTTAGTTCTAGCAATACTAGGAACTTTTATTCCTGGATTTGTATTGTTTAGTACATAAAACTTTAAAACAACAAGACACACCGGTACTATAGTTGGTATCGGTATTTTTTTGAAATGTTTTATATGAGGCTATTAGTGTAATTACTTAAAATTGTGTACAGCAAAACATTGAACATATAAAAAAAGCACAGCATATCCAAAAAAAGTACCGTTGTAAATGTTTAAGCAGATACCTATAATTTATATGAATAATGGAACATTATGACATATTTGCAATATTTATCACAGTTAAGCTTCAAGATAATTAATAAAATATCTAGCACTAATCAGATCTAATCCTATCAGTAAAGTGTTTATAATAGAGACTCTTTTATTAAAGAATTTAAAATAATAATGCTCGAAGTTCATTTAATATGAATGAAAGCTATAAAAAGTATAATGAAAAATTTCAAAAACTATCTTTAATAATTGTGAACTGTATAAAACTGTGCTGATAAAATCATGTCATAAATATTTAATCAAGGAGGGATGAAAAGATTTCTATAAGTTGTAATCGTTTATAACTCTAAGTTCGGAATTATTAATAATCTTACTTTAGGGGGGAAAGTATGACGAAATTATCAGAAAAAGATAATAAACAAGCCTTAAACATGAGAACTAAATGGTTAATAGGGATTGTTGTAGTGATACTTATAATACTGGGAGGCATAGGAGTTAACTATGGAATCACTGGTGGAAAGAAGGATACCGATAGTTCAACCAGTGTTACAGTAAAAAGTGTCGTTGATTCAGAAAATCTAAATGTTCAAAAAGGGGCTAAGCTTAACGAAATAATAGAGCTTCTCCCTAAAAAAATAAATGTAGTTATGTCAGATGGAACAAAAAGTACAGTAGATGTAGTATGGGATACTACTAATTATGTATCTATAAAGGAACCTAAAGAAGGATACACCTTTACAGGGACTGTAAAAGGAACTAAGTTAACTACAAAAATAACTGTTTATGTAGAGAGCGATAGCTCAAAGATAAAGTCCATAAAGGAATTATCAGTTATAGAAGTTAAGAATGGTACAAAGCTAGAGGATGTACCATTACCTCAATCCGTAAGTGCAGTAACTGAAGGTGACAAGGCTTTGGATGTTAAGGTAACTTGGGACACTTCTTCTTACAACGGAAATGTGGACAAAGAAACAATCTTTGAATTAAAGGGGACTATTAGTGGCTATGATGGTCAGATATCTATAAAAGTAAAGGTTGGAAGTCCTTTCGTAGTATCAGCTATAGATCCAGCTTCATTAAATGTAAGCAATGGAACTTCCTTAAATGATTTAAAGGCAAGTTTACCTAAAACTGTTAAAGTAAATCTATCAAATGGTACTACCAGTACCTTGAAGGTTACGTGGCAAACTAACGGATATAACGGAAATGTTTCAAAAGAGACCACTTATACTTTAAAAGGAAGCATTGATGGTCAAAGTGACATATCCACTAAGATAAATGTAAAGGTTGGAAGTCTTTATGTAACTTCAATAACAGAACCAAAGATGATAGCTGTAGATAATGGAACTACATTAGACGCAGTTAAGAAACTACTTCCTAAGACAGTAGAAGTAAAATGGTCAAACGGAAGTAAAAATGATGCAAAGGTTACTTGGGATACCTCAAGCTATAATGGAAACACAGCTTCAGAAAAAACATTTACCTTCACAGGAACTGTTGAAGGAATCACTAAGACTACTGTTTTAGGTGTAAAGGTAGGAAATCCAACAGTGGTTTCCGTAAACAATCCAGCTGCAGTATCCATAGAAAATGGAACTTCAGCAAAAGATCTATTAGAAATGCTACCAAAGACAGTTACAGTTAATATGTCAAATGGTGCTGTTTCATCTGCCAAAGTAACTTGGGTTGTAGAAAAATACAATTCTAATAATACTAAAGCAGAGACTTATACCTTTAAAGGGACGCTAGAACAAGGTAATATTAATGCAGATATAACTGTATATGTGGCTGCAAAGAACGAAGCTATAACAATAGTATCAGTTATTAATCCAGCATCAATAAATGTTTCTAATGGAACATCCCTATCAGATTTACCATTACCAAATACAGTAAGTGTAAATCTGTCAAATAAAACTATAGCACCGGCTAAGGTAACTTGGAATACTTCAGGATATAATGGAAATGTTTCAGGGGTTCAATCTTATACTTTTGAAGGAACAGTTGAGGGGACTAGTATAAGGGCAAGCATAACTATAAATGTTGGTGCACCTTATGTGGTTTCTATTAAAGCACCAGCCTCAATAT
Organism: Clostridium fungisolvens; assembly: GCF_014193895.1. Lineage (NCBI taxonomy): Bacteria > Bacillati > Bacillota > Clostridia > Eubacteriales > Clostridiaceae > Clostridium > Clostridium fungisolvens. The sequence continues at coordinate 3,673,379 of NZ_BLZR01000001.1, read as the reverse complement.
ATGTGGATAATGGTACTTTACTTCAAAACTTATCTCTTCCTCAAACAGTTGAAATTACCTTATCAAATGGATTGAATGCTAGTGCTAAAGTTACATGGGACAGTTCAAGCTATAATGGAAATGTTTCAAAAGCAACTCAGTTTGTATTTAAGGGAGCAGTAGAAGGAACAGATAAGACAACTTCTATAGAAGTTAATGTAGCAGCTCCAAAAGCTCCAGAGGATCCATGGTCCCTTGTATGGTCAGATGAATTTGATGGATCAGGCACTAATGTTGATACCAATGGGGTTAACTTAGATAAATGGGCATATCAAAACGGAACTGGTGCTGAATACGGCTTAGATGGATGGGGAAATAATGAACAGGAATACTATACAAAGGACAATATTAAAGTACAAGATGGTAATTTAGTTATACAAGCTAAGAATGATGGTAAGGGTGGAAAACCATATACTTCAGGAAGACTTTGGACAAATCCAACCTTTGATAAAACCTATGGAAAGTTTGAAGCAAGAATAAAGATGCCAAAGGGAGAAGGCTTATGGCCAGCCTTCTGGATGATGCCAAAGAACTCTGAATATGGAACGTGGGCATCTTCAGGAGAAATAGATATAATGGAAGCCAGAGGACGTCTTTTAGACCAAGTGGCAGGAACCCTACATTATGGTAAGACATGGCCTAATAATAAATCTACTGGAGATAATTACACTTTCCAAAGTGGACAGGACATAACAGGATATCACACTTACTCAATAGAATGGGAACCAGGCGAGATGAGATGGTATGTTGATGGAAACTTATATCAAACTACTAACAACTGGTTCAGTCAAGGAGAAAATCAACCAGATAAATATGCATATCCAGCACCGTTTGATAAAGATTTTTATATGATCCTAAACCTTGCAGTAGGTGGAAACTTTGACGGAGGAAAAACACCTGCAGCGTCAGATATTCCTGCTACTATGTCAGTTGACTATGTAAGAGTTTATGATTTAACTGGAAGACCATATAAGGCTCCAGTGGAACCAGTTGTGGAAAAAGATAATCTTCCAGATGGTTCTAAGACAGCAGTAAGTGGAAACTATGTTTATGATACAAATTACGAAAAAGGTTTCACTGATATAACTGGTGATTCTCAAAGTTTAGATAATATTAATTGGAACTTTGTACATCAAAGTCAATTTGGTGGAGCTGGTTCTATATCAGTAGATACTATAAATAGCAATAAGTATGCAAAAGTTGATATAACTAATGCTGGTACACAAGTTCACTCAATTCAAATGATACAAAAAGTAGCTTTAGCAACAGGAAGATATTACAAGTTAAGCTTTGATGCAAAAGCATCAGCTGCTAGAACTATGGCTGTAAAATTTGGTGGAGATGCAAGTCACAGCTGGCAGGTTTATTCTGATAATTTCAATGTAAATCTAAAGAGTGACATGCAAAGTTATGCATATACCTTCCAAATGCAAGCAAATACAGATCCTTTAGCTAGACTAGAGTTTAATATGGGACTTAATACAAACTCAGTTTGGATAGGAAATGTAAAACTAGAGGAAATTGATTCTCTAACTGATCAAGATGCACCTAAAGATCCGTTAAAGGATGGAAACCAAGTTTATAATGGAACCTTTGATCTTGGTTCAATAGACAGAAAGGAATACTGGCATCTTGAAAATGCTGAAGGAGTAGCAGTAGCATCCGTTGATGCAGATACAAGAGAGCTTAGAGTTGATATATCAAATGCAGGAAATAGTGCAGACTCTATAAAATTCCTTCAGAAGGGAATAAATTTACTTCCTACAGATAGATATAAGGTTACATTCAATGCTAGAGCATCTTCTGCTAGGCAGATTAAAGTAGCACTTATAAGTAAGGATGGTAAGACAAACTATTCTGGTGATCAAACAATTGACCTAACTAGCACAATGGCAGAAAAATCCTTTAATCTAACTAACACCATGGGAGAAAAATCCTTTGAGTTTACAATGCCAAAGGTTACTGATACAGAGGGACAGTTAGTATTTAAATTAGGTGGAAGTAATGAAACAGTTTACCTTGATAATATAAAGATGATTCGCTTAACTAATAACAATATTGGTGAGCTTTCATTAAATGATCAGTTCCCACTTAAAAATGGTGACTTCTCAAACGGTATGACAAAATGGACTGACTTTGTACAAGGTAGATATGACGGATGGGATAAGGTTACATCAGCTAAGGTGGAAAACGGTCAGTTAAAATATCTAGTTTCAAGTATAGGCAACAATCCATGGGATGTAATGCTAATGCAAAATGACTTCCAGCTATATAAAGGTAAAACTTATGTTGTGTCTTTAGATATAAGGTCAACTATGCCAAGAACTGTTGAGGTTGTGGTAGATGCTAATGGAAATAGATATTTATCTAAGAATGAAAGTATATCAACAACAACTAAAACATTAAATTACGAATTGACATTGGATTCAGACATGTTAGCTTCCTTCAAGCTATTATTAGGTAAAGTTGATGGAACAGTAAACAATGTTTCACATGAGGTTTATGTAGATAATGTAAGAGTAGAAGAAAAGGGAGCAAGAGAAAAAGCATTCCCACTTAAAAATGGATACTTTACAGATGGAACAGCCAATTGGAATGAATTTGTACAAGGCAGATATGATCAATGGGATAAAGAATCTAAATATTCTGTTGAAAATGGTGGTATGAAGTTCCATGTTTATAGTGCTGCTAACAATCCATGGGATGTAATGCTTTATCAAGAAGGATTAACTTTATCCAAAGGAAAGACTTATACCGTTTCCTTTAATGCTAGAGCTACTACTCCAAGATTAATAGAACTTACTACTGAAAACTCTAGTTATACTCGTTATTTAGACAAGATGGTTAAACTAGAAGACTACGTTCAGACTTATAGCTATGAATTTACTATAGACAAAGATGATGTAGCAGGGCTAAAGTTCTTATTAGGTAAGGTAGAAGGTCTTGGACAAATAGGTATTCATGATGTTTACATCGACAATGTAAGATTTGAAGTGAAAGGTGCCAAGGATGCAACAGGAGAATTAGCAGAAACCGCTGATAATATTCATCTTCCAGCTGCACCAGCTTTATCACCAGATGCTGATAGAAATGAACTTGGTCAAGATATAAAACTAACTTTTGGTGATAACTCTGCTTGGAGAAATGCTATAACAGCATTAACTATTGATGGAAAGGCTATAGATAGCAGTAAATATACAGTTGAGCCGGGAATAATAACCATAAAAGCAGACCAGTTTACAACAGAAAAGAATTACGACATTGTTGTAAAAGCTACTGGATTTGAAAGAGCTGAAGTTACTCAAGCTATCCAAGCTAAGAGTGAATGGACATTGTCTTGGGATGATGAATTTGATGGCTCAGGCACTAATGTTGATACTAATGGGGTTAACTTAGATAAATGGGCATATCAGAATGGAACCGGAGCTGAATATGGAATAGACGGCTGGGGAAATAACGAAAAAGAGTACTATCAAAAGGATAATATAAAAGTTGAGAATGGTAACTTAGTAATAGAAGCAAAACCGGAAGCTAAGAACGGAAAGACATATACTTCTGGAAGACTATGGACTAGTCCAACCTTTACTCAACAATATGGAAGATTTGAAGCTAGGATGAAGCTTCCTAAGGGTCAAGGTTTCTGGCCAGCCTTCTGGATGATGCCAAAGGATTCTGCTTATGGAACTTGGGCTTCTTCTGGAGAAGTAGATATTATGGAAGCTAGAGGTCGTGTTCCTGATAGTATAGCTGGTACACTCCACTATGGAAAGCCATGGCCAAATAATAAATCTACAGGAGCAACTTATAATTTCCCTACAGGTCAAGATATAACAGGGTTCCACACTTATTCAGTAGAATGGGAGCCAGGAGAAATCAGATGGTATGTAGATGGAAATCTATATCAAACTACTAACAATTGGTTTAGCCAAAGTGCAGGTCAGCCAGATAAGAATGCTTATCCAGCACCATTTAATAAACCATTTTATATAATCTTAAATCTAGCTGTAGGAGGAAACTTTGATGGAGGAGTTGAACCTTCAGCAAGTGATTTCCCTGCAAAGATGGAAGTAGATTATGTACGTGCTTATGACTTAACTGGAAGACAATATAAACAGCCAGTAGAGCCAATACTAGAAAAAGATACTTTACCAGCAGATGCAAAGCAACCAATAGACGGTAATTATGTTCATGATGTTAACTTCAGTCAGCCAATTACAGAAGTTACTACAGGAAGCTTAAATACTGAAAGCTGGAACTTCGTACACGTTCCAGATGCTGGCGGTGCAGGTACTGTATCAGTAGATACAATCAATAATGAAAGATTTGCTAAAGTTAATATAACAAATGTAGGTACACAAAACTATGCATTACAACTTATTCAAAATGTTGCCTTGGCTAAGGGAAGATACTATAAGTTAACTTTTGATGCTAAAGCTGCTGCGAGTAGGAATATCAGCGTAAAATTTGGTGGTGGATCAAACAGAGGTTGGAGTGCATATTCAGATAATTTTGACGTTGGACTTAAAGATTCTGTTCAAAGCTATGAGTATAGATTCCAAATGCAATCTGATACTGATACGTTAGCTAGAATGGAATTCAACCTGGGAACTAATAACGCTGCTGTATGGATAGGAAATGTAAAGGTTGAAGAAGTAGATGGACTTTATGATCAAAATGCAGCTAAAACACCATTAGATGATGGAAACCATGTATATAATGGAAGCTTTGAATTAGGTACCATGGAACGTATGGCTTTTTGGAACTTTAATGCTTCTGGTGCTATAGCACAAGCTTCTGTAAATCCAGATACTACAGAGTTTAAAGCTGCTATTGATAATGGAGGAACTTCTAGAAATGCAGTTAACTTAGTTCAAAAGGGCATTAACCTACTTCAAAGTGATTCTTATGAACTAACTTTTGATGGAAGAGCTGCTGTAGCTAGAGATATAGAAGTTAAACTGTTAAGTAAAGATGGAAGCACAGCTTATAAAACACAAATATTAAACTTAGGTACTGCTTCCTCAAAACAAACTATTGATTTCACAATGCCTCAAGGGGTAACTGATACTGAAGGTCAGCTTGTATTTAATCTAGGTGGTACAAATGTTGATGTTTATCTAGATAATATAAAACTAATCAGAACAACTAATAGCAATGTTGATTACACAGGTGTAGATTTATTCCCACTTAAGAATGGTGATTTTGCACTAGGTTTAAATGCATGGGAACCATTTACTCAAGGAGCTAATGCAAGTTTTGATGTAATAAACGGAGAGGCAAAAGTAGGTGTTCAAAGTTTAGGAACTGAAGCCTGGAATGTTATGCTTAATCAATCAAATATGAAATTAAGTAAGGGCTTTGAATATATAGTATCCTTTGATGCAAGATCTTCTGTTAATCGTGATATTGAAGCTACTCTTGAAAATAGCTCTTATACTAGAAGATTTGATTCAGGATTTATAGCTCTTACACCACAAACTAAGCATTTTGAATATAGTTTCAAGATGACTGTTGATGATGTATTAGCACTTAAATTTATCCTTGGAAAAACACCACAAGGGGCTGTAGGAGATGTATTCATAGATAATGTTGTGCTTCAAGTCAAAAATGCACCAGTGAAAAAACCACCTATGTTAGGGGCAGATTCAGCTAATAATAATGCAGGGCAGCCAATTGATATAATTTTTGGTCAAGATGATGCCTGGGTTAATGCAATAACCGCAGTTAAGGTAAATGATAAGGTTATTGAAAATAGTAAATATACTTTATCCTCAGGTAAGCTTACTTTAGCACCAGAATTATTTACTTCAGAGGGAAGCTACAATATTTCAGTGGAAGCTAATGGCTACGCAAATACCTCAGTTACTCAAAACATATTCCCAAGCAGTGGCAATCTAATATTGAATGGGGATATGTCGCTTGGAGATAAAAACTGGACCTTCTGGAACAATGCTGCTGATTGGTCAAGTTATACTATCGCAGATGGAGTAGCTGATATAAAGATTAATTATCATGGAGCTAAGGATGATGAGTGGGGTGTTCCATTTAGTTGGTCAACTCAATTTGTACAAAAAGGAATACAACTTTCTGCAAATAAAACTTATGAGCTTAGCTTTAAGGCATGGTCTACAGTTAATCGTCCAATCATTGCAGAAATGACAAACTATAGTGGAAGTCCTAAGGTTAACTTTAATATTACTTCAGATAAAGATGCGGTTTATAAATATACATTAAAACCAACTCAAGATACAAATATGAATTTAACTTATCTTCTAGGATATATTGAGGATGGAACTAATGTAACTCCTAGTGGAGAACATCATGTATTTATTGATGATGTATGTATAAAAGAAGTAAAAGTTACAGTAGATAAGACAGCTTTGGTTTCAAAGATAAATGAAGCACAAAGCAAGGTACAGGCAGATTATACTCAAGCATCCTGGCAGACACTACAAAATTCTTTATCAAATGCAGTTGCAGTGAATGCTAAAACTGATGCAACCCAAGCAGATGTAGACAATGCTGTATCAAGCTTAACAACAGCTATAAATGGGTTAGTAAAAAATTCAACGGTACCACCAGTTACAAGTACAAATATTGCATTAAACAAGACTGGAAAAGCATCCTCTGGAAATACTGCTTTTGCCTTTGATGGAAATAAGGGTACAAGATGGGAGTCTGAATTTAATGATAACCAATGGATTTCAGTATACTTAGGCGGAGTATATAGTTTAGACAAGGTTTTATTAAACTGGGAAGCTGCCTATGGTAAAGAGTATAAGATACAAGTTACTTCAGTTATGAATCCAACAGAAGCTGATTGGACAGATGTTTATACTGAAAGCAACAGTGATGGTAATATTGATGAAATCCCTATGAATAAGGTTGAGGCAAGATATGTGAGAATGCTTGGAATAAAGAGAGCATTGCCTTATGGATATTCACTATGGGAGTTTGAAGTATATGGTACTCAGGTAGGGAATTTAGATCCAGTACTTGCTACCCAAACTTTATATTTAACTTCTGGTGGAAAATTATCATTAAATCCAGGTACCAGTGAAGCTAAAGATATACTACCACAAGATCAAACGCATGTAGAATATACCATAGATAATTTAAACGGAAGCTACAACAAGAGTGGAAATACTTCTGCAGAACTATATCTTAATAGTTTAGCAGTAGGTGAGGGATTAAAGGGGGATATATCCTATGATTTTGATGGAGATGGTGTAGTAGATAGAGTTGAAAGTCTTGATATGATGCCGACTGATGGAGTAATTAGTAGTGGAAGTTATGAAAACTTCAAGAGAGCTTCGTCATTTGTTTCTGGCTCAGAGTACAAAGACTTTACCAATGGAAAAGTTAAAGTAAGTCTTTATGTATTATTTGGTGCAGGCAATGGAGAAGTGAAGGCTAATGCTCCAGCAAGTTCGTCTAATATTGTACTACCATATGATATAAAGTAGGCTATAGTTAAGTAAAGGTAAATAAGGGGTTGCATACAGATTGCTAGGTTCTGTATGCAATCTCTTTATTTATAGGATAATTATTGAAAAGTACCTTAACAAAATATAAAAATTACATAAATACTCGATAAATATGAACGATAATATAACTAGGGATAGATTTAAAATAGCGGATAATAAAATTTAGGGGAATTAGTGGAGGTTTTTTTATGATTAAGAGATTAAATAATGGGGAATTAGATCTTGAAGCTTTAGAAATAAGTGATGTAATAGATCTTAAACTATTGCAAACTTTCCAAGATAATTTTGCTATAGGAATGAATATTGCAAGCGTAACAGTAGATAGAAATGGAACACCCGTTACAAAGCCTAGTTCTTATACAAATTTCTGTATTAATTTGACGCAATCAACTGGTGCTGGTGAGAGTAGATGTGCCCAGTCTCATAAAAAAGGTGGAGAGGAAGCAGCAAGAACTGGAAGACCATATATTTACAAATGCCATGCTGGATTAATTGATTTTGCAGCACCAATCATGATAGACGGGCATTTAATAGGAACAATTTTAGGTGGTCAGATTTTAACCTCAAGTCCAGAGGAAAAAAGTTTTAGAGAAACTGCTTTGGAAATAGGGGTTAATCAGGATAAATATGTTGATGCAGCAAGAAATGTTTATATGACTAAAGAAGAAAACGTAAAAGCAGCAGCAGAAGTTTTATTTATAGTGGCTAACTCACTATCAAGAGCTGGATATGAGCAACTTGTATTAAGCAATATGTCCCAAGTACTTTCAGAAAACTTTAGTCAAATATCAGCTACAATGGAAGAACTAAATGCCACTTCGGCGAACGTAGCAAATAACCAACATAATCTAAATGATGAGATAACAAATGTTAAAAATATTTCAATAGAGATAAACACTATTTTGGATTCGATAAAGAGTATTGCTGATCAAACCAAGATGCTTGGATTAAATGCTGCCATAGAAGCTGCAAGAGCAGGTGATGCTGGAAGAGGTTTTGGAGTGGTAGCTACAGAAATAAGGAAACTTTCTCAAAGTTCAAAAGAAACTGCATTTATGATAATGAATCTTACAGGAAAGATACAAGATTCTGTGGACAGAACAATGGAGACTTCGAATGCTACTCTTGAAAATGCAGAGCAACAATCAGCAGCAATGGAAGAAGTTACTGCCAGCTTAACTGAAATAGCTACTTTAGCAGAAGAATTAAATACAATGACTAATAAATAAGACGCTACTAAGAACCTTTTGAAATTAATTGGTTATGCATCCAATGCTTTAATGAGCCTTCGCAAAGAATTAATATGATTTTGTCATATTTCATGGCTAAAACTGTAAACTCACTACGTTCGAACAGTACAGTTTTACTTTTTAAGAATCAATACTTTTTATAAATCTTCCATTTCTTAAATTTAAGAAGATAAAAAGGCTATCTGACTAAAAAGTAAAAAATAAAAATATATCGCCTGCCAGAATTTCTTCACATACGTTCAGAAAAGGCAGATGCGTAAAAAAATCACTAATAAAGAACGATTAGCGATTTTTTAGAGCCATTCCATCTGAAAAAATCATTTAATTCTAATAGCTCGCTCATATAGCATCTCCTGCATAACCAATTAATTTTAATAATCTTATTAGATATAGATAAAAGTGTGGATAATTATAAATGAGTTAAAAAATATGATAGTACATAAAAAAACATTGCCATAATTCTAGGAATTCTGGCAATATTTTTTTATGTAAAAAGAAGTTATTTTTGAGCTATTGTAGCTTAAATACTTTAATTGTATTGTTACGAAAGCAGATAGTTGTTTCAGATTTTGAAAAAATGTTGTTTATTAATTAATAAATCTTTATTGTTTTAGGTAATGGGTTAGTGGTTAAAGTTATTTGAGTATCATATTAGTTTTAACAGGGCATTAAATATTAGCTAAACAAAATATATATTTTAAACAATTAGGATCACATTAAGAGAGGAAGAAGATTATGATGCAAAACAAATTTCCAGAGAATTTTTTATGGGGAGGAGCAACAGCTGCAAATCAATGTGAAGGAGCATGGAATGAAGATGGTAAGGGGATGTCGGTTGCAGATTGCAGTACCTATAAGCCTAAGGTAGATCCAAAGGATTATGTTGCACAGAATGGAATCAGCAGCGATGATATTGAAAAAGCTATGAAAAGTGATGATATATCACTTTATGGAAAAAGACATGGCGTAGATTTTTACCATAGATATAAGGAAGATTTAGATTTGTTTGCTGAGATGGGATTTAAGGTGCTTCGTGTTTCAATAGCATGGACTCGTATATTTCCCAATGGCATAGAAGAGAAACCAAACGAAAAAGGTCTACAATACTATGAGAGTTTATTTATTGAAATGAAAAAAAGAAATATTGAACCTTTAGTAACCTTGCATCACTATGAGATGCCTTTGTATCTTTCTAATAATTATGATGGTTGGTATCAAAGAGCTGTAGTAGATTTGTTTGTGAAATTTTGCAAAGTGGTGTTTAAGAGATATAAAAACTTGGTCAAGTACTGGCTAACCTTTAATGAGATTGATAGTGTATTTAGGCATCCCTTTACAACAATCGGGCTTGTAACTGATAGATATCCAAAGGAAAAACTAGAGGAAATTATTTATCAATCCTTACATCATCAGTTTGTTGCTAGTAGCCTAGCTACGAAATATCTACGTGAAATAATACCAGGGGCACAAATGGGGTGTATGCTTACAAGAACTCTTACATATCCAGAAAATTGTGATCCTAAAAATTGTATGCTTGCATTGAAGGATAACAGAGAAAACTATTTCTATGCAGATGTTCAAGTATTTGGTGAGTATCCTAAGTTTATAAAGAATCAATGGGACAAGAAAGGTATTAATGTAAAATTTGAATCTGGAGACGAGGAAATACTTAAGCTGTATACGGTAGATTTCGTTTCCTTTAGTTATTACATGTCATTCGTTTCTAGCATAGATGCTGAAAGGAAAGAAAAGGTTAATGGAAATATAGCCACTGGTGTAAAAAATCCATATTTAGATGTTACAGAATGGAATTGGCAGGTAGATCCGATGGGGTTACATTATTCTTTAATTGATATGTATGATAGATATCGCAAACCTTTATTTATTGTAGAAAATGGACTAGGTAGCAGAGATAAGCTTGAAGAAGACGGTAGTATTCAAGATGATTATAGGATTGAATATTTTAGACAACATATCCAAGCTATAGCAGATGCAATTGAAGATGGAGTTGAAGTTATGGGGTATACTCCTTGGGGATGCTTAGATTTAGTAAGTATGTCCACATGCCAAATAAGTAAAAGATATGGATTTATATATGTTGATGCAGATGATTTAGGTTATGGTACCTATAACAGAATAAAAAAGAAATCTTTTTATTGGTATAAGAACGTAATTGAAACTAATGGAGTCGAGTTGTAGAGATGGAGCAAGTTCTAATTAAGGCAGCAGGTTATATATTTATTATAATAATTGGCTATTTATTAAAAAGGATAGGCTTATTTGATTTTAAAGACCAACGTACTGTAATGAAACTTATAATGAATATAACTCTTCCTGCTGCGGTTATAGCAGCATTTGCAAATTTTGAAAAAGATACACGATTAATTTTTATAACGGTTATAGGTTTGTTCATGAATTTAATCATGAGTGGTATAGGATATTTGGTTGCATTAAGAAAAAGTAAAAAGGATAAAGCCTTCAATATCATAAATTATTCAGGTTACAACATAGGAACTTTTGCTATGCCATATCTACAAAGTTTTCTAGGAAGTATGGGAATTGTAGTTGCGTGTCTATTTGATGCGGGAAATGCTATTATGTGTACAGGCGTTACTTATGCAATAGCATCTCAAGTAACAAGTAAAGAAAAGTTCACTATTAGGGATTTTTTACATAAAATATTTTCATCTGTACCTTTTGACGTATATATTGTCATGCTTTTTTGTTATTTTACTGATATTAGGTTTCCTAAGGCTGTGTATAGTATAGCAAGTTTAATCGGCAATGCTAATGCTTTTTTAGCTATGTTTATGATAGGACTGTCTTTTGAAATTGTATTAGATAAAGGAATTTTAAGACAAGTATGGACATCACTTTTTATCCGTTATTCAATTAACTCGGTTATAGCATATTTATTCTATAAATATAGTCCATTTACTAGTGAAGTAAAAACCATAGTAGTGTTAATAATGTTTGCTCCTATGTCTGCACTAAATGTAATTAATACCATAAAATGTGGGGGAGATAAAGAAAAGTCAGGTCTCTTAAATTCATTATCTATTGTAATAAGTTTAACTATTATAACCTTTTTGGTTATAAAGCTAAATTTGAAATAAGGAAACTAGCTGAACAATCTAATTTATCTGCAAAATTAATAACAGAAGTTGTGAAAGAAATCGAAAATCAAATAAGTGAAATAAGATTATATATAGGAAACGGTATATCTTTAAATGAATTTCCATTAATATACCAATTATAGCTTCATTTACTTGTGATAAGTAAGAAAGAAATACACAAGATATAATTCGTAAGCCAAATAAAAAGGTGATTACGTACTTGATAAATTTATTAGACTTACTAAAAAATTGCGAGTAGAAAAGGAGACTAAAATTATGCTTACTAATAAGAATGGGGTACAAGAGACTAAGAAATTAAATCAGCAATCAAGACAAGGAAGTATGTCAAGTTCAGCTAGTGGAACTGCATCATTTAGCTCAGGAACTTCAGGATCAATGAGCAGTGGCGTAGAGGAAGCAAAGCAATTAAATGAGCAATCTAGACAAAATAAAGGAAAATAGTAATATAGAAATTTAATTACTAGAAAATCATGTGGAATAGTAGTAAAGATGGATAACTTTAATGAGATGACTTAGAATATAAGTCTTCATTAAGGAGTATATAGTTATGTTAGTGGGTATGCATTGCATACCTACTTTTTTATTGTATGAGAAAGTATAAGACGTTAATTCTACTGAAACCTAGTGAGTTCAATTGATATAAATATATTTTTAGGACATACAGTAAAAAAGTAAAACTTATTCGCCTGCCAAGTTTTCCTCATATGTATTCGGAAAGGCAGATGCGATAAAAAAAGCTCACTGAAGAAGATAGCTTCAGCGACTTTTTTTACAGTATAAGAAAGTATAAAATGTTAATGATACTTAAGACTGTGAATTCAAATAGTTTGATAAATAGCTTCTTAGGTAAAACAGTAAAAAAGTAAAACTTATTTACCTGCCAAGTTTTCCTCACATACATTCGGAAAGGCAGATACGATAAAAAAGCTCACTGAAGAAGATAGCTTCAGCAACATTTATACATATATGTATAAATGAGAAGTGGTAAGAAGTAGATAAAACCATGCAAACTAATAACAATAAATGTATTAATAAAAAATAGTGAATAATTTCACAAAAATTTTGTTCACGTGAACATTTTTTTATTGTATTCTTTTAAGAAAACGATTATAATAACATTGTAAGCGATTGTTCACGTGAACAATTAGTAAAAGTTAAATGAAAAGTAAGGTGATTATTATGAAAAAATTTATGGATGAGAATTTTCTATTATCAAATGAAACAGCGGTAAAATTATTCCATGATTATTCAAAAAGTATGCCAATCATTGACTATCACTGCCATTTAAATCCTAAGGAAATTTATGAGAATAAAAGATTTAAAAATATAACTGAAGTTTGGTTATACGGGGATCATTACAAGTGGAGAGCAATGAGAAGTAATGGAATAGATGAAAATACTATAACTGGAGATGCAAGTGACTATGATAAATTTTTAGCATGGGCAAAGACACTGCAAGTTGCTATAGGAAATCCACTTTATCATTGGACGCATTTAGAGCTTCAAAGATTCTTTGGAATCTATGAACCTCTAACTGAGAAAACTGCTCCTCAAATATGGAACAAGGCTAATGAGATACTAAATGCAGGTGATTTCTCAGCAAGAGATTTAATTAAAAAGTCTAATGTAGAAGCAATATGTACAACTGATGATCCAGTTGATTCACTTGAGTATCATATAAAACTTAAAGAAATTAAAGACTTTGATGTAAAAGTTTTACCAACTTTTAGACCAGACAAAGGAATCGAAATAAATAGAGCTACATTCTTACCATGGGTTAAGAAGTTAGAAGAAGTATCAGGCAAACAAATAGCTGATTATGAAGCATTCTTACAAGCTTTTGAATCAAGAGTTGAATTCTTCCACTCAGTTGGATGTAGAGTATCAGATCATGCTTTAGATACAGTAGTATATGCAGATTCTACTAAAGAAGAAGCAGCAGAAATATTTGCAAAAGCATTAAAAGGTGAAGCTGTTAGTTTTGAAGAAGAAAAGAAGTATAAAACATTCACTTTAGGTTTTGTAGCAAAGATTTATCATAAGCTAGGATGGGCAATGCAACTTCATATCGGAGCTCTTAGAAATAATAACACAAGAATGTTTAATAAATTAGGAGCAGATACCGGATTTGATTCAATCAATGATGGACAAGTAGCAGAAGCACTTTCAAGATTCTTAGATTCATTAAATAGAGAAGATTTACTTCCAAAGACTATATTATATACATTAAATCCAAAAGATAATTATGTTCTTGGAACAATGCTTGGAAACTTCCAAGGAGGCGGAATACCAGGAAAGATACAATTTGGTTCAGGCTGGTGGTTTAATGATAGTATAGATGGAATGACTCAACAAATGAAAGCATTAGCTAATTTAGGGCTTTTAAGTAGATTTGTCGGAATGCTTACAGATTCAAGAAGTTTCTTATCATACCCGAGACATGAGTATTTCAGAAGAATAGTATGCAATCTTATTGGTGAATGGGTTGAAAATGGAGAAGTTCCAGATAATATAGAACTTTTAGGAAGCATAGTTCAAGATATATCATATAGAAATGCTAGAGAGTATTTTAACTTATAGAAATAAGTAGTTAAATTTGCATAAAATTGTTAACGTGTGCAAAGACGAGAATATTATTGCATGCGTTAACCCAAATATATACACTAATGAAAATCAATAATCTAAAGTTTTACAACGAGGCTACAAAAAAGCTTTAGTGTAAACGTTATTGAAAAACTTATAAACCAATAAACCATCAAATAATAGCAGGTTAGTAAAGCATTTTATAAAAAATTGCATAATAGTACTTAGGCAATTAAATGAAAAAAGGTATTTATAAAATTTATTTAAATAATAATATTAAGAAAGAGGTATAACTAGTATGAGTAAATTAACGTTGAAAGAAAAGATTTCATACGGTCTAGGCGATTTTGGTAATGGGTTCATGTTCGACTTAGGTCAAGCGTACTTACTAAAGTTCTACACAGACGTTTGTGGAATCGCATCAGTAGCGGCAGGAGGAATATTCTTATTCACAAAAGTATTTGATGCATTCATGGATCCAATAGCAGGTATAGCAATAGATTCAAGAAAGAATATAGGTAAAAATGGAAGATTTAAACCGGTAATGTTCGTATCAAGTATACTACTTGCAATACTTACTGTAATAACATTTACAACACCAATGGGGGCATCGGCTCATCAGAAATTAATATATGGATACGCTACATACATGATATGGGGACTTCTATATTCATTTACTAACGTTCCTTACGGTTCATTAGCTTCAGTTATGACTCAAGATGTTCAGGATAGAGCTAATCTAGCTTCCTTTAGACAAGCGGGTTCAGTTTCAGCGCTATTAATCACCGGTGTAGTATTTATGCCAATAGTAACATCTTTTTCTAACACAAAAATAGGTTTTCCAATAGCAGCAGGTATAATGTCTTTAATAGGTGTAATATCTTTCTTCATAACTTTCAAGAATACAAAAGAAGTTGTAGAAGTTAAGAGAACAGCTGAAAAGATAAAGCCAAAGGATTTTGCAACAGCTGTATTTACAAACAAACCATTACTTACTTTAATACTTATGACTGTATTCTCAATATCAGCTTACAACATTAAGACAGCAATGATGGTATACTTCTGTCAATATTATCTTGGTAATGCCGCACTTTTAGCTAGAACAAACTTCTTTACAATAGGTAGTTCAATAATTGCAATACTTTTCATACCTACTTTAGTAAAGAAATTAGGAAAGAAGAGAACAGCAATACTAGGATTCTCAATGGCTTTCATAGCTGATGGATTAAACTTTATACTACCAGTTCATATAGTTCCATTTACAATACTTATGGCTATATCATTTATCGGGATTGCATTACCAAACGGTGTTACATGGGCATTCGTTTCAGACGTTATCGACTATGGTGAATGGCATACAGGTGAAAGAAGAGAAGGTATAACTTATTCAGCATTTAACTTCTCAAGAAAGATAGCTCAAGCAATAGCAGGATCTCTTTCAGGATTTGGATTAGCATTAATAGGATATGTTCCAAACGTAAGACAATCAGCTCAAACATTATTAGGAATGAAGGGATTATTAATGTTATATCCTTGTATAGCTTTAATAATAGCTGCAATAGTACTTGGAGTATTGTACGGATTATCAGATAAGAAGTACAAAGAAATCGTTACTGATCTTCAAGCTGGAAAGTACGAATCAAGCAGAGCATAATAATATAATTAATATAATGTATATAATTTGATCAATTATTGTTTAAAACTACAATTTCATAGATAGGCTCAATATATAATACTTAAATTTAGTAAAAATCCACCTACTTCTATAGTACTATAGAGCTTATTTTTGAACTTCTTCCTTATTACCCACAAGGACCATTAACTAAGTTTTAATAATAAAAGATTATAATTTATATAAAGGATACGGTTCATTTGGGACTAAACATATTTTCCCGCTACGAACCCTAAGTAGAGTGAACCGTATACCTCAATAAATGTTATAGATTTAAATTCTATAAAAATCATGTGAAAAGCAAGTACTTATAATAAATAGGTGCTTGTTTTTTATTTTTATATACAAGGTCTAATAAATTTTATCCATAAAAATATCGTAGTAAATATACTTTAATCTATTAATTGATTAATAAAATAAATTAGAGAAATAGCTATAATAGTGTATTTTTGCAATAAACAGATTATTATTTACCACAAGCTCTATACTTATAGTATATTTTTTCATTATATAGTTATATATTAATTAAATGTTGTTAAATATTTATACAAAGGTGGACAACCCTGTTATCAACTTTATGTTTTTAAAGATTCTTATCCGAATCTAGTACAGTATTAAAACAGTTTTCGAATAAACTACATCTCTTTACAATTTCTTCAGAGTAAATTAGCTGTTTTACTATCTTATTAATTTTAATTAATATCAAAAAATATTTTCAACTATATTAAATTTTGATCGGACAAAGAGTTGAATTTTCAATCTACTTCCCAAGGATTATTCAGAGTTATATTTAATTATAATTTCTTTAAAAAAGTGAATTTATAATTCTTATTTCATCAATTTTTATAAATCTATTTCCTTCAAATAATCTATCATATATCAAGTTCATGTAATCGAGCACCTTATCCAAGTTCATAATTATAAAGAAACTAAGGTATCTTTTTAGATACTTTGAGGCCACCCCATGAAAGGTTGATAGCCACTTTTTCAAATTTGGCCAAAGATATTTTATTCTATACTCGGTCTCTATTTTAATGGATCTTTTTCTATTATGTCTTCTTGCTACTGATTTTATATAACTGTCTCCATAAGGAGCAATGTATGATTTCTTTTCTATTTTAGAATAAACTTTCTCATTGAAAGCTCTTCCATCCCATTGATGCTTAAATATTGGTTCTATAAACATAGAGTCTTCTTGTCCTCTTGCACCAACAACCCAAATGTTTTCTCTTGGAGTTGATGAAGCAATTATTTCTGCATTTCTACACCCTTTAAAATTCTCTTTTAAAATAACCTTTCCTACATGTACAACTCCTGATAAACTATCTGGAGTGGAATCTAGACTTAACGCTTGAAGTATTTTATGTCTCCAATAAAAGGCTGTGCCAATACTTATATTTAGCTTCTCTGCGCAGAATTTTAAAGTCTTATTTTCTGTCATTAATTCAGTAAATTCTAGCCAGGTTCTAGCATTCTTTTTTGAATAACTCCACAATGAATTAGTTGTACGCGAAAAGGTTTTTTCACACACTTTGCATTTGTATCTTTGAATTCCATTATAAAAACCATATTTAATATACCAAGTTGATTCACAAATTGGGCAGACTTCTACAACTCTATCTTTATAAAAATCTCTTTTTAGCATCTTGTTAGTATGCAGATCAAACTTTTTCAATTGAACATCATGCTGTAGCAAAAGGAACACCTCTCTAAGAAAATTTAATAATTAAGCTATCCTCTTAATGCTTGCCATATGTTCATGGTTTTAATCACTACCAACATTTATTTAACAAATATTTGGATACTATAAAAATTCATTGAAGCGCTCTTCTTCAGTGAGTTTTTTGCTCATCTATATTAAAAATTTATATCTTTACATTACATAATTAGAAGGGAGAAGAGGTTTTAAAGTAGATTTTTATATTTCATATATTGACAGAGCTTTATAATGTTGTTAACCTAAAGCTTGATATGGTTTATAAAATGTTATTAAAATAAGATGGTTGTATTTATAGAGAAATTAAGAAATAGATGGTATTAAAAAAATCTTTTAGTGTAGATACTTCATAAGAGCAGTAGCTTAAAAGAAAGGTGTACAACTATAGTTAAGAGATATTTTTTTGAGATATAAGAATTTTTATTAAGAAATTAAGAAGGTGAAGGCATGAGCATAACTATAAAAGATATAGCAAAATTGGCGAATGTATCGCATACCACTGTATCTAGAGCGCTAAATAATAGTCCTCTAATTAATGAAGAAACAAAAGCTAAGATCAAGGCAATAGCAGAGGAACTTAATTATGTTCCAAACTATAGTGCAAAAAGTCTAGTTTTGGATAAGTCTTATACTATTGGATTATTCTTCTCTAGTATAAGCAGAGGAACATCTCCAAGTTTTTTCTATGAAATAGTAAGAGGCGTAAATAGTGTAATAAAAGAAAACTATAATTTAGTAGTAAGAGGTATAGACGACTACAAGGATTTTTCAGGAATTAATAATAAAAGATTTGATGGAATTGTGCTTATGAGTCAAAGTGATAAGGATAATGAATTCATATATCATGTATGGCAAAGACAGATACCACTTATTGTTTTAAATAGAGAAATCGAAGGTAATTCTTTAATAAACATACTATCAGATGACGAAGAAGGAGCTTTTAAGGCAGCTAGTTATTTGATAGAAAATAACCATAAAGATATAGCTATTATAGAGGGAAAAGAAGAATTTAAATCATCTAAGAAGAGAAAAGATGGATTTTTAAAAGCTTTGTTAAATAATAATATTCCAGTAAGAGGAGAATATTTGGTTAGAGGAAACTACGATATAAAGAGCGGTTATGGGGCCATGAAAAAATTACTTGATCTTCCTAACAAGCCAACAGCAGTATTTTGTTCAAATGATGATATGGCTATCGGAGCTATAAAAGCTGTTTTTGAAAAAGGGCTTTCAGTACCTAAGGATATATCAATAGTAGGTTTCGATAACATAGGTTTTGCAGAGTATGCTACCCCTGCACTAACTACAGTAAAGAGACCTATGGAAGAGATAAGTATAATAGGTGGAAGAACAATAATAGATTTAATTGACAAAAAAGACTATAAAGGTGAGAAAGTATATATAAAAACCGAACTTATGATTAGGGAATCAGCACGTAAGTTATAAAAATAATAATGTATAGAATTTCTTAAGTGAAAAGATATGCCAAGTATGAGAACTAAAAATATTGGGCATATCTTTTTCATTTTGTTAAAAACACTACAAAGCAGTAAACAATTTAAATATGCTATACAATACCTTCCATAAAATAATGAGTGGAATATTTAAAAAAAACTTATTGTTAACGTGTGCATTAAATGATATAATATATTTGAAAAGAGAAATATTAATATCGGATTGTTAATAAAAAAAATTTAAACTAATTTGCACACGTTAACAAAATGTGTATGGAGGAGTCGGAAATGAAATTAAATAGGGAAACTTTTAAAGAGTACAAACAATATCCAGAAAAAGTTTTACAATTCGGAGAAGGTAACTTCTTAAGAGCATTTGTAGATTGGCAAATAGATAAAATGAATAAAGAAGCAGATTTTAACGGTAGTGTAGTTGTAGTACAACCTATAGAATTTGGTTTAGTTGATAAATTAAATGAACAAGACGGATTATACACACTTTATTTACAAGGAATAAAGGATGGAAAGGCTGTTAAAGAACATGAAGTTATAAACAGCATTAGCAGAGGAATAAATCCATATACTCAATATGATGAATACTTAAGAGTTGCAGAAAACCCAGAATTAAGATTTATAATATCAAACACAACTGAAGCAGGAATAGCTTTTGATGAAAATGATAAGTTAGAAGACAGACCACAAAAAAGCTTCCCAGGTAAATTAACAGCTTTACTATACAACAGATTTAAGGCTTTTGCTGGAGCTAAAGAAAAAGGTCTAATAATAATACCATGTGAACTAATCGATAAAAATGGTGAAAAACTTAAAGCTATAATCCTTAAGTATGCTGAACTTTGGAACTTAGGTGAAGAATTTGTAGCTTGGATAAATGAAGCTAACACTTTCTGTGGAAGTTTAGTTGACAGAATTGTACCTGGATATCCAAGAGATACAATAAAAGAAATAACAGAAGAATTAGGATATGAAGATAACCTAGTAAATGTTGGAGAACAATTCCATCTGTGGGTAATTGAAGGACCAGCATGGATCGGAAATGAATTACCAGTTGCAAAAGCAGGTCTTAACACTATATTTGTTGAAGATATGACTCCATACAGAACAAGAAAGGTTAGAATATTAAATGGTGCCCATACTGCTTTAGTACCAGTATCGTATCTTTATGGATTAGAAACAGTTGGTGAATCAGTTGATCATGAAGTTATAGGTCAGTTTATAAAGGGAGTTGTTTATGGCGAAATAATCCCTACATTAGATTTACCACAAGAAGAGTTAGAGTACTTTGCAGGTGCAGTACTTGAAAGATTCCAAAACCCATTTGTAAATCACTATTTAATGAGCATAGCATTAAACTCAATGTCTAAGTTTGAAACTAGAGATTTACCTTCATTACTAGAATACATAAACAGAAAAGGAGAACTTCCTAAGAAATTAGTATTCTCACTTGCTGCTTTAATAGAGTTCTATAAAGGTAAGAGAGGCGAAGAAGCTATAGCTCTAGCTGATGATGCAGATATATTAGATTTATATAAAACTGCATGGGGAAGCTGCGATGGTAGTGAAGCTGGATTAAGAAGTGTTGTTACTACAGTTCTTGGATATGAAAAGAATTGGAAGATGAACTTAAATGAAGTTAAAGGCTTAACTGACGCTGTTACTTATTACCTTGCTAAAATAGAAACACTAGGAATTAAGGAAGCACTTAAAGAAGTTATGTAATTAAGAAGAAAAGAGGTAATTTCATGAAAAGTGTTCTTAAAATAAATGAAAATGATAATGTAGTTGTAGCATTAATGGACTTAGATAAAGATCAAACTATAGAAGTAGACGGAAAAGTTATTACTCTAAAAGAAGACGTTAAAAGAGGCCATAAAATTGCTATAAAAGAAATAGGCGTTGACGAAGACATAGTAAAGTATGGATTTCCAATAGGTCATGCAATTACTCCTGTATTAGAAGGACAATGGATTCATACACACAACACTAAAACTAATCTTGACGGAATAAAAGATTATAGCTTCAATCAAAAATTATTGGATAACATTTATAAGAATCAAGCTTTAACATTCAAAGGTTATAAGAGAGCAAACGGCAGTGTTGGGATAAGAAATGAACTATGGATTGTTCCGACAGTTGGATGTGTAAATGGAATGGCAGACAGAATGTTAGATAGGCTTAAGAAGGAAATTGAAGAATTAGGAATAGATAATACTCTAGTACTTAAGCACAATTATGGATGTTCACAGCTTGGTGATGACCATGTGACTACAAGAACTATACTAGGTGATGCTGTAAAACATCCAAATGCAGGTGGAGTTTTAGTTCTTGGTCTTGGTTGTGAAAACAATAATATGGTTGATTTCAAAAAATCTTTAGGTGAATATGATGAGAACAGAGTTAAGTTTCTAGTTTCACAAGAAGTTTCTGATGAACTAGAAGAAGGCGTGAAACTATTAAAAGAGCTATATGAAAATATGAAGAATGATGTTAGGGAAGAAGTTCCACTATCTGAATTAAAAGTAGGACTTAAGTGTGGAGGATCCGATGGATTCTCAGGAATTACTGCAAATCCTCTAGTAGGGAGATTTTCAGATTTCCTTGTAGCACAAGGTGGAACTACTATTTTAACAGAAGTTCCTGAAATGTTTGGAGCAGAAACACTGCTTATGGATAGAGCTTTAGACGAAGAAGTATTTGATAAAGTAGTTCACTTAATAAACGATTTTAAGGAATACTTTATAAGATATGATCAACCAGTATATGAAAATCCTTCACCAGGAAACAAGGCTGGTGGTATAACAACTCTTGAAGATAAATCTTTAGGTTGCACACAAAAAGCTGGTACAGCTACAGTAGTGGATGTGCTTAAATATGGTGAAACACTTAAGGAAAAAGGATTAAACTTGTTAAGTGCACCAGGAAATGACTTAGTTGCTGCTTCTGCTTTAGCATCGGCAGGTTGTCAAATGGTACTATTCACAACTGGTAGAGGAACTCCATTTGGATCCTATGTTCCTACATTAAAGATATCAACAAATACACAATTATTTGAACTTAAACCTCACTGGATTGACTTTAATGCAGGAAGTCTTCTCGAAGATAAGAACTCAGAAGAAGTTCTTAAGGAATTCATCGACTACATAATAAGTGTAGCTAGTGGAGAACTTGCAAATAATGAAAAAAATGATTTTAGAGAATTAGCTATATTCAAAACAGGTGTAACTCTTTAATCAAAAGTGTAAATAAGGAGAATTAGATGAAAAGAATACAAGTAGTACAAAAAATAACTGAATGTGGTGTTGTAGCTGTTATAAGAGCTGAATCAAAAGAGCAAGCAATCAAAATTATAGATGCAGTTAAAAAAGGCGGAATAAAAGCTTTAGAAATAACTATGACAGTACCAGGTGCTGTTGAAATAATAAAAGAAATATCAGAAATCTACAAAAATGAAGATCTAATTATAGGAGCAGGGACAGTTCTTGATCCAGAAACAGCTAGAGCATGTATACTTGCAGGAGCAGAATTTATAGTAAGCCCTTATTTTGATGCAGAAACTGTTAAACTATGTAATAGATATAGAATAGCAGTAATGCCAGGAATAATGACAGTTAAAGAAGCTGTTGAAGCTTTAGAATACGGTGTTGAAGTATTAAAGGTGTTCCCAGGAAATGCTTATGGTCCTTCAATAATAAGTTCATTTAAAGGTCCTTTACCACAAGCTAACTTCATGCCAACAGGTGGCGTAAACCTAGACAATATAAAGGATTGGGTAAAAGCAGGAGCTGTAGCAGTTGGAACAGGTTCTGACTTAACTAAAGGTGCTAAGACTGGTGATTATGAACTAGTTACAGAAACAGCTGAAAAGTTTGTTGAAGCATTAAGAAAAGCAAGAGAAGCTTAATACAAATAAAACAAAAATTGAGAGCAGGTGTAAACATAGATGGAAGTATTAACTTTTGGTGAAACTATGGTGCTTTTCAATCCAGAATCTAATGGACCGCTAAGATATGTTAATAGTTTTGGTAAGTCTGTAGGTGGAGCGGATTCTAACGTGGCTGCAGCACTTTCAAGACTTGGACACGATGTAGCATGGTTTTCAAAATTAGGTAAAGATGAATTTGGAAGACAAATTTTAAATGTAGTAAGAGGAGAAGGTGTTGATACCTCTAGAGTTAAATTTGATACTGAGGCAAGTACGGGTATCATGTTTAAGGAAAGAATAGGTGGAGACAATCCTAGTGTTTATTATTATAGAAAAGGTTCTGCAGCAAGCAGACTTTCTGTAGAAGATATAGATGTAGAGTATATAAAGCAAGCTAAGATAATCCATATTACTGGTATAACACCAGCATTATCTGAAAGCGCAAGAGCAATGGTTTTTGAAATTTTAAAGATAGCAAAAGAAAATGGTATAACAGTTTCTTTTGATCCTAATATAAGATTAAAATTATGGACTATTGAGGAAGCAAAGCCAGTGCTTTTAGAAATTGCTAAGATGGCAGATATAATTTTTCCTGGTGCTGATGAAGGTGGACTTCTTCTAGGAACCACAGATGAAAAAGAGATAGCTGAAAAGTTTATAGCTATGGGAGCGAAAATAGTAGCTGTAAAGCTTGGTGCTGATGGCTGTTATGTTGCTGATAAAGATGGAGGAGTATATGTTTCTGGCTTTAAGATAGAAAAGCTAGTAGATACTGCTGGAGCAGGGGATGGATTTGCTGCAGGATTTTTATCAGGAGTACTTAAGGGACTAAACTTAAGCGAGTGCGGAACTCAAGGTAACGCAGTAGGTGCAATGGCAACTCTTGTTCAAGGTGACATGGAAGCATACCCATATGAAGAACAGCTTATGACCTTTATGGGTAAGAAAAAAGTAGTAGATAGATAAGAAGACAGATAATCCCTGAGAGGATTACGATTCTTAAGGATAAATAGTATATTATAAGAAAATGTTTTGGACGAACATGGTAAAAAAGCTTGAAATTTTTCAAGCTTTTTTTACTGCATAAAAATATAGAATTTTCAATTTAGCTAAATCCACATATCTCAATGACTTTAGAATATTTTTATTGCTATACAGTAAAAAATAAAACTTATTCGCCTGCCAAATTTTCCTCATATACATTCGGAAAGGCAGATGCGTTAAAAAAGCTCACTGAAGAAGGGCGCTTCAGCGACTTTTTTATATCTATAAAAATATTTTAAATTCCTATTGACCTTTACGCTACGTATAAGTTTATAGTATAGATATCAGGAGGTGGTACACATGGAATACACAGTTCAAAAGTTAGCTCATTTAGCAGGTGTCAGTGCACGAACACTTAGATATTATGATGAGATAGGGATTCTTAAGCCGGCAAGAGTCAATTCATCTGGATATCGGATATATGGTCAAGAAGAGGTAGATAGGCTTCAGCAAATACTTTTTTATAAAGAGCTTGGAGTAGATCTAGATAAAATCAAAGATATAATAACAGCACCTTCTTTTGACGGAGCTGAAGCGCTAAAGGAGCACCGTGTAAAGCTTCTTGAGAGAAAAATGCAGTTAGATCTTTTAATTGTAAATGTTGATAAGACCATTGAGTCTATGGAAGGGAGAATTACTATGAGTAATAAAGAAAAATTTGAAGGCTTTAAACAAAAGCTAGTTGATGATAATGAAAAGAAATATGGCAAGGAAATTCGTGAGAAATACGGAGATGAAGCTGTAAATAAATCTAATAATAAAATTAAAAATATGACTGAAGAGGAACATGAGAAAATTACTGCGCTTACAAATGAGGTTGCTGAAACATTGGCGGCAGCATTTAAGACAGGAGACCCAGCAGGAGAATTAGCACAGAAAGCAGCTGATCTACACAAACAGTGGTTATGTTTCTATTGGGATAAATACAGTAAAGAAGCTCACGCAGGAGTAGCTCAGATGTATGTAGATGATGAGAGATTTACTCAATATTATGATAAGGAACAGCCAGGTACTGCAGAGTTTTTAAGAGATGCTATCCTTATATATACAGGGATGAAAAAATAGTATAAATATTAAAGGTTACAGATTGATATATCTGTAACCTTTTTTGCTATCTAAGAAAACATAAGATTTATATGTAAGCTGAAACTAGAGATTTTAATGATTTTAGAAGGGCTCAAAGATGTACAGCAAAAAATAAAACTTATTCGCTGCCAAATTTTCCTTCTATGCATTTGGAAAGGCGGATGCGCAAAAAAATCACTGAAGAAGGTCTTTTAGCTGTTTTTTCACTGTATATAAAGTGAGTTTTATCAAAAGATAAACACATGAACTTTTAGATAAGATAGGAGACAATATGAAGAACAAACATGATATCAGATTATTTATTGCTTTGACATGGGTCATTTCTTTTGTATTTATGTGGTGTTTCTTCTATTTATTATTACCTAGGAATAGATTTAAAGAACAATTAGACATAATTGAGAAGAATGTTATAGAAAGTCGATGGGATGAAGCAAGGGTCTCTATGGATGAGTTGAAAAAAATATATGAAAGAAATAGAACTATAATTCAGATTAATAATGCTACAGAGGCATTTGTTACATTTGACTCAATGATAGGTCAGTTGGATGATGCTATAGAGAACAAGCAAGAGTTGGCTGGAGAATTTATCGGGGGACTAAGATATTATACAGATTTTGTGATAAAAGCTTTTGCTGGGCCTTAATTTCATGAGAAAATAACCACTTAGGAGGAGTAAAATGATTGATGTCGTATCTTTTAGCATAAGAGTAGTAATAATTTTCTATTTTACTTACCTTTGCACTAGATCACTTACAAAAAAAGCCATGGCTCAAATGACAGCTTATGAAATTGCAGGGATTATGATATTAGCTAATGTAGCAGCGGAACCTTTAGTAGATAAGGTCACAGTTAAATCTGTATATGGAACAGGGTTATTGGTTGTTTTAATGGCATTAAGTACTAGACTGGCTTTAAAAAATAAATTTAATCATATAATGGAACATGGTCCGAGTATAATCATGGATAAAGGAAAACTTGATATGAAAGCTTTGAGTGCATTAGGTATAAGCCTCAATCAACTTGAGGGATTACTTAGACAACAAGGATATGATAAGATGTCTGATTTAGATACAATAATAATGGAGCCACAGGGTAATATTTCAGCATTTCCTAAAGCTGAAAATAAACCTGTTACTTTAAAAGATTTAAACATAGTAGATAATACCCAAGGGATAACAATACCTTTAATAATGGATGGAGATATAATTTATACTAATATTAAGCATATAAAAAAGACTAAGGAATGGCTGATTGAAGAACTGAATAAGCAAGGGATTTACGATTATAAAAATGAAGTGGGGATAGCAGAACTTGATCCTGAATGGAAACTAATTGTGTTAAAAAAATAGAGTTATAGGAATGGATACCTATAACTCTTTAAGGCTTTGTTATGATATACAGAAATGTTTACTGTATATTATTTTTTCGTACCTTCAATTTTTTGTTCAGTTGTTGATTTCTTTTGAGAAAACTCTAAATTATCGAAGGCAGTTGCATTTATAACACTATTATCTGAATCAATATATTCAATCTCTATCTTATCACCAGGCTGTGTTAGTGCTAGTTCACTAGATGCGTCCGAACTTACAACAAAGACAACATCAGATTTTTCTTTAACTATTATATGATAGAAAGTTGTTTTATCTATGTTTTCCTGACCAATCCTTAAAACAGTATCTTGTTCATGATTAACTTTTCCAGAAGAATTTAATGATGAAGAGCTGCCTTTTCCTGTAAGTGCTTTTGTATAATCTGATAATGCTTGTTTAGTAGTTTCACCAACTCCAACAAGGTTATAGTCTTGTACACTAATCATTCCATACATTCTAACTATTCCATCTTTATCCTTAAGAGTAGTAAAATAAGTAGGGATATTCTCTATATTTATTAATATTGGAGAAGTTGCAGTATAGCCCATATTTTGAACTTTTCCTTCTGCTGATTTTATACTTGCAGATTCGGTAGCTCCTGAGGTTTTATACAAAGTTGTTTCGTGGGTTTTCATATTTGTCAAAGTGAATCCTATAGTTGCACTATCTTTACCTACAGAAGTAAGTCCAGTATAAAAATAGCAATTACCTTTGTCGTATATTATTTCTCCATCATCAGTGGTCTTTAGCTTGTCGTTCTTAGTAAACCACTGATAGCCTTTTATATATTCTCCATATAAATTCAATTGATCTTTAATGATTTCTTCCGGTTGTATTCTATCTACCCACTTTGGAGTATTATCAACATCATAGTTATCAACTTGTCCAGTCTGAGCATTTACTATACAAGTACCTATAACATTTTCTCCAGAAAAACCAATAGTGTTTTTATATCTACTAATAACCCAATAAGGAGTTCCATTATCATCTATCTCAAATGAGAAGTCTGTTAGTCCAGTGAATTCATTACCTTTATAGTACGCATGTCTTTTAAGATCATCGCCTAAAAATGCATTTGGTTGATATTTTAAAGAAATAGGCTTGTTGTTTAACTCCTTCACAAAGGTAACGTCATCGGCATTTGTAGCACTTACAACTATATATCCTGGAGTTCCTTCACGGTTGCTGACCCAGCTGAAAAAACCAGAATGAAGCAAAGGCACAACCCAGCAAAGTTTATCTTTAACTATTTGTTTTACTGGATCACCAGTTACAACTTGGCTACCTATTGCTCCAGCTTCACCTAGCTTCTTTTCTGCTAATTTCTCTGCATAAGCTTTATCTACAACAGGTAGTTGAGTTATGTCGATTGGAGATATGTCTTTTGAAAATTCCTGCTCTTTTATAGTTCCGATTAAGCTTTTATAAGACTTAGATCTAAACATACCACTTGTTGATACACAATAACCTATAAATAGTATTATTGTAAGTGGTATTAATAAAAGGACTAGCTTCTTCTCTGAGAAACCTGAAAAGAGTATTGAGAAAATTATGATTGCTATGGATATAAATAATGTAGTGGAAAAAAAGCTAAGAGATAGTGGCATTAAAAAGATAAAATGAAAACATAATGCAACTAAAGCAAAGAAAATTATTGCCGCCACACGCAGTTTAGAGTTAAATTCTTTTTTCATAGTAAGTCTCCTTATTATATGTTTAAAGTTTATACTTATAAGCTTAATATCTTACTTAAAGTATAAGTAGAGCGAGTATGTTCAATTTTAACATAATTTGTAGAAAAATCAAATAACCTATCCTAGCAACAAATACACGAAGAAGTTTTGTTAGATGTATCTCTTGAAATAGGATATAATTGTAGATTGAATTGATTAAAATACAGATATTTTGGTATCATAAACAATTTTTTTCTGTCCAGTTTAAAATATTTGAAAATATTTCTTTTCTATCAGTTTCATTTGTTAGTTCATGTCTTTTACCAACATATAATTTGATATTAACATTTTCTAACTTTACGTTTTTATATAGATTATATAAGTTTTTTACCCATTTGCCATAGTTCCCAACTGGGTCGTCATCTCCAGATATAATTAATATAGGAAGATCCTTAGGTATTTCTTTTAATCTATTAGTTATATAGAGATTTTTCAGGCCTTTAAGGAAGTAATAATAAAAACCGCAGGTTGATATATTTCCACATAGAGGATCATTTTCGTAGTTCTTTATTTCTATCTCATCTGTGGTAAGCCATGAAAACTTTGAAGCAGAGTTTTTAATTTTTTTATTATAATTGTAAAAGCTTAAAAAATCTAATAGCTTGCTTTCTTTATTTTCGCCAAAGATATTTTTTTGGATGTAGGCTGCAATAATTCCAGCATCAACATCTAGCCCCTTTCTCATTGCAGAGCCAGAAAGTATTATACCTGAAAGTTCATTTCCATATCGTATAATGTATTCCTGTCCTACAAAAGAACCAAAACTATGAGCAAAAAAGATTATTGGAAGATTCATATGATTGTTTTTGATTAGGCTTAGTATAACGTGTTGATCCTCTACAATTTTATTAAAGCCATCTTTACCAATATATCCAAGATTGTGTTCATCAGTTTTGCCATGGCCTCTATGATCTCCTGCATAGACAATAAAACCATGAGAGTTAAGAAACTTGGCAAGTTCTTCATATCTACCAGCATGCTCAGCCATGCCATGAACGATTTGGATGACCCCTTTTGGAGAACTAACATCATCCCAACAATATATAAATATTTGTTTATTATCCTTTGTGTTAATAAAAAGGCTATCTTTCGCATTTTTATTTTTCATTTAGATCAATCCTTTCTAGGATATAGAATACAATCAATTTTAATGGATTCAATGGTGAAGTCAAATAGCGTAAGCTTAATAAAAATGAAGATTTTATATTATAAGTTAGTATATATGGCTTAAGGCAGTCAAAACTCTATATATTCATATAAATATTTAAACTAGTGATGTTAAAGTTCTTAGTTTAAATTAAGTGGTTAGGCACTCCGTGTTTTAATTAGTCTTTCAAAAGATTAGTAAAGAATTCCTATGTGTAAATTAATAGTTGAGCTTGGAACTCTGTATGATTAATCAATGAAGAAATAAAGTTTTTTAGAACTTACATAGTGTTGTAAAAGACGAGTTTATAACTCAATAATAAAAGATATGTAATGTTTGATGATTAATAAATAATATAAGTAACTAAAATATTTAAAATAATGTTTACAAATTGACATTATGATTATATAATAAAGATATAAAAATTAGTAATTATTTCTAATAATTATAATTACTAAACTCAAAAGGCGAATATTTTACTCACTGTTATCTACAGTAGCTAACATAATACATTTCTATAATTTAATTCTAAATAACTTATTTTCTACTTGTATTTCTACTAAATCACAATAGTAAAACAACAAAATCAATATTAAACAAAAGAAAATGAAATGTTTTAATAAAATAGAACTGGTATATACATCTATATATATAAACCTCTTTTTAAAAATTATCTTTTATAGCTATATCTAAAAATACAATATCAAATCTTATAGAGATACTAATAAAAAAGTCTAACCTTAATAAATACCTTATAAAAAAGCGACCTATAAAATCATATAAATTTAATATTTGAAAGGAGTTTTTTATGAAAAGGAAGCTTAAACTAATTTCCTCACTTCTTGTGGCAATGGTATTTACTTTCTTAGTATTACCATCCTTTAGCGCCCTTGCCGCACCGGCCCTTAACAGCCGACTTCTTGTAGGATACTGGCATAATTTTGACAATGGGACAGGCATAATAAGACTTAGAAATGTTTCAACCAAATGGGATGTTGTCAATGTCGCTTTTGCAAGTTCAGCTAGTGACAATAGTACCATGACTTTTGCACCAGTAACAGGAACTGATGCAGATTTTAAGTCGGATATAGCTTATTTAAACAGCATAGGTAAGAAGGTTGTATTATCAGTAGGTGGTCAAAATGGAGTAGTTCTCTTACCAGATGCTGCAGCAAAAACTAGATTTGTTAACTCAATGATATCTATAATCGATAAATATGGTTTCAATGGTATAGATATAGACCTTGAAACTGGTATGTCTCTAAATGGAGGAGATAGTGATTTTAAAAATCCAACAACTCCACAAATGGTAAATCTGATAGCTGCAATAAAAGAGTTATATGCTCACTATGGATCTAACTTTATAGTTAGTATGGCACCTGAAACTGCATATGTTCAAGGTGGTTTTGGAACTTATGGCGGTATATGGGGAGGTTATCTTCCTCTTATATATGGTGTAAGAGATATATTAACTTATATACATGTACAACATTATAATTCAGGTTCATGCTATGGGTTAGATGGTAAGGTTTATACTCAAGGAACTGCTGACTTTGAAGTAGCTCTAGCAGAAATGTTATTGCATGGCTTCCCAGTAGGAGGAAATTCAAATAATGTATTCCCTGCATTAAGGCAAGATCAAGTAATGATCGGTTTACCAGCTAGCTCAGGTGCAGCACCAAGTGGAGGATATATAAATCCTACAGAGATGAAAAAAGCACTTGATTATTTAATAAAAGGACAATCTTATGGCGGAACTTACAAACTTGCAAACCCTCAAGGCTATGCTAACTTTAGAGGATTAATGGCTTGGTCAATAAATTGGGATGCATATACCGGATATGAGTTCACTAATAATTATCGTGCTTACTTTGATGGATTAAGTACAAACCCAGTAGTACCAGCTGTTCCAACAGGTTTAGCTGCCACTTCTGCAAGTACATCACAGATAAACGTATCCTGGAATACAGTATCAAACGCAACAAGCTATGATCTTGAAATTGATGGAGCAGTAGTAACTAATGTTACAAGTCCTTATGCACACAAAAACCTAGCAGCAGGTTCTACTCATACTTATAGAGTAAGAGCAGTAAATTCAGTTGGAGCAAGCGCTTGGAGTACAGCTGTATCTGCTAAGACTGCTTCTACAGTTACAGTACCAGCAGTTCCAACAGGTCTAACAGCAACAGCTGCAAGTACATCACAAATAAATGTAACTTGGAGTTCAGTATCAAATGCAACAAGTTATGATATAGAAGTAGACGGAACTGTAATAACAAATGTTACAAGTCCATATGCACACAAGAACTTAGCAGCAGGTTCTACTCATACTTATAGAGTAAGAGCTGTGAACTCAGCTGGAGCAAGTGCATGGAGTACATCTGTATCTGCTAAAACTCAGACTTCTACAGGAGTTACGGCATGGGCACCAAATACTTACTATGCAGTAGGAGCTTTAGTAACCTACAATGGTGTTACTTATAAGTGTATACAAGCTCATACCTCATTAGTAGGTTGGGAACCACCAAATGTGCCTGCACTTTGGCAAGCACAATAAAAAGGATAAATGAAAGGGGTTAAAAAATGAAAAAATTATCTTTGAAAAAGATACTTTCTATTGCTGTTTCTTTATCTGTTTTATCTTTAGCAGCGCCTACTTTTGCCGGCGCTACAGCTTCAGCTAGTACTAATAGCACCTTGTCTACCCAAGCAGCAGCTGCTAAGAGATTTGTTGTATATTTTCCAAACTGGGGAATGTATAGTGCTGCACATAATAGCATGTCTGTTGATAATATTCCTTGGGATAAGGTTACAGTTGTAAATCATGCATTTTTTACAGTGGATTCAACTTATAAGTTAGCAAGTACTGATGAGTATGCTGATTATCAAGCAACATTCCCTCATTCAGGTGGATGGAATCCTGGTGATCTAAGAGGACATTTTGGAGAGTATAAATACTATAAATCACTTTATCCAAATGTAAAGATACTTGTTTCAATTGGTGGATGGACAAGAGGAGAGAACTTCCATGCTATGGCAAGTACTGCAGCTAATAGAGCTACTTTTATAAATAGTGTAGTCTCTTTCTTAAAACAATATCCTTTTATTGATGGTATAGATATCGATTGGGAGTATCCAGGAGTTAACAGAACACCTGCATCAGGAGACCAGTATGATAGAGGATGTCCAGGTGGGCCAGAGGATAAACAAAATTATACTTCTTTGATGCAAGAGATAAGACAGGCGTATAACAACAATGGATTATCAGGAAAGTTATTGACTATAGCAGCTCCAGGAGGATATGACAAAGTAGATCTAACTCAACCAGATTTATACAGTCAGTATCTAGATTGGATAAATGTTATGACTTATGATATCCATGGTGCTTTTGAAAATACTACAAATCACCAATCAGCTATATATGCAAATCCAAATGATCCTTCACCTACATCACCAATAGATATAAAGAACAAATATAATACAGACTATATAATGAAGTATTTTGTAAGTAAATATCATGTACCAGCTGATAAATTAAATGCTGGATCACCATTCTATTCAAGAGGTTGGAAGAATGTTGATAAGACTACTGGAACTAATGGCTTATTTGCAAATGCAAGTGGAGCTCCTGTAGGTAATCTTGATGATCCAAACAATCCAGGTGGACAAAATTCTTATAGCCAAATGCTACAATTAGAAAAAACATCAGGGTATGTAAAATATAGAGATAGCTATTCCCAAGTCCCATGGTTGTACAATTCTTCATTAGGTATAATGTATACTTACGAAGACACTAGATCAGCTGCTGCAAGATGTGATTATGTTATAAATAATGGGTTTGGTGGTGTAATCGCTTGGGATATATCAAATGATGACCCAGCTACTGGAATGCCTCTTACTAGTACTATTGCTTCTAAGCTTGGAATTGGTGGAACAGTGACTCCAACTGCACCAACAGCACCAACAGGCTTAACAGCAACAGCTGCAAGTACTTCACAGATTAACGTAACTTGGGGCTCAGTATCAAATGCAACAAGTTATGATATAGAAGTTGATGGAACAGTAATCACAAATGTGACAAGTCCTTACGCACATAATAATCTAGCTGCAGGATCAACTCATTCCTATAGGGTAAGAGCAGTAAATTCAGTGGGAACAAGTGCATGGAGTACATCTGTATCTGCTAAGACTTCAACTACAGTAACAGTACCAGCTGTACCAACTGGCTTAGCAGCAACAGCTGAAAGTACTTCACAGATAAATGTGACTTGGAGTACAGTATCAAATGCAACAAGTTATGATATAGAAGTTGATGGAGTTGTAGTAACTAATGTGACAAGTCCTTATGCTCATAAGAACTTAGCTGCGAGCTCAACTCATACTTATAGGGTAAGAGCAGTAAATTCAGCTGGGGTAAGTGCATGGAGCAGTTCTGTATCAGCAAAGACTCAAGCATCAACAGGAATTTCTGCATGGGCACCTAATACAGCATATGCGGTAGGCGCGTTAGTTACCTATAATGGAGTTACTTATAAGTGCATACAGGCCCATACCTCATTAGTAGGCTGGGAACCACCAAATGTACCAGCACTTTGGCAGGCACAATAAATAGTTAATAAATAATAAAAATCTCTGTAAATCTAAGTTTATAGATCTACAGAGATTTTTGTATATATTAATTTTTTGCGCAAGCTCATTAAGGATGTATAACCACTTAATTTAAATGGTGCTTTACGCCTACAATCTAAATTTAGAAATCATTGAAACTAGATTGTCTACAGTTTCTTTTGATCTATTAGACTGAGCTATGACTTCAGTTGCCATTTCAACAATATTAGTAGTTTTTTCTGCAATACTTGTCATTCCCATTGCACCTTCGTTAGTTGCACTACTAACTTCAGTGATTGATCTAGTAACATCCTGAATAGATGCAAGTAGTTCCTCAGTTGTAGAACTTAGATCTGTAACTAGATCATTAAATGTTAATGAATCTGCGTTATACTGATCTCCAGTATTAACAAGTTTTTCGTAGTCAGGAATTACTTGCTTCTCCATATAACCTAGTACATCTACAGAGCTTTCTCTTAATTTGTTAACAGCAGTTATAACAGAAGCTGTTACGTTTTGAATTTCCATAGCACTTTGCTTTGAAACTTCTGCTAGCTTTCTTATTTCGTCAGCAACAACTGCGAATCCTTTTCCTGATTCTCCAGCTCTTGCAGCTTCGATTGCTGCATTCAAAGCAAGTAGGTTGGTTTGTGATGAGATCTCTAATATGCTTGAAGTTAATGAGTTAATTTGTTCAACAGCTTTAACTTCATTAAGTGATGCCTTTAAGTTACTATCAAGAGATACTAATATTTGTTGTGATTTTTTCTGAGATTCAACAGCCTCAGATTTTAATGCAGTAGCACGACCACTAATTTCTCTTGAAGAAGTAACTCCTTCCTCTGACTTGCCGGCAATATTTTCAACAGCTTTTTCAATTTCTAAGGTAGATGCATTCATTTCTTCAGTAGCTGCTGATGTTTCTTCCATACCAGCAGATAATTGCTCAACTGTCTTTGATATATCTTCTAGTTCCAGTCCTAAGCTTGTCATGTTAGAATTAGATTTATCAACCATTATATTTACGGATTTAGTGGAAGAGATAACATCTGTTAAAGTTTGTCTAAATTCTTTTCTTGAAGTTCCTTCAGCTTTAATTATTTGACCAAACTCATCTTTATCTTCTAAATATTGTGTATAACTATCATCATATTTAAGATCAAAATCAGCAGTTTTATTAATTAAAGAAATAGCAATTTTTGCTCTTCTATTGATGTTAATTATTAAAGCTATGCCTAAAAGTAAGGAAATTACTAAGGTAGATATAGAAACAGTCATAATTATATTTTTTATACTTTGTACAGAACTTGCACTATTAAAGATAACCTGCTTACCATAATCGTCTAAGATTTCCTCCATTTGATTTATATTACTTCTTGCTGAATTAAAAGCATCTAAATATTGCTTCTTATCCTTTAAAGTATTTGTTTCAGGATCGTAAAGACTTGTCCATGAATTAAAATCTTTATTAAAGTTATCATAAAGCTGAAAAACATTTAAATTTGAATCTTTATGAGTTAGTTTACTTAAGGTGGCTTTATCTCTGTTTAGTATATCGATTGCTAACTTAACTCTATCTTGAGTTTGCTTTAAATTTTCAGTATAATCACTTTTCAAGCTTTTAAGATCAGAGCCTTTATCTGGACTTTCTAATTCTGATTCAGCATCCAATGCCTGATAAAAATCCCTATCTGCATTTAGTAGCCAATATTCACTTTGGTGTACATTATCATACAAATCTGATACCAACTTTTTATTTATTGAATCAATATCAACCAATGAGAGAGCAGATACGAAAAATAATGATACTACTGGGATAAGCAAGATTAAGCTCATCTTTCCACCTAATTTTATGTTGTTAATTTTAATGAATTTAGACATATAATCCCCCAAATTTGAAATTTAGAATTAATAAAAAAATATTTATATAGTTTTAAAATACCAATGAAAATCTAGTGTTCTATATTACAATTTTCGTAGAATTTCTACAAAACTTTATTTTGAATACTAGTAAATAGTGGGAGGGAAAGTATAATTTAATAAGATTTGTGGATAATTATGAGTAAAAAACTTAAAGTATAATATAAGTTAAAGAATAAAAAAGAAGAATATGTTGCCTATAAGTTTACGGGTATGTATTTGGAAAGGCAGATGTGCAAGAAAATCATTAAAGAAAGTCGCTTCAGTGATTTTTTCATTAAAAGAGTTTATAGTATAATATTAAATAGTTGATTGCTATAAAAATATATTAATTAGCATGTGGAGAGTTGAATAATGAAGAAGGATTTTTTACTTGAAGAAGAATTGTATAAGCCTGTTAGAGAATATCTATCAAGCATTGGATATGATGTTAAAGCTGAAGTCGGCAATTGTGATGTTTTTGCAATGAAAGACAGCAAAGTAGCTGTAGTGGAGCTCAAAAAAGGCTTAACCATAGAATTATTGGTGCAAGCTACCAATAGACAAAAATTTGCTGACTTAGTATATGTAGCTATCCCAAAGCCTAAAATTAATTTTTTCAGTAAGAAGTGGAAAGATATATGTAATTTAATAAAAAGACTACAACTCGGACTTATATTAGTTTCTAAAAAAGACAATGAGTACTCGGTAAAGATTGCTATAGAACCAGCTCCTTTCGACATAAAGAAAAGCATAAACTCAGGAAAGAAAAAAAGAAATAGTTTAGTGAAAGAATTTAAAGGACGAAGTCTTGAAGATAATGTTGGAGGCAGCAGAGGTAAGAAGCTAATGACAGCATATAGAGAGCAGACTATAAAGATAGCAGAATATATGATGGAAAATGGTCCGACTTCTGCCGCGAATCTTTCAAAAGTTGGGTTCGAACATAAGAAAACTTATTCTATTCTTTATAAGAATTATTATGGGTGGTTTAAGAAATTGGACAAGGGAAAATATGAGTTAAGTGAAGCAGGAGTAGAGGAACTTAAGAAGAGATCTTTGCTAACAGGTTAGCTGTGTGTTGTCTTGATAGTATATTTTGGTGTCATACATAACTGATAGTTGAAGCTTACACCCTTTAAATAGAAACCATGTATAGATAGGATAATAACACCTTTCATATACATGGTTTTATTTAATGAAGCTAATAAGTTTTAGTTTTGTAGAGTGTTATTACTATTTTTATATTTTGAAATAAATATACTTACGAAAATAAAAATACAATAACCTACTGCAGCTCCTAATGAGTTTAAAATCAAATCATCTATATCCACAATTCTGCCGAAGGCTAGTCCTGAATAGTTTTCTAAAAATTGCATTGTTTCTATACATAAAGAAACAATGAAACCTAATATAAAACTCTTCTTAATGGAATGTACTTTACTTGTAAGTAAAGGTAGCAGCATCCCCATAGGCATTAAAAGAATAAAGTTTCCACCAACATTTTTAATTAAAAGTTTGATTTGAAATGCTACTGAAAAATTGTGCTGTCCCATCTCAGAAAGCTCCCTTGCTATATCAGTAAATGGAACGTAATTTACTGACATAACATTATCATATATAGGCGGCGATCCATAAAAATAGATTGTAATAGGTAACAGTGTTACCCCAGCAACAGCTAAAATATATAAAGTAAAAATAAATCTTATAAGTTCTTTCCTAAAAGATATCTCCTTATCACTTTTTTTACTTATAAAAATTCTAATACAAAGAACAAATAAGTAAATAGGTATTATAGTTATAAAAAGAATTGTTCCTTTGAATATGTATCCTTTGGCCATATTTCAATACTCCTTTAAAATTACTTTCCTTGAAACAATAAATTAACTGTAAAGCTACCATTATAAAGTTCCAATGTAAATTATTATACCATTAATCTTCGTATTTGTGTATTTATGGTATTATAACATTAATTGTAATAGATCCAGTAATGCTGTGGCAATAATGGAGTAACTCGGAAGTGAATAATATATCCTCAAATATGATGAAATATGTAGGAAGTTATTCAATAGATAAATAATTTAAAAAATTGGAACATTTACTTTAAATTTGGATTTATGTGTTATAATTTCTACGGCTTAACAATGTACATCTAAAGAAGTGCTACTTCAATCAAAAAGTCATTTTAAGAATAATTGCGTGTTTTGAATTCTTTTATGACGTGGAAAAGACAGAAGATATAAAGTAGTAAATCTGTAGATGTATGTAACTAATTAAAATATCGGGGGGATAAAAATGTTATTAGTTCCGAAGTCTGTAACCTGCATGAAAGGATATACAAAGGAACAATTTACAAAGGATTTTATTTCAGGAATTATTGTTGCTATCATTGCACTACCTTTATCTATTGCGTTAGCTATTGCCTCAGGAGTATCACCTGAAAAGGGGCTCTACACAGCGATAATTGGAGGGTTTATTGTATCTTTGCTTGGGGGAAGTAGAGTGCAAATAGGTGGACCTACAGGTGCTTTTGTAGTTATAGTATATGGAATAATACAAAAATATGGATTAGATGGGCTTATAGTTTCTACTATAATGGCGGGGATTTTCTTAATAATAATCGGAGCGTTAAAGCTAGGTAGTTTTATTAAGTTTATACCATCTTCAATTACAACTGGATTTACAAGTGGAATTGCCATCACAATTTTCTCAACTCAGATTAAGGATTTGCTTGGACTAAAAATACAATCAGTACCTTCAGAGTTTATAGGCAAATGGGAAGCTTACATTAAAAATATGGGAACCATCAATATATCAAGTGCTCTTATAGCATTGCTTACACTTGCTATTATAATTGCATGGCCTAAAATAAATAAAAAAATACCAGGAACTTTTGTTGCTATAATAATAGTAACTATAATTACTGTTGTATTTAATCTGCCAATCAACACGATAGGAAAACAATTTGGACATATATCTTCTTCTTTGCCAAGTTTTTCAATGCCAAAAATAAGTATGAAGATGATAAATGAACTTTTAATGCCATCTTTGACAATAGCTATTCTTGGAGGTGTAGAATCATTACTTTCTGCGGTAGTAGCAGATGGAATGATTGGAGGAAAGCATCGTTCAAATATGGAGCTTATTGCTCAGGGAACTGCTAATATTTTTTCTGCAGCCTTTGGTGGAATTCCTGTCACTGGCGCAATAGCAAGAACTGCCGCTAATGTTAAGAATGGTGGAAGAACCCCTGTTGCAGGAATGGTTCATTCACTTGGATTACTTGCTATATTGTTAGTCTGTATGCCATATGTAAAGTTAGTTCCAATGTCAGCCTTAGCAGCTGTGTTAGTTATGGTATCTTACAATATGGGAGAATGGTCTGCTTTTAAAGATATATTTAAAGCTCCCAAAAGTGATTCTTTAGTTTTCATTGTTACGTTTATCCTAACAATTGTATTAGATTTAGTTGTAGCAATTGGTGTGGGTGTGGTTTTAGCCTCACTATTGTTTATGAAGAAGATGGCCGAAGTAACAGAAGTAAAATACATATTGGATGACGATGTAAATGAATATGAAGAAAGTCTTACAAATAATCAGGAAGGTTTAGAAGAAGGGGTTGCAGTATTTGAAATTACAGGTCCATTTTTCTTTGGAGCTGCAAATAAGTTTGTCAGTGCCATAAAAGAAATGGGAGATCCACCTAGAACCTTGATAATAAAAATGAGTAAAGTTCCATATATGGATTCTACTGCATACCATTCTTTCGAAATGCTGATTGATATATGTAAAAGTAATAATACAACACTTAAGATTATGGATGTACAAGAACAACCAATGAAAATGCTCAGAAAATATGGCTTTATAGATATAATCGGAGAAGAAAATATATGTGATAACATAGGACAATCTATGTTTGAAGAAAATGAAAAGGTAAGCTAAGGGAGGATGAAACACTTCAATCCGAAATATATTTTCAAAACTCCTCTGGATTCTGAGAGGACAATTTGAAAATATAAATTAACTATGAAGTGGTTCATCTAAGGATGAAACGAAAAGGTGGTCTAGAAGTAAATTATTATTTTACTTTTAGACCACCTTTTATTTTGGTACATCCAACCTTAAGTTATTTAAATTTATTAGTTCCCCAAACCCCAGTAAGGATAAGTATAGATCCAATTAGGTGATATATATGAAAGCTTTCTTTTAAAATTAAAACACCAGCAACTATTGAAACTATTGTTGACACATTGGAGAAAACAGACATTTTTGAAGCCTGAATCTTTGAAAGGGTAAAGTTAGTTAAAAAGTATGCGATTATGGAAGATAGTATCCCTAAATATAAAATAGAAGCTATAAAGGTCTTGTTTTGTAGAGGTTCAAAGTAGCGGTGAATATCTCCATTTATTGATACATCTATTAAGTTCATTATAGTAAAACAGAGTGCTGCAAAAAACATCATAAAATATGTAATTTCAACTGGAGTATAATGCTTGGATACTTTTCTTGATATTATTGTATAAAAACCAGCTGAAGTAACTGCTCCAAGTAATAATAATATTCCTAAGGGGGAAGTTTCTTGTCCACTAGTACTGCTCATAATTCCGATTAAAGCAACCCCAAGTACAGAAACTATTATAAAAATTACTCTTGTTATAGAAGGAACTTCATTTAATATATAAATACCTAATAAGGTTACTGCAATTGGTATCAATGAGAGCATAAGCCCAGAAACAGATGAAGAGGCGTTTTTAACACCGAAAGTTTCAAATATAAAGTACACTACTGGCTCCGCGAGTCCTAGGAGAAGTAACCCACCTAGAGGTTTTTTTCTGTAGTCTACTTTTATTATCCTAAAGATTATTAATACAGTCATAACCAAAAAAGCAAGTAAAAAACGAAATGATACAAGCATAAAAGGGCTTGCTACAGTGAGTGCTTGTTTTGAAAATAAAAAACTAAGACCAAAAATTGTAGAACTAATAGATACTGATATATAAGGCAATAAAGTATT
This sequence comes from Clostridium fungisolvens, assembly GCF_014193895.1. NCBI lineage: Bacteria > Bacillati > Bacillota > Clostridia > Eubacteriales > Clostridiaceae > Clostridium > Clostridium fungisolvens. Next base: position 3,632,199 of record NZ_BLZR01000001.1, on the reverse strand, counting down.
TTTCTTATCCATTAAATATAATCTCCTTAAAGTCAAAATATATATAAATATATTAATTCATATTTGCAAATTCTATAAATGTAGCTTCAATTGATTAAAATCATGTTTTTAAGAAAACAATAATCACAAGAATTTATTATATTTTAATAGATTATATGTGTCAAACATCGGTAATTTGATATTTGGCGTAATTGTCTTATAAAGAAAAGTGATATATAGTACATTTATTGAGGTGGGACAACTACTTGCTGCCTATTAAGGTAGTATGTGTAATAAAATGGGGGTATACAATGAAGAATATTTTAAAAGTATTTAAAAGAGATATGAAAAGTATAGCAAAGAATCCAATTGCGTTACTAATCGTTGGAGGATTATGCATTATTCCTTCTTTATATGCATGGGTTAATATAAAAGCCTGTTGGGATCCATATGAAAATACAAGCACTATACCGGTAGCTGTGGTAAATAACGATAAAAAGGTAACTTTTAAAGGGAAGGAAATAAATATTGGTGAAGAAGTTATCAAAAAACTTAAAGATAACAAAAAAATAGGATGGACATTTGTAAATTCTAAATCTGCAAGCTTAGGTGTAGTTGATGGCACTTATTATGCTGCTATTGAGATACCAGAAGATTTTTCTTCAAGTTTTATAAGTGTTTTATCAGATAATCCTAAAAAACCTCAAATAAATTATAAAGTAGATACAAAGGCTAATCCTGTTGCAACTAAGATTACAGGTGTTGCTAAAAATACATTGACTGAAGAAATAACTGCAAATTTCGTAGAGACAGTAAATGAAACTATATTTTCATCGTTAAATGATGTAGGGCAAAATGCTGAGAAAAATAAACAAGATATAATAAAATTAAAAGATAACATAATTGATATGAATAAAAATATGGATCTTATTCTGAGTACACTTCAAAACATTAATACTAGATCTGGAGACTTAAGTAAATTTTTAACTGAAATAAAATCAACGATGCCTTCAATAAGCAGTGGGCTTAGTGCTGTGATAGAAAGCAATGAAAACAATAAAAGCTTAATAAAATCTACTCAAAATTCAATGAATAATTCTTTTGATAACATCAATACGACTTTAAATAATTCACAGGCTTCAGTATATAGGATTCAAGCTTCGATGAAGGAACTAAATACAATAACCTCTGATACTGCAGTTTCGCAAACCAATTCAATTATTGGTCAGGTTACTATGGAAATAAGTAATATAAGTAATGGAATTAGTTCTACTGTAGATTTTCTTCAAAAGGTGAATGAAGCAAGTCCGAATGGTGAAGTGACTAAGATGATTGCATCATTAAAAAATATTCAAACTTCATTAAATGATGAGAAAAGTAGATTAGAAAATGCAAGAACGCAGATAAACGAAGCAAATAAAATTAATAAGAATATGATTGACTCAATAAATAACGGAATAACTGATATAAATACTGAAATAATTAGTGCAACCAAAGAATATAATGCAAGTGCTAGAACTTCATTAAACACTATTGCTAATAATCTAGTAACGGCAACAAATGATGCTACCGACTTACTAAAGTCAGCTCAAGACCTTAACAATCAAATAGATAAACTTATGAATACAGCAATTGATGGTACAAATCTAGCAAATAAAGTATCTGGTGACATGAATTATAGATTGCTTGAATTTAAAGATACCATAAGTAAACTGAGCGAAAAGTTACAACTTGTAAATAACAATGACCTTGTCCAAATAATAAGCATTTTACAAAGTAATCCTAAGTTTATGGGAGATTTTATAGCAGACCCTATTAATCTAAAAGAAGAAGCAATAAATGCAATACCTAACTATGGTTCAGCAATGGCACCTATATATACTGTTCTAGCTTTATGGGTTGGATGTTTATTACTAACTTCATTATTAAAGACCACTGTAGTACCTTTCGAAGGTAGTGAAAATATAACACTGAGAGAAAAACATTTTGGGAAAATGCTAACATTTATTACTCTGGCATCCATACAGGCTTTTATTATGTCAGTAGGAGATAAAGTATTATTGAATGTCTATACAGTTAGCACACCTTTAATGATAATATTTGCAATCGTATCGTCTATAACTTTTGCTATAATAACCTTCACTTTGGTTTCGATATTAGGTAATATTGGTAAGGCTATAGCCATAGTATTCATGATAATACAACTTGCTGGCAGTGGAGGAACATATCCAATTCAGGTAGACCCTTTGATTTTTAGAATACTTCAACCTCTATTTCCTTTTACCTATAGTGTAGGCGGTTTTAGAGAAGCAATAGCTGGACCGCTAATAAGTAGTGTGGTGTTAGATTTTACTATGCTACTAATCATAGCTATAGTATTTATTTTGATAGGCTTCTTTTTTAAAGAACCTTTGCATAATAAAATTCATAAATTTGAAATGAGATTTGAAGAGTCTGGCATTGGAGAATAAAAATTTAAGGAGTTAATTATGAGGAAAGTTTTTAAAGTATTTAAGAGAGATTTGAAAAGTATATTGAAAAATCCTGCTGCTTTAGTTATTGTAGTAGGACTGTGTATTTTACCATCTCTTTACGCTTGGATAAATATAAAAGCTTGCTGGGATCCTTATGCAAACACAGGAAATTTACCAGTGGCTGTAGTAAATAGTGATGAAGGAACAACATTTAATGGTAAAAATATAAATGCTGGAGAACAGATTGTTTCTGAATTAAAGAAGAACAAATCGATTGGATGGGTTTTTGTGGATCAGTGGCAAGGCAACTACGGGCTAAACGAAGGTAAATATTATGCCTTAATAGAAATCCCTTCGGATTTCTCAAAGGGACTTGTGAGCCTTACTACAGTTACTCCAAAAAAACCAGATATCATATACAGAGTTAACCAAAAGTTAAATGCAATTGCAGCAAAAATTACAAATGCAGCAAAGGATCAAGTTGCAAGAAATATTAAAAGCAATTTTGTAGATACAGTAAACAAAGAAGCACTTAAAACCATTAATTCCGTCGGTGAAGAGTTTAATATAAACAAAGCTCAGATAATCCAACTTAAGGATACAATGACAGAAGCAAATGGTGATATAGATGGAATAAAAAAGTACATATCAGAAGCAAATTCTAACTCAGAACAACTTCAAAAATATTTAAATGATGTAAAAACAAAATTACCAAAGATAACAGAGCAGATAAATAGTCTACAAAAAGCAACCGAGGCAAGTAAAGATCTTACTATTGCAACAAAACAAAGCATAAGTTCATTGGCTTCGACTTTAAATAATGATATAGGGAAAATTCAAAGCATAAATAATCAAAATCAAATGCTTTTGCAGAAATTAAAAGATATAAATAATGGAACAAGTACAGATAATATCATCTCAATAATAGGAGAGATGTCTAATATAATGGATGACTTAGATAAACTAGTAGATGCTGATATTAAGAGTTTAGATGCAGTAAATCAAAATCATCCAAACAGTCAGATTACAGCAGTTATAAATTCACTAAAATCATTAAAAGTTATAATAGGAATAGAAAAAAGTAATCTAGATAGTTTAAAAACATCAATAAATAGCGGGTCATCTAAGGAAAGTATAAATGCATCTTTAGATCAAATCTCTAAAATAAGTAGCGATTTGTCTAATCAAGTTGTTGGTGTATCAAATAGTTTTTATTCAAATGGAATCTCAGTTCTAAATAGTATTGCTGATAGTATGACTGCAAGCTTGGATAACATGAATTCAATCCTAGAGTCTACAAAAGTTATAGTTCCGCAATTAGACGCACTTGCTAACTTTGGTATAGCAAGCAGTAAAGCATCAGTAGAACAGGCTAATGATCTAAATAACAAGCTTTCTGCACTACAAATTGAATTAGGTAAATTAAGTGATAAGATGAAGGATTTAAATAGTGATAACATAGATCAGATAATAAAGCTTATGAAAATGAATCCTGATGAGATAGCTGGTTTTATTTCTTCTCCTATAAATGTAAATGAGACAGATGTATACGATGCTGGAATATTTGGGGTTGGGCTTACTCCATTTTACACAGTATTAGCTATATGGGTTGGAGCATTATTGTTATCATCTTTACTGACTGTGGAGGCCAAGGACTTTGAAGATGGAGAAAAAATGAACCTTATGCAAAGGCATTTTGGAAAGATGCTATTATTTCTAATGATCTCTATGATTCAAGCTGTAATAGTTACTTTAGGAGATAAATACATTTTAGGGGTAAAACCAGTAGATATGAGACTTATGATTATTTTTGCATTATTATCTGCTGTAACCTTCACAATCATAATATTCACCTTAGTATCTATATTCGGGAATGTAGGAAAAGCTATTGCTGTAGTAATAATGGTATTTCAAATTGCAGGAGCAGGTGGCATATACCCAATTCAGACAAATCCTAAGATATTTGGAGTATTACAGCCGTTATGGCCTTTTACCTACGCCATAAATGGATTTAGGGAAGCTATAGCTGGTCCAATTTGGGATACTGTTTATAAAAACCTAATTGCACTATTTATGTTTTCGTTTATTTTTATTATGATTTCTGTCCTTAAGAAACCATTTCATAAGTTAACTGAATTTATGGAACATAAATTTAAGGAAGCCGGAATTTAATATTGAAGAAGTCACTATTAGTTTAACTAATATTAAATATATTTAGATGAACTAATAGTGTCTTTTTATGATATTATAAAATATATGTAAAAATTATAATAATACACCATATTAAATGTAATCATTATTATTTAATAAAATATAAAACGAATAGACCAGTGGATAAGTATATTTTATTATTGAAAAGATTAATATGGTGGTGTAAATAATAAATAATATAGGACTAGTAAGCTTGCTAATACTTGTTAGAAAGAAGAAGGAAAACAAAGAATCACTAATGAAATGTATATTAGCGATTTTTTTCATAGCTATATGAAAAGTTTCTTAACATATTCGATGATATTAAAAACATTATGGAGGATGACCAAATTGAGATTACTAAAGCCATCAATTGCATTAATGAGAAATCTCAGATACATAAAAAAATTTGCACTTATATTTGCAATAATCCTTTTGCCTATGTCTATAATGATGGCTATATTTATACTTCAAGTAAGCAAACAATTAGAGTATGCTACAAAACAAAAGATAGGATTGGAATATAATATAGCACTAACTAATTTAACAAGAGATGTTCAAAAGCATAGAGGGCTGGTAAATGTTTTTCTAAGCGGAGATATAGATTTTTATAGTTATATTAAGAACAATGAAAAAGATATTGACGATGACAATGAAAAGATTGTATCGCTTAGTAGCAAATACAACCAGCAATTAAAGATTGAAGAACGATTAACGAAGTTTAGCAAGGAATGGATAGAAGTAAAAAATAATCTAAATTTTTCTTCACTAGATAAATCCTTTGATGAACATACAAAACTTATAGAAGATATAAGTGATATGGCTCAATATGTTGCTGATATCTCAGAATTAAGAATACAAAGCAAGATAGAAAATTACTATCTTGCTGATAACTTAATAAATACATTACCACAAATTACTGAACAGATGGGACAAGCTAGAGCCCTTGGAGCAAGAGCAGTGGCAAAAGGAAAGCTGGATGAGTATGATAGAGAATCACTTGAATTTATAAGTAAATCACTTGAGCAAGAATTGAAAAGTACTGAAAAAAGTATGAATAAGATCTCAAAAAACTCAATAGAAAAAGCCGAGATAGAGCAATCTTATAAAGAAGCAGCAAATGGGCTAGAAAATCTAATCTTAACTTTAAATAATAAAGTAATATATAGTAAAAAGATAACTATTAATGCGGATAATTATTTTAGCTATGCAACTGAGATGATTGATAAGGTTGATAAGCTATCACTGGTAGAGGCCACAGTCTTACAAAATGATTATACTGAACAGATAAGACGGTTAGAATTCAGTAGAAATATTATTACTACTATAATAATATTGATACTTTTTATCATAATTTATCTTTTTGGCGGATTTTATAAATCTATTTTGGAAAGCATATTATCAATAAAAGCTGTTGCAGCGAGAATCGCAAAAGGTGATTTGTCAGAAAGAATACAATTAGAGTGTAAGGATGAAGTTAAAGAGATAGGTGATTCAGTTAATAAAATGTTAGATAAATTAATAGAAAGTTACTATGAAGTGGAAAAGGCAAGGGATTTATCTGAAAAGGTCGCAAATCATGATTGGTTGACAGGTGTGCCAAATAGAGCTTTCTTTATGAAAAGATTAGAGGAAATAATTCAAGAATCAGAAAAGACTAGAGGTACAGTTACAATTCTATTTATAGATTTAGATAGATTTAAGTGGATAAACGATAATCTAGGGCATCAAATGGGTGATATAGTCTTAAAAGAAGTAGCTAAAAGATTAATGGATGCTACTAAGAAAAGAGGATTGGTATGTAGGCTTGGAGGCGATGAATTTACAATAATTTTAGAAGAATTCTCTAAAAAAGAAGAAATTAATGAACTTGTTAAAATAATTGAAGAAGACATTGCAAAGCCTATGTACTTAAGTGAAGCTGAATATTGCATTGGAGCTAGTGTGGGGTATGTTACATATCCTCATGAAGGAACGAATATTGATGAACTAATAAGTAAAGCTGACGCATCTATGTATATAGAAAAAAATAAGAAGAAATGTAAAAATATCAATTAATTGCAGACAAAGGTGGTATAATGGATTATAAGATAATACTTGAACATTTATCTAGACTTCTAATAGCTTCTTTTTGTGGAATACTGGTAGGATGGGAACGGAAAAGTAGAATGAAGGAAGCTGGCATTAGAACTCACTTTATTGTAGCATTAGGAGCTGCCTTAATGATGATAATCTCAAAGTATGGATTTCAGGATTCAGAAGCGTTTCTAAAAGTTCCTATAGATCCCACAAGAATAGCGGCTCAGATTGTTAGCGGTGTTGGTTTTCTAGGAGCTGGCGCTATCTTTATGCAAAAAAATACTATTAGAGGCCTTACAACTGCAGCAGGAATTTGGGTAACAGCAGGTATAGGAATGGCTATTGGTGCTGGAATATATTCTGTTGGGTTTGCGTCTACTATAATAATCATAATAGGTCAAACTGTTTTGCATGCAGATTATAAATGGTTATCATCACCGAAGGCTGTACAGGTAAATATCACAGCCGTAAACCAAGAAAAAGTTGTTAGAGACATAAATGAGAGATTAAAAGGTAATGGGATTACTATCTTGAAGATAAAAATTATTAAAAGACACGAAGATGAGCTTATAGATTTAAAGATGATTTTGAAAGTAAAGTCATCAATTACACCTATTGATATTGTAGATATACTTGAAAGTGATAAAAATGTTAAATCAGTTGAAGTTTAATTTTATTAATACAGAAGATATAAAGATGTATCAGTTCGAACCGAAATCTATTTTTAAAACTCTCGCGGCTTCTGGTGAGAGAATTTAAAAATATAAATTTTATTACGAAGTGATACATCTATATGAATTAAAAAGCGATAAAGTTAATATTTGTATTTTAAAACAAGTGTTAACTCATGAGAGGAGACAAATTATGAATTATTTTGAAGAAAGTCTTAAGGTACATGAAGCACATAAAGGGAAAATAGAAGTTATCTCTAAGTTGAAAGTTGAAACAAGGGATGATCTAAGTATTGCATATACGCCAGGAGTGGCTGAACCATGCAAGAAAATACATGAGAATAAAGACGATGTATATAAATATACAGCAAAAGGAAATTTAGTTGCTGTTGTAACAGATGGAACAGCAGTGTTAGGCCTTGGAGATATAGGTCCTGAAGCTGGACTACCTGTTATGGAAGGAAAAGCTATATTATTTAAGGAATTTGCAGGTGTGGATGCATTCCCTATTGCTTTGGCATCTAAGGATCCTGATGATATTGTAAAAGCAGTAAAGTTAATTGCTCCAGGATTTGGTGGAATTAACTTAGAAGATATATCTGCACCAAGATGCTTTGAGATAGAGGAAAGATTAAAAAAAGAATTAGATATTCCAGTATTTCATGACGATCAACATGGGACTGCTGTTGTTGTTCTTTCTGGTGTAATCAATGCATTAAAAATAGTTGGAAAAAACATAGAAGATATAAAGGTGGTAGTAAATGGAGCTGGAGCTGCAGGGACTGCTATAGCTAAACTATTATTATCACTTGGGGTTAAAAACCTTATTGCATGCGATAAAGTAGGTATTTTATATGATGGAATTGATAATGTTGATGATGCAAAGAAAGCTTTAGCTAAGATATCAAATCCTGATAAAATACAAGGAAGTTTAGCTGATGCTTTAGTTGGGGCTGATGTATTTATAGGAGTATCTGCTCCGGGAATATTAAAGGCAGATATGATTAAAAAAATGAATAAAGACTCTATAGTTTTTGCAATGGCAAATCCAATACCAGAAATAATGCCAGATGAGGCAAAGGAAGCAGGAGTAAAAGTTATTGGAACAGGAAGATCAGATTTTCCAAATCAAATTAACAATGTCTTAGCTTTCCCAGGAATATTTAGAGGAGCATTAGATGTAAGAGCTAAGGAAATAAATGAAGAGATGAAGATTGCAGCAGCATATGCTATAGCGAACTTCGTAAAAGAAGAACAATTGACACCTGATAACGTAATACCGAGTGCCTTAGATAAGGAAATAGCTAAGGTGGTAGCTGATGCAGTTGCAAAAGCAGCAAGAGAAACTGGAGTTGCTAGAGTTTAACATAATCTAAAATCAATATTGCAATTAAGAATATGTCTAACTTAATTAGGCATATTTTTTACTGTATAGAAGTTATAAACTTTTTATGCTAATCGCTTCAGTGATTTTTTCACTGTATACAAAGAGTATATATATTTAATAAAAGATGTATATGTTGGGGGTTAAATATATGAATAGAAGAATTTTTGTATTAGATACAACGTTAAGAGATGGAGAACAAGTTCAAGGGGTAAAGCTTAATTTATATGAAAAACTAAAAATTGCAGATCAATTAAAGAACTTAAATGTAGATATAATTGATGCAGGCTTCCCAGCAAGTTCAAAACAAGAATTTAAGACTGTAGAAACTATAGCTAAAAAGCTTGGTAGCTATACTTCAATATCAGCAATTGCAAGAGCTGTAAAGGAAGATATTGATTTAGCATATAAATGCCTGAAATTTGCTGAGAATCCTCTAATTCATATATCTCTTGGAGTATCAGATATACATATTGATAAAAAATTTAGAAAAACTAGAGATCAGATATTACTTCAAAGTGAAGAAGCTATAAAGTACGCTAAAATGTTTTGCGATGATGTTCAGTTTTCTTTTGAGGACTCAATAAGAGCTGACTTTGAATTTCTTTGGAGAAGTATTGAGAATGCTGTGAATGCAGGTGCTACAATTGTGAATATAGCAGATACAGTTGGATTTGGAGTGCCTGAAGAGTTCGGGGATTTAGTTAATAAAATAAATTATCGCTTGAAAAATTTAAATGATAAAACCTTACTTAGCGTACATTGCCATAATGATATGGGGCTGGCAACAGCTAACACGCTTGCTGCTATAAAAAATGGTGCTGATAAAATTGAAGGAACCATAAACGGTGTAGGTGAGAGAGCTGGTAATGCAGCTTTAGAGGAAGTGGTAATGGCACTTAAAGTTCGTGAGGAATATTATAAATCATATACGAACTTAATAACTACAGAGTTGAAGAAAACTTCTAGTTTAGTTAGTTATATAATGGGGCTAGATGTAGCATCAAATAAGGCAATTGTAGGGGCAAATGCTTTTAAGCATTCTTCTGGAATTCATAAGGCTGGAGCAATTAAGAGCAGAGATGTTTATGAGATAATTCATCCAGAAGATATAGGTAGAGAGGATTCAGACATAATCCTAACAATGCATTCTGGTAGAAGTGAGCTTAAGGATGCGCTAATAAAGATGGGATTTGAAAAGTTTACTGATGAAGAGTTTAATCATATATTTGATAAGTTCCAAGAAATTGTGGAACTAAAAAAAGAGGTATATGATTATGACATCTATTTTCTTATAGAGGATATAGTTGAATTGAATACAGATTTAGGCGATGAAATTATCGAGAAAAGAAAAAATCTATATGAACTTGTGGATTTACAAGTTATAAGTAATAGTATCTTCCCCTCTGCAAGTGTTAAGCTTAAAAGAGGCGACAAGATATATAAAAAGAGTAGTATAGGAAACGGGGCTGTAGATGCCTTGTACACAGCCATAAAAGAGGTAGCTGAACTTGATGTTGATTTAAGGGAATACAAAATAAGCAGTATATCTAGAGGTAAAGAGGCCTTAGGAAAAGTAACAATTAATTTAAGTCATAATAAGAAGAATTATATATCAAGAGCAATAGATACAGATATAATTAAAGCTAGTGCTATGGCATTTATTAATGCTTTAAATAATATACTTATGGATAAAACAAAATCTAATTAAATTATAAAAAATAAAGCTGCCTAAAATAAAGCGGCTTTTATTTTGCTTATATGCAAAATATATAAAGAAAAAAGAAGAAAATTGAAATATTTTACAATTTTTCTATGGGAAATTATAAAAATTAGTGTATAATTTAATAGAGAATGAATGTTTTGTGGAGATGTAAAGGAATGTATACCATTATTGATTTAATAGATAAGCTTATTTCTATAGAAAAAAATTCGGAAGAAGGTTATACGATAGTAAGTGAAAATAAAGAGTTAAGTGAAAGAGTAAGAATAATTGCAAAGGTTTTCGCAAAGAAACATAGAAGGCACGCTGACAAATATGCTGACATAAAAAGAAAAATTGATTTGGATGTAAACATAGAGATAGACTTCTTTACATATGATAAAGCTGCTAAATTGATATATGAATTTGTAAAACTAAAAAGAACTAATGTGGTTTATAGTAATGTAAAAGATGTAGTCGATACAGCACTAAGATTTCAGAAAGAAGGATTATCATTACTATTAAGTATACATGGACTTTTGATAAAATCACATGCTGATATTGGAACTGAAAATTATAAGATACTATCAGATATAATTGCTGAAGAAAAGAAGCATATAAGAGAGTTAGAAAAACTTAAAAATGAAAGCGCCTAATGTTTTTTTGAGATATATTATTGAACTTATTTGTTTAAATATAGGGTTCCAACTTCAACTATTAAGTTATATATGCCTGATAATCCCCAGAAGCCGCGATTATCAGGCATATATAACTTAAGTTTTCGTAATGGAACCCTTTAATAAGCCTCTTTATTTTTTAGTTATTTGTAAGATGTGAAATGAAGCATGTTCTGTGTAGTTTATTTTTAACACTTTGCCAAGTAATTGGATAATTATGTGAAGATATGTTTATGGTATATTGTAGTTTCTTAGAAAAGTTGTATAAAAATAGTGGTGTTATTATAAATGTTACAAATATATGAACTAAGTATTAAGTTGTGTTTACATTTAATTACAAATAATGTATAATATCCATAAGATGAGAGTGTATCTAGGGTTCCGGTATTAGTATGTCTGGTCCGAGCGATACAGGATTTTTTCTACACTTTTAGGATAAAAGCCTAAAGGACGAGTCTCAAGATGAGATTTGTCTTTTGGGCTTTTTTTACTGTATAAGAAAATATAAAATTTTTATGTTGGTTAAACCTTGATATTTCAATGACTTTAGAAGTTTATTATGGATATACAGTAAAAAAATAAAACTTATTCGCCTGCCAAATTTTCCTCATATTCATTCGGAAAGGCAGATGCGTTAAAAAAGCTCACTGAAGAAAATCGCTTCAGGAACTTTTTTGTTTTAATTTCAAAAGTATTCCTAAAACATAGCTTGAATTTTATTTAAAACATCAATAAAGGAGGCGGTATAGTTGGAAATAATTACAGTAAAAAATTTGTACAAAAAGTTCAAAGTTAAAACTAAAGAGCCTGGATTGAAAGGAAGTTTACGTTCAATTATCTCTCCAAATTATCGGGAAATCGAAGCGGTAAACAATGTTTCATTTAGTGTCAATAAGGGAGAAATTTTAGCTTTCATTGGTCCCAATGGTGCAGGAAAGTCAACAACTATAAAAATGATGACGGGTATACTTCATTCAACCAGTGGACACATTGAGGTAGCTGGTATGGATCCTGCAAAGGACAGAAAGCAATTAAGCTATAATATTGGGACTGTTTTCGGCCAAAAATCACAGCTGTGGTTTCATCTTCCTCCGATAGATAGTTTCAATTTATTAGGTAATATCTATGATATGGATAAAAGTAAACTAAAAAAAAGAATAAACTATCTAAAAGAAGTATTTGGAATTCAAGAACTTATGGATATACCTGTTAGAAAACTTTCCTTAGGTCAAAGAATAAGGTGCGAAATAGCAGCTTCAATACTCCATGAACCAGAAATAATATTTTTGGATGAGCCTACAATAGGATTGGATGTTGTAGTAAAACAGAATATAAGGGATTTAATTCTCAAGTTAAATAGTGAAGAAAAAACAACAATATTTTTAACCTCACATGATTCTGGGGATATAGAGCAGCTTTGCAAAAGAGCTATAATAATAAACCATGGAGAGATAGTGTTAAATGAAAGTATAAAGGACCTTAAGCACAATTACTTAAATAAGAAAGTTATTAATATAAAGTATGATACTCCTGTAAATGTAGCTGACAAAGATCTTAATATAATAAAAAATAAGGAAAATGCCTTAAAAGTTGAAGTTGATACATCAAATCAAGATATAGAAGCTGTTTTAAATAATCTAATAAATAAAGGAAGAGTAAAGGATATAACAATATCGGATCCTCCATTAGAAGATGTAATCTCTCATATATACCAATCTAGTAGGGGAGGGGAAGTTCATGAGGCTAATTTATAAGTATCTGCAAATATCAAAGATAAATATGTCCAACAACTTAGTTTACTTTTGGAACTTTATAAGTAAAAACTTATTTTTCGTATTTATAATGTTTATATATTTGATGCTTTGGAAGAATATATATGGTAGCAAAGGTAATACAATAGCTGGACTTAGTTTAAATCAAATGATATGGTACTTGATATTTACAGAACTCATAACCTTATCACGAACGGATATTCATCTTCAAGTAAATGATGATGTAAAGACCGGTAATATAGCATATCTTTTAAATAAGCCTTACAATTACATTGCATATTGCTTTTCGTATTTTATAGGAGAATTAGGAATCAAACTATTAACAAATGCTATTATAGGAATAATAATAGGAGTGGTATATGTAGGTCCACTTAATAGTTTTAACTTAATTACTTTGCCTTTTATATTTATATCCTTAGTAGTAGGCTGTATAATAAACTTTTTTATTTATATAACTATAGCACTGACCTCATTTTGGTTTGAAGACAATAATGCTTTCTTTTGGATCTACTCAAAACTTATCTTTACATTAGGCGGAATGCTAATGCCTATAGAGCTTTTCCCTAAATGGCTAAAGAATATCTCTAATTTTCTTCCTTTTTCCTATGTAACTTATGTACCTGCAAAATTGGCAGTTAATTTTTCCTTTTATGATTTCTCAAGGCAGTTTATGATTCAAATTCTATACCTTGGTATATTTATTTTGGTATCAGCGACAATGTATAGAAAGGGGGCAAAGAATTTAAATGTTAATGGGGGTTAGAAAATCAATAAAATTAATATTATATTATTTTAAATTCAATTTATCCGCGGTAATGGAGTATAGAGTGAGTTTTTTAGTACAAGTTTTTGGAATGATACTAAATAATTCAGCGTTTATATTTTTCTGGTGGGTATTGTTTAATAACGTAAGTTCTATAGGGGGCTATGGATTTAAGGATGTTATGATGCTTTGGTCTATAATGTCCACAAGTTTTGGGGTAAGTTTTTTAGTTTTTGGTAACGTAGGAAATATAACGAAGATGATACTAAATGGAGAACTAGACACTTATCTTCTTCAACCCAAAGATGCTCTTATAAATATACTATGTTCTAAAACAATAGTTTCAGCATGGGGGGATACTCTGTATGGTGTAATATTATTTATTATCATGAATGGATTTCATATTAGGAGTTTTATGTTGTTTATACTGTTTTGCATCACTGGAGCTCTTATATTTGCATCAGTGCTTATAACCTGTCATAGTTTTAGTTTTTACGCGGGAAACTTAGATAGTTTAGCTCAGCTTGTAACTGAATTCATGATTAGTTTTGCAATATATCCAGAAGGCATCTTTAAGGGAGCAATAAAATATGTACTTTATACAGCCATCCCAACGGTATTTATGGTTTACATTCCAGCAGAGATTGTAATAAATTTTTCATTGATAAAAGCATTAGAAGTTTTAGCAGTTACTGTAGTGTGGATAACCATTGCCTACATTGCATTCTATAAAGGACTGAAAAAGTATGAATCTGGTAATTTGATAATAAACAAGCTATAAGTATTGAAGTAGTTTACCTATATAAAATGCTGCTGTTATCTTAATAATAATGGCAGCATTTTTACTTTAGAGAAAAAAGTAATACTATCTAAATCCACTAATTTCAATGATTAAGGTGAGTTTTGAGGGAATACTATAGTAATTAATGACATCTCTAAAGACGCTACGTTTAAATAATTAAGTTATGATATAATTAAAAACATAAATGATATAAGGTCGTTGTACAGTGAAAAAATTGGATATAATCTTAAATATGATACGAGTAGGTTTCTTATAGAAGGAGTAACATTAATAATGAATTTAGATTTTAATAAGGATATTACAGATTTAAATGATAAAGCTTTAGAGATATTAAATAAATATTATGGATATAGTTCTTTTAGAGCTGGACAAAAACAAATAATAGAAGAGATTCTAAAAGGCAATGATACTGTAGCCATCATGCCAACTGGTGGAGGAAAATCTATATGTTATCAAGTACCTGCGATGATTATAGAAGGCCTTACAATTGTTGTTTCTCCTTTGATATCGCTCATGAAGGATCAAGTAGATGCAATTAGAGATATAGGAATTGAATCAGCGTATATAAACAGCACTTTGTCCAATAGAGAAATAGATGATATTTTTCAATTAGCATTAGAAGGGAATTTGAAAATTCTATATGTAGCACCAGAAAGACTTGAAACTTCGCAATTTTTAGATTTAGTCTCTAAAGTACATGTTGGTTTTGTTGCTATAGATGAAGCACACTGTGTATCACAGTGGGGACATGACTTTAGAACCAGCTACAGATTTATCAAAAGTTTTATAAGTATATTAAAGGTAAGACCTATAGTGGCGGCGTTTACTGCAACTGCTACAAATGAAGTAAGAGAGGATATAATAAAGCTTCTAGGATTAAGAGATCCTAAAGTTTTTATATCTGGATTTGATAGAGAAAATATCAAGATAAATGTTGTTAAGGGCATCAATAAAAAGAAATATATAGTTGATTTTATAAAGAAAAATATTAATTCAGCTGGGATTATATACGCAGCTACTAGGAAAGAAGTAGATTCTCTTTATGATCAATTAAACGATAAAGATATAAGTTGTACTAGATACCATGCTGGACTAAGCGATGAAGAAAGAAGCAGGAACCAAGAAGACTTTGTTTATGATAGATATAATGTAATGATTGCTACAAATGCTTTCGGAATGGGAATTGATAAACCTAATATTCGATATGTTATTCATTACAACATGCCTAAGAATATAGAAGGATATTATCAAGAGATTGGTAGAGCAGGAAGAGATGGAGAAGAAAGTGAGGCTATACTTTTATTTTCTCCAGGAGACATACATACACAAAAATATATTATTGATATCGGAACAGGTAATGAAGCAAGAAAAGTTAATGAGTATAAGAAGCTTCAAAGCATGACTGATCTGGTATATAGTAACGATTGCTATAGAAAATATATACTAAATTATTTTGGAGAGCAGTATGATAAGCATTGTAATAACTGCAGTAACTGTGAAGTAGAAGGTGAGCTTACAAATAAAACCCTAGATGCACAAAAGGTTTTATCCTGTGTATTCAGGATGAAAAGATCATATGGAGCAACGGTTCTTATAGACACTTTAAGAGGTTCAGAGAATAAAAAGATAAAAGATCTAGGCTTTCATAGACTTTCAACCTATGGAATAATGAAAGACTACTCAAAAGATGATCTTAAAAACTTCATAAACACCTTAGTTTCACATAGGATATTAAGCTATGATGAAGGGGAATATCCAGTAGTAAGATTAAATGAAAGATCTATGGCTGTGCTTAGAGGCGAAGAAGAAGTTTGGTTTAAAGAAATACAAAAGGTAACAAAGATAATAGAGGACAATGCTTTGTTTGATATACTTAGAAACCTAAGAAGAGAAATTGCGGTTCAAGAAAAAGTACCACCATATATTGTGTTTGGAGATTCAACTTTGAAGGAAATCAGTGGAAGAATGCCGAGAACTATAGAGGAGCTTAGTGATATATCTGGAGTAGGTGAGCTTAAGCTAAATAAGTATGGAGAAAGATTTCTTAATGTGGTTGTAGAATATGTGGAAAGCAATAAAATTGAAGTACAGTTTGATTACAAGAAGAAAGAAAAGAGTATAAAGGTTAATGAAGAAAAACCAAAGGTAGAAAAAAAAGGCTCTAAAAAAGAAAAAGATGCTAAAGAACCAAAAGAACCTAAGAAGAAGTCTTACATGTTAACTATTGATATGCTGAAGGAAAACTTAAGTTTATTAAATATTGCTAAAGAAAGAGAGATAACCATCTCTACCATCTGCAGTCATCTAGAGCAGTATGCGCTAGAAGGAAATCAAATAAATTTTTCAGTAGATTTTAGTGATATACTTAGTAAAGAACAAGAAACAGTAATACTAGAAGTTGCTAAAGAAGTTGGTGATGATAAGCTTAAGCCAATAAAAGAAAAGGTTGATGACACCATAACTTATGATCATATAAAGATGGCATTGTTAAAGAAGAGACTAGCAATATAATTTTTTATGGGGTGAGGGTATGATATTTTATTTTTCAGGTACAGGTAATTCGCTATATGTGGCTAAGTCTATAGCTAAAAATATAGGAGATGATTATACGTCAATAGCATCAGTAATAAATGATTCTAGTGAAGAATATGTTTACTGCTTAAAAGAAAATGAAGCAATAGGCTTTGTTTTCCCAACTTATGCTTGGGCAGCACCCAAGGTTGTGGAAGCTTTTCTAGATAAATTGAAATTAAAAAATTATAAAGATAATTACATTTATTCTGTAGCAACTTGTGGAGAGAATAGTGGGCATTTATTAAAAGCCTTTGGAAATTTAATAAATGAAAAAAATATGACCTTAAATAGCGGGTTTGTGGTTCGTATGCCAAATAACTATATTGTGTCTTCGGATATTGATAATGAGAAGCTTATTGAAGAAAAGCTTAGTAAAGCAAAAGATTATATAGAATATATAGTTGAAAATATAAAGAATAGAAAATCAAATGTATTTGAAAGTGTAAACACTTTTTACGATAAGCCTTTAACAAAGATAGTTAGTCCTCTTTTTAACAAATTTGCGCTAAATAACACCAAAAAGTTTTATGCAAACAATAAATGTATTTCTTGTGGGTTATGTGAGAAGATTTGTGTTTCAAATACTATAAAAGTTAATGGAAAACCTAAATGGGGAGATAAGTGTACACAATGCTTAGCTTGTATAAATTGGTGTCCTGTTAAAGCAATACAATACGGAAAAGGAACGGAGAGAAGGCATAGGTATACTAATAAAAATATAAAATCTACTGAATTAGTAATTAGATAACCATAAATATTCCATTTCCACGATTTAAAAAAACAAATAATCTATTTAACCATTAATGGTATTTTATTATGAAGTGGTACATCCATATAGCCAATGGTAAAATGAAACTAATTTTAATAACGGAATTTTTAAATTTCATTCAGAAATGCAGATTTACCAAAAATCACTAATAAGAAAATGTATTAGTGATTTTTTTACTTTACTTTTTATGAAATAATTATATTGTTATATTGTTATATATAAGGGAAAATATTATATCAGGTTTAATATAAAATTTCAATGATCATCGTCATAAAATATTAAAAAATATTAAATTAATCCCTAGATACTAATGAAAACGTTAGTAAAATCTTATTTTCATAAAAAAGTGCAGTTTTTTGTTGAAAAATTAGCATTTTGTTGATAGCCCCCTTTAAGATTAATAAAATAAGAACATGAAATAATTTAAATTTTAAATTTGTAGTTTAATAATTTTAACTACTGAAAAATAATATTAAAAAGGGGGAAATTTTTATGAACGGGGTAAACGGAGCAGATACAACCTTTGTGATCTTTGCAACAGCATTAGTTATGCTAATGACTCCAGGACTAGCTTTATTTTATGGAGGAATGGTAAGAAGAAAGAATGTACTAAGTACTACAATGCATAGTTATGCAGCGGTAGCAATAGTATCAATACAATGGATCTTAATCGGTTATACATTATGTTTTGGAAATGATATTGGAGGAATTCTAGGAGGATTCAATTTCTTAGGATTAAATGGTGTAACATTTGCACCAAATGCTGATTATGCAGCAACAATACCTCATCAAGCATTTATGTTATTCCAACTTATGTTTGCAATAATAACTCCAGCATTAATATCAGGAGCAGTAGCAGAAAGAGTTAAATTTTTATCTTTTGCATTATTTATACTACTTTGGAGCACTTTTGTGTATGATCCAGTTGCACACTGGGTATGGGGCGTAGGTGGATGGATTAGAAATCTTGGAGCATTAGATTTTGCAGGTGGTAATGTTGTTCATATAAGTTCTGGTGTTTCAGCATTAGTTTTCGCAATAGTACTAGGTAAGAGAAAGAGATTAGAAACAATAACTCCACACAATATACCAATGACAGTTCTTGGGGCAGGAGTGTTATGGTTTGGTTGGTTCGGATTTAATGCAGGAAGTGCTTTAGCAATAAATGATGTTGCACTTAACGCATTTATAACAACAAATACATCAGCTGCAATGTCAGCAATAAGCTGGGGATTATGTGAGTATTTACACAGAAAGAAGGTTACTTCATTAGGAATAGCTAGTGGAGCTGTAGCAGGGCTTGTAGCAATAACTCCAGGTGCTGGTTTTGTAACACCTTTCTCAGCATTAGCAATAGGTCTTATAGGTGGAGCAATATGCTTCTATGCTGTAACTGTTCTTAAGAAAAAATTTGGATATGATGATGCTTTAGATGCATTTGGATGTCATGGAATAGGCGGTATCTGGGGTGGAATAGCAACTGGTATATTCGCTTCAAAAGCAGTAAATTCAGCAGGAGCAGATGGATTAATATACGGAAACTTACATCTTTTAGGTGCTCAATTAGTTGCTATTCTGGCAACAGTTGCATATTCTGCTATAATTACATTTATAATATTAAAAGTAATGAATGCAGTATCAGCTTTAAGAGTAAAAGATGAAGACGAACAAGCAGGATTAGATGTATCACAACATGGTGAAGAGGCTTACGGTGGAATTATCTAATTAGCAATATAAATGAAAAGGAGGCTATATAAATGGGAGAAAAACTTAGCAAGATTGACATAATAATATCACCAGCTAGATTTGATGAATTGAAAGATGCGTTGTGTGCTATTGGTATAACAGGGATGACGGTATCTAATGTATTAGGCTGTGGCATGCAAAAAGGTCATAAGGAATATTATAGAGGCTTAGCAGTAGAAATGAATTTACTTCCTAAAATAAAACTAGAAATCGTCGTTTGTGATGTTCCAGTTGATTTAGTAGTTGAAACAGCTAAGAAGGTACTTCATACAGGTAAAATTGGGGATGGAAAGATTTTTGTCTATGATGTGGAAAATGTTATAAGAATAAGCACTGGACAAGAAGGAAGAGATGCACTTCAGTATTCAAAAGAATAGATTTTATTTACTCAACAAAGAAAGATCGAACGGGATAAATTCCCTTTCGATCTTTTTTTGTTAGGCCCTATTAAAGTACTATGATGTAAATTGAAGTGTAAAGCCTCCGATACTTTAATGAGCTTACGCGAAGAATTAATATGATTTTTACATATTCCATAGCTAAAACTGTAAACTCACTACGTTCGAACAGTACAGTTTCTTAACGCTATTCCATTTGTAAAAATCATTTAATTCTAATTGCTCGCTCATATAGTATCTACGCAATTACACTTCAATTTCAATATTAAACTTTAACATAGCCTAATGTTATTTTACTACATTATATAATCACCTAATCATTCTAGTGTTTTAAATTCGTAGCCTTGAGTACTTAGATATTCAATTATACTAGGCAAGGCTTTCGCAGTCTCTTCTTTGCCGTAGGTATCGTGCATAAGTATTATTACCTTATTCTTATTTGCTACGGATTCCTTAACCATTTGAAGTAATTCCTGAGAATTTTTTTTCTTTCCTTCTGCATCTGAGTCAGAGGCATTCCAATCTACAGATAGATATTTTTCTTGTTTTAACCGTTGATCAAAGTGAGGGAGATTAGGATCATGATAGTAGGATCTACTCATGTATCCACCAGGGAGTCTTATAAGCCTTGTATTGAAGTTATTTCCTAGGATATCCTTTAAAATAGTATTAGTTCTATATACTTCTGACATAAAATAGTCCGTATCTATCTTATTACTAGGGTATAACTTGTTTAAATCATGTGAATAGGTGTGGTTACCAATAGCGTTACCGTCAGAATATATCTTGCTGACCAAGCTTCTGCTTTGAGAATTCTTTTGTATATTGCTTCCCAATAGAAAAAATGTTGCATTTATATTATATTTTTTCAAGGTGTCTAACACTTTTGGAGTAATAGTAGTTGATGGTCCATCATCAAAGGTTAAATATGCAGTTTTTTTCCCATCTTCTGAAAGAGCATCTTCAAATCTAATTGAAGTTTTTGTTAGATTTATAGGAAATATATCATTAGTAGGAGGATTATTGTTCTCATCAGAATTGGTATTAGCATTAGTGGTGTTAGAAGTATTTTTAGAAGAAAGTATGGAACTCAATTCGAGATACTTGAAGTTAAAAACGGTATTATTATCTTCATAGGTAATTATCGAATTCTTTTCATTATAGAGATACGAAAAATCACTTTGTTTGACATTAAGGTCATAATTGTTACTAATCGTAGACCTATCTATTAGGATTATAGTGGAAAGTATTAGGGTCAGAGTAAGAAAAATGATTGAAAATACTAAAAATTTCAGCATCTCCATAAGTTTTGTAAAAGTTCTCTTTACAAACTTAAAAATATTTAACATAATTAAACTTATTGCCTCCCCAAAAGAAAAGTAATATCGGATGGCTAACTATTTAATTTCAACGCGATGCTTTAATATATCCAATTTATAATATGCTGACGAAATTAAAAATGGAATAGAGATATTATTACAATGTTGTTACTTATTTCAATTGATTTAGTGATAGAATTTTAGAAAGATGATGTATAAAGAGTTAAGATTAGATTTTACGATGGTTATTAGTATGGTGTAAGGATTTTAACTTAAACTTAACAGCTTCAATAGGTAGTTTTAGGTTTAAAGTTATCCATCTTTATTGATAACAGCATGGTTAATAAGGTATAATTTTAAGATATAGATGTCTAGATTTGATATGATTGCCAAAACTAGGAGGATTAAACATGAATTTTATTTATAGATTAAGGATGAGATCAAAACTCATAATAGCATTTACAGCAATATCACTTTTTAGTGGAGTAATGGGATTGGTTGCATTAAAAAACATTAGAGATCTCAATAATAATAGTGTGATTATGCACGACAGAAATTCAAGAGTAATAAAAGATATTACCTTAGTAAAATCAAATTTAGTCCAAATTAATCTTGATATTTATATGGTATTAGATGAGAAAAACTCCAATAAAGTAAAAACTTTGGTTGATGAAATAAATAGATTGAAAAACCAGGATGATAATTTACTAGCTGATTATGAGAAACATATAGTGGACAGTGATGATAGGAAATTATTTGGTGACCTAAAAAATATATTGAGTGTATATAGGCAATATAGAGAAAGATTATTAGAATACATAGATGAAGGAAATTATGATAAGGCGTGGATTGTATACAATGATCTAGAAATAGTAAGTGAGAATATAGTAAAAAATACTGAAAATTATATTGAATATAACTCAAGAGTTGCAGAGAAGTATGATAATTCTAATAAACAGTTATATCATGATACCATCATATCAACAATTACGATCGGGGTATTAGGGTTTATAGTCTCAATATTTGTAGGTCATTTTATAGCCTATAGGATTTCAGGTAAAATTAAGACAATATTAGATTTTGCAAAATCTTTGACTGAAGGAAATCTAGAGCACAAAATAACAATGAAATCCAGAGATGAGATCGGTCAGTTAGCAATAGCATTAAATAAGGCTGCAGATAAGAGAAGAGAATACGAAGAAAACTTGATGAGTAGTTATGAGGAACTTGAAGCATCCTACGAAGAAGTGAGAGCTTTGGAGCAGGAATTAAGAGAAAAATATAATGATTTAGAAGCTTCGTTTGAGGAAATAACTGCCTTAGAGCAAGAACTAAGAGAAAAATATACAGAAATATCAATAAATGAAGAATTGTTAAGAAATAATGAAGAGTGGTACAAGCTTATAACTGAAGCATCTTATGATGCACTTTGGGATTGGAATATAAAAGAAGGAAAAATGTTTTTTTCAGATCAATGGTACAATATATTAGGATATGATAGGGAAGAGACAAAAGATATAGATTGGACTAAGCTAGTTAACGAAGAAGATTATGAAAGACTTCAAAATGTTATCAAAGAAAATTGGGAGAATAAAAGTTCAGTCTTCACAATAGAGTATAGAATCAAAGATGTTAATGGTATATACACATGGATGCAAACTATAGGGAAAACATTATTTGATTCAGAAGGAAAACCATATAGGTTAGCTGGATCACATAAAAATATAACAGACATAAAGGAATATCAACATAGATTAGAATACATAGCATATCATGATTATTTGACAGATTTGCCTAATAGGCAGTATATGCATAAAGTAGCAGAGCAGTATTTTGATAAAAAAGGTGTCTATGAACATAATAAAACAGCATTAATATTTATTGATATTGATAACTTCAAATACATAAACGATACATTAGGCCACAACTTTGGAGATTTTTTAATTTGTGCTATTGCTGATAGACTTAATAGAATCAAGAGAGAAGATGATTTATTGGTTAGATTAGGTGGAGATGAATTTGTAATAGTATTAAATTCAATCGAAGATAGGGCGCAAGTAGAGAATTTCTGCACTGCTATGTTAGAGTGTTTTGAAACATCATTTAATGTAGATAGTAATTACTTACAGGTAACATCCAGTATTGGAATAGCGATTTACCCAGAAGACGGTAAAGTATTAGATGATCTTTTAACTAAAGCAGATATAGCTATGTATAGATCGAAAAGCTTAGGAAAAAACAACTACACATTTTTCCATTCAGGAATGAATGATAAAGTGATTGAAAGAATGGAAATAGAAAA
This sequence comes from Clostridium fungisolvens, assembly GCF_014193895.1. NCBI lineage: Bacteria > Bacillati > Bacillota > Clostridia > Eubacteriales > Clostridiaceae > Clostridium > Clostridium fungisolvens. The sequence goes on along the minus strand of NZ_BLZR01000001.1, from coordinate 3,608,598 downwards.
ATATTTAAGAAATGCATTAGATAAAAATGAATTTATCCTTTATTATCAACCTCAAGTTGATGCTAATAGTGGTATGATATGCAGCTTTGAGGCACTGATTAGATGGAATAGTCCAGAATTAGGGTTTGTACCTCCAGATAGATTTATTACCTTAGCAGAAGAAAATCATAGAATTATAGACATTGGAAATTGGGTACTGAGAAGCGCATGTGAGTTTATAAAAGAAGTACATATAAATGGTCATGATAAATGTTATATATCAATAAATGTATCAGTAATTCAATTAATGCAAAGTGATTTTGTAGATAATGTTTTAAAGATTATAAATGATATTACAATAGATCCAAATTGCATTGAATTGGAGATTACAGAATCTATATTTATTGAAACTTATGACAATATAAGTGAAAAGTTAAATAGATTGAGAGAAATAGGGATTAAAATAGCTCTTGATGACTTTGGTAAGGGATACTCCTCATTAAGTTATCTAAAACAGTTGCCTATTAGTACTTTAAAAATTGATAAGACCTTTATTGATGATGTTGCTGAAGAACACAAGATATCTTTAGTCGAAAATATAATAGATATAGGGCATAAGATGAATCTAAAAGTTGTTGCAGAAGGTGTAGAAACTGAGGAGCAGCTAAATTATCTAAATAAACATAGCTGTGATAGAATACAAGGATATTATTTTAGTAGACCAGTTCCTCAAAGTGAAGCCATCAGTTTACTTAATAGATAGAGTTAATAATTTGAGAAAAGCTTAGCAGTGAATAATACTTCAATGCTAGGCTTTTTTACTGTATAGGACAGTATAGATTTTTTTGTTAGCTAAACCTAGTAATATCAATTGTCTAGAACAGCTGTTTAGAGTTAACAGTAAAAAATAAATCATATTCGCCTGCCCAATTTTCCTCATATGCATTCGGAAAGGCAGATGCGCAAAAAAACTCACTGAAGAAGGTCGCTTCAGCGACTTTTTTACTGTAAGAAAATTCACTTCTGCAAAGTTTTGACTTAATTAATTATGAAATTATGGAAACAATATAATATAGAGGTGGTGAATTTTTTTTGAGAGGCATAAATAAAATTTACAAAATAGATGCAAAAAATATACAAGACTACTTGGATTCTTCAAATAAGATAGATCCTAAGATGCAATCATTTAAGGTGGCGTTAGTCTATGCAATAGTGGGTGTTATTTGGATCATAACATCTGACAACTTAGCTATACAGCTAGCAGGGCGTGATAATTTATATGAGCAAATTCAAACCTATAAAGGGTGGGGATTTGTATTATTAACAACTTTGGTTATATATATATCTATTAGAAATAGTTTAATGCTTTTTGATAAAGCTATAAATGAGATCTACCAAAATTATGATGAACTAAATAAATCCCATGAAACTTTACTAGAACTAGAGAGAGAAATTGAAAGACAACTTCAAGAACTTCATATATTGGCATACTATGATACCTTTACAAAGTTACCGAATAAACTCATGTTAGAAAAAGAGATAATAAACTTAATCAATAATTATAAAAGCGAAAGTTCAGCTGATAAATTTGCATTTATATGCCTAGCAATTGATAACTTAGAAGATATAAACGATATACTAGGTCACAAGTATGGTGATTTACTTATAAAAGATGTAGGAGATACACTAAAAGATATTGTTTTCGATTCAAATAAAGTTTCTAAATTAAAAGAAGATATGTTTGCTATTGTATTAGTAAATATTAAAGATAAAGATGAAGTTGTAAATAAAGTGAATAAAATTCTCTTGAAATTAAAAAGAGGCTGGAAAGTAAATAATCAAGAGTTCCATATTACATATAATTTAGGTATTTCTATATACCCTATTGATGCAAATAACTTTAATGACCTATTAAAGAATTCAAATATGGCCTTATCAAAAGTAAAAACTTTGGAAAAAGATAAAATTTCATTTTATAATAAGAAAATTGAAGAAATAAACACAGTAAAAATAAATCTTATTAATGAGATTATACATGCTATTGAAAATGAATTGTTTAGTTTATACTATCAACCTATAGTGGATTTGAAAAGAAATGTAGTAATAGGAGTTGAAGCTTTAATCAGGTGGATTCATCCCAAAAAAGGATTTGTGTCGCCAATGGATTTTGTACCCTTAGCCGAGAGCATAGGTCTTATAGATAATATTGAACAATGGGTATTTAGAAAAGCATTGATGCAAAAGAAATTCTGGAATGAAAAAGGTTATAAAGCAATAAAAATATCTATTAATTTATCATCAAAGAGAATATCTAATGATTGCTTTATAGATGAATTATGTTCGATGACGAATAGTTTGGAGATTGATAAATCAGAAATACAATTAGAGGTAACTGAAACTTCGGTAATAGATAATTTAGAAACATCCAGTGAAGTTTTAAATAAACTAAGAAATATGGGGTTCAAAATTGCATTAGATGATTTTGGAACTGGATATTCGTCGCTCACATATATAAATTCTCTCTCAATGGACGTAGTGAAAATAGATAAGGAATTTATAAAATCAATATTTGATAAAGATAAGAATGCAATCATAGTAATGGCAGTTATGAATTTAATACATAGTATAGATTTGTTGGTAGTTGCAGAAGGTATTGAGAACATTGAGCAAAAGGAATTTCTAAAGCTAAATGGTTGCGATATGGGTCAAGGATATCTATACAGCAAGGCTTTACCAGCAGTAGAAGTAGAGCAGTTATTTAATATACAATTCGAATAAAATAATCCATTTAAGTTAAGTCTATATTCAAGAGAAGAAAGGGGTGTTTCTATGTTTGGAAAATATGTAGAAATAATTTTTACATCCATATCTGTTCTTATTGTTGTATGGACTGTTTTAGTACTTGTTGTTGACAGAGAAAAGGCATGACTAGTTGGTTAGTTTTGATATAATTATTATAATACTATTAAAAAGTTGTTAGAGGTTTTTATGAGAAATAACAATATAAGGGAAGCACAAGAATTGTGGGCAAAATATAAATATTGCATAATGGAAAGATCTTACTATGAATATAAAAAAATAAGTGAGTATTTTTCAAGGGAGAACGTTAACTTAAGTGAGATTAGACAAATTTTAGGCAATGTATTGCTTATGGATTTATCTAAAGGACAGGTAATAAACACATTGCAGCATGTATGGGGTTATTTTAAGAAGATCGCGGATGAACAGGAAAAGATAAGGTTTTTTAGTTGTCTAAAAATGTACGAGAATGATGAATGTACTTTACAAGAAGTGAAAGAATTCCTTTATGAACTAGCTAGCAAGTATAACACAAAATATTTGCTAGATAGTTTTTATTTTAAAATTAACCCAAAAGATGATTTGTATAAACAAGGTAAATTAATAGACTGATTATATAATTATGTGTAAAATTTGTGTAACAATTATTTAAAGGCACACAATTTCACATACTCATCTCACAGTTATTATAAAAATACCTTCTATAATAAATTAATATGGATGTACCACTTCGTAATAAAATTTATATTTTTAAATTCTCTCACCAGAAGCCGTGAGAGTTTTAAAAATAGATTTCGGTACGAACTGTTACATATTAGAAGGTAATATTATATGAGAGGTTGATAGGTGTGAAAAAGAAATATTTGTATGCCTGTATGGTTGTAGCTATAATCTTAATAGTTTTTATAGGCTATAGAAATAATGGACAGGCTGAGGTTTTGGCTAATCAAAATGCAGTTGCTGCAAATTCTAATACAAATGCTATAGAAGATACAGATACGTTAATAGCTGAGCATAAAGAAGTAGACCATGAAAAGATAGCAGAAATAAAAGAGGCTGAGGAAATAAAAATAAACAAACAAAAAAAACTGGATGAACTTAAAGCAAAGGTTGAAGAATTTATCAAAGATAATAAGGATAAAGTTGGAATAGCTTATTATGATTTAAATTCGTCTTTAGGATTTAGCATAAATGGAGATAAGACATTTAAAGCTGCTAGTACTGTAAAGGTTCCAATTAGCATGGCTACTGTTGATCTTATAAAAGAAAAAAAATTAACTATGGATCAAGGTGTTATTTACTCTTCTCAGGATTATGAGGATGGAGCTGGTATATTGCAGGGGAGCAGCAGACTTACAAAGCCTATAAATATAAGTACATTAATTGACTATTCCATAAAGTATTCCGACAATATAGCTGTAAATATGCTTTTAAGGACTATAACAGCAGAGTACAAGTACTCTTACATTGAGAATATAGTCAAGCATACAGTAAACAGAGCGGAAAATGAATCATCAGCTTTGGATTCTTTAGAAATACTAAAAAAGTTATATTTTAATAATGACGATAATGAGTATTACAAGACAATTATTGATGACATGAAAAATACAGTCTATCATGATAGGATTGATAAGTACATACCACAAGAAATTGTTGCACATAAGATTGGAGATTACGAAGATTACGTAAATGATATAGGAATAATATATGCTGATGAACCTTATATATTAACAATATTTACAAAGGATACTAATGGAGATCCCGATGAACTTATAGCAAAGCTTTCTAAATATATATATGAAAATAGATAAAGTTGAAATGCTGTACTATTAATATTACAATTGTTTTAATATACAATTATATGATTAGATTGTAATAATGTTGGATTCTCTAATATTATTCTCACATTAGGAGGAAAGTATGATTAGATTTGGTGTTATAGGTACAAGTTGGATAACTCACGCATTTATTAAAGGGGCTAGTAATGTAAATGATTTTAAGCTATCAGCTGTTTATTCTCGTGATTTAGAGAAAGCTAAAGAATTTGGTAAAAGATATGATGGAATAACATATTTTACGTCGTTAGAAGAAATGGCTCAAAGTGATGTTATAGATGCAGTATATATAGCAAGTCCTAATTCATTACACTACGAACAGTCAATAATATTTCTTAAGAATAAAAAACATGTAATATGTGAAAAGGCCTTTGCTTCTAACTCAAAGGAAGTGGAAGTTATGATAAAAGAGGCAATAAAGAACAAGGTTGTATTGATGGAAGCTTTAAAATCACACTTCTTACCCAATTTTAAAGTTATAGAAGAAAATATATATAAGTTAGGTAAAATAAGAAGATATTTAGGAAATTATTGTCAGTACTCATCGAGATATGATACTTATAAATCCGGAACAAGAGTTAATACTTTCGATGCAAGTTTCTCAAATGGATCAATCATGGATATAGGAATATACTGTATTCACCCAATGATAAAGCTTTTTGGGATTCCAAAACAAATAACTGCATCTGCGTATCTTCTTAAGTCAGGGGTAGATGGAGAAGGCTCGGTGCTAGCAAAATATGATGATATGGATGCTGTTGTAATGCACTCAAAGATAGCATATTCTTATTCACCAAGTGAGATACAAGGTGAGAATGGAACAATGATTATAGACAAGATAGGGTCTCCAGAAAATATTGAAATAGTTTATAGGAATGGTGAAAGAGAAGTTTTGACTGTACCTCAGATAGAAGATAATATGTTTTATGAGGCAGAGGAATTTATTAACCTCATAAATGAAGGAAAATTCGAATCAAAGGTTAATTCACACGAACATTCTCTAAATGTGATGAAGGTAGTAGACGAGATAAGAAGTCAAACAGGTGTCAAGTTCCCTGCTGATAATAAATAAAGATGAAACACTTCAATCCGAAATCTATTTTCAAAACTCCTCTGGGTTCTGAGAGGAGAATTTAAAAATATAAATTTAATTATGAAGTGGTTCATTTATAATTTAATGAATAATAAAACATCAATTTAAAAAAGTTTTAAATTGGTGTTTTATTATTTGGGAGTATATTATTATCTGTTAAAAACTTGTGGGTTTTATCTTCTCAATTTAATACAAGTTCAAATAATCCTAAAGCTATTAATATTAATGCTGAAATTAATGGAGCTGTACTACCTAATTTTTTTGCTAGGAACTTGTTACCTAAAAACATACCAATTGGAATAACAATTATACTAAAGATAAAGGTAAATAAGGTGGTTCTAATAATATCTAAACCTGCTATGCTTCCACCAATGCCAAGTCCTACATTATTAATTGCTAATGCTACAGATAGCGAAAAGGATTCCTTTAAATCTATTGTACCAGAGTGATCAAAATCAGCTACTTCAGGATTATCCAGTAGATTCATGCAACTTCTTTTACTACTAGAATCTGATTGGTTCATTGATTTTATGTTTTTAATGGATCTATAATAATCATATAAAAACCATAATCCAATTAGCAATAAAATAGTACTACCGATAATATTGGCTGTATGGGGAGCAAGTAGATTTGCAAGAGCTAAACCTAGAGACATCGATATAAATGTACCTAAGGAAGAAACTACGCTTATGACTAAATTACTAAAAAAACTTATCTTTATATTCTTTACTCCATAGGCGAGAGCTACAGTAAAGTTATCGATACTACTTGTAAAAACAAATAGTATTATTGCAAGTAAATTCATGTTATCCCTCCTTTGTGACTTAATTTTAATATATTGGAGAGAATAGATATGTGTTACAGAAATTGGATGGTATAAATTAAAATAAAAGTAGGCTTCTTGAAAAAGTTATTATTCAAAACTTAAGCTTAAATTTACATATACCAATTCATATTTTTCAAACCTAGAATTTATAAATGTTCGAAAATCAGTAAATAACATGATTTTCGAACAAGTACAACATAGTTTTTCTATAATAAGGTTATATAAGTTTATTTAAAAAGCCAGTCCTTGTTTAGAACATACCAAAAATCACTGGCTAATCCTTTTAATATATATTCGTAAGGAAGATAACCATAACCATCTTCACCCCAGTTTTCGCCCCAGGAATTTCTTATTATTAAAGCTCCTGAGCTAGAATGTCCAGTTAACTTATTAATTGCACAGTATTTATCATCATAACCTACAGCCATAACTGAATGTCCACCAATTAGTTGATTATGGATAGTTGGAAATAATATCTCTCCTGATTTTTCGGCGAAGTCTATGCAGTCGTATACGGAAAAACCAAAGATACATGGAAGCTGTAAATATAATAGTTCTTTAACCCTTTTGAGAAGATTCTCTGAATCCTTATTTATATCCAGTTTGAAAAAAATCAAATCTTTATATTTATCTCTAAAACCATAACAAAAGGCCTTTGGTTCTTCATCAATTTGAGCAGAGCTTATGGAATAATATCTTTCAGGAGGCATACCAAATTGGATTAAGGAGTTTAGTGCGCATCGAAATGATACACCAGTATCTCCAATGTTCCCCAAAAGGGACCTAGAATTTTTATAAACAAAAAGTGATGAACCATCAGAGTTTTTTCCGAACAACCTATTTTCAAAATATTCAATTAGACTTACTAATGCTTCAGCAGTGGAAGAATTGAGTAGTTCTTGATTTTTTATTGGTGAACACCATTTTCTGAGGTCTATAAAACTTGGGAGATTGTCTTCAGTTTTTTTACTTGATGAATAAATGTTGTTTAAAATAGCTTTGACTTCAGGGGTATCCTCTGTATAATCATTTATGTCATTGTAGTCAGGAATCCAGCCTAATCTATGATGTAGCATAAAAAAACCTCCTTAGTAAAGAAATAGTCTTTAAGTAATTATTTCTCTCTTATACATATATGCAAGAAAAGTGTAATTTGAAATAGAAAAAAGTCGAAAAAATATAAATAAATAATTAAAATATTGTATTATAGGTATATTTTGATAAAATATAATTATAATTAACTAATATTAACTACAAGTTGTTTTTGTAATTTAGTGAATTGGGTATAAATTAGAATTGTGCAGAAAATCCTATATAAAATATAGGAATAAGGAGGTTATATATATGAAAGAAATAGTGTTTGCAGGTGGATGCTTTTGGGGCGTAGAAGAATTCATGTCTAGAAAAGATGGTGTGAAAGAAACTAAAGTTGGATATGCAAATGGAGAAAAAAATGATCCTACTTATGAACAAGTATGTACAGGAACTACTGGTCATGCAGAAGCTTGTTATGTAAAGTACGATGAAGAAAACATATCTTTAAATCAGCTACTAGATGAATATTGGAGTATAGTAGAACCAACAGTAATTAACAGGCAAGGAAATGATATAGGACATCAATATAGAACTGGAATTTACTATATTGATAAAGATGATTTGAAAGTGATTGAGCAAAGTAAGCAAGAACAGCAAGAAAATTATGATAAACCTATTGTGACTGAAATAATGCCACTAAAATGTTTTTATGATGCAGAGGAATATCATCAAAAATATTTAAAGAAAAACCCAGGCGGTTATTGCCACATAAAATTAGATTAATAAGCTAACTTATTTAAAGTTTACTATCGATTCTAGAAAATAGAGTTGGTAGTGGACTTTATTTTTTTAAATTTATAAAAAACTTCATATTTTTATGAATTTTGGATAGCAAATTGTGGTGCTATTGAATATTATATACCGAACGATTAAGTAATTATATGCAAGGGTTAATTCAGTAGGAATTTACTGTATAAAAAAGTCTTAAATGATGACATATTTATTCACAATATTTAATAATTTGCAAAAATCTTTTTACGGTTAACTGATTATCTAAACAAATTGAAGAAAATATAAAAAAATTAGCAAAATTGTGCTATATCACAAGGTAATTAAGAACACTTTTATATTAGCAACATAATATATTATTGAAGTGTCTAACGTAAAATGGAATAGGAGGATATGTTATGCAAGAAAATTTCGAGGTAAAAGGAATGGCTCCATGCCCTTCACCAATAAGCGATGAATGTATAATAGCTCAGAGAGTATACGGGAAATGTAGACAACAAGATTGCTTGAGACCATTTGATAGCACAGTTTTAACACCACCTCCAGGAGCAATAGAAATAAGTTCATCTAGATTAGGAGAAGCAGGAAGTATCAATGGTAGTGTAATAGTTGGAGGACCTATCACTCCAGGTGAGATAATTGCTTTCAATAGCTCAGTAGCTACAGTTAGGATTGTGCCAGGATCATTCAGAGTATCTGACATAAGAGTTACAGTTAACCCAAGCGCATTTGGACAAGAAGGATTTTATGACGTAACAATAGTATATACTTTTACGTATGTAATCAATTTGCTTGATGCCACTGGAACTGCAATACCAGTTACTCTTACTGTAACAGGAGAACCACCAACTGCAATTACTAATATTTGTGCTTTCACAACTTACACAAAGACTTTGTGTCTATTCGGTGGAGAAGCTAGTGAACAAACAATTACTACAGCTAATACTTTATACAGCCCACAAACAGTAAATGTAAACTATGGCAACCTTCCATACGCACTTGTTCAAGCTATTGCTAATCCATTACAGCAACCTGTAATTGGAGTTTATGAAAATGCTCCAGGAACAATTGAATATCATGCTGATGTTGTTATAGGTTTATTTACAATTATTAAACTTTACAGAATAGTTAACATGACAGTTAGTTCAAGTGGAGACTGTGATATACCAGAATGTGAACCTGTTACAGGAGATCCATGTGAATTCTTTAACAGCTTGCCATTCCCATTTGAAGATTTTGACCCACCAACAACTTTATAGAATAAATAGAATAAATAGTGCCAACATATTTCAGGATATGTTGGCACTATTTGTATATAAAATTAAAAAAGCTAATATATAGGAGATAAGTCCAATATAATTTTAGCTATTAGGCTATATTTTTACTATATACCTTTAAAAAATTGTAAGGTTATCTAAATACCTTGATTTATCTGGCATAAAGACTGTATATTTTATTCACAGTAAAAAAGGGCTGCCAAGAGGCAGTCCCTATAAAATTATGGTGTAATAGTTTCAGGTATTATAGGATCGCCTAATGCACCTGCAACTAATTTTTCTTCAGCAGTTATATTGTAGAATAATCCTTGTGTAGTACTGTTAACAGTTACTGTAACGCTACCATTACCAGTAAGTCCAGATACAACTACATACATTCTAAACACATAATCAGCTTCGGCTCCGCATAATGGAAGAATTGGATCATCTACAAATTGGAAAGGTAGAACATCATATATTGTTGTTGAAGTACCTGTAGCAACAGTTAATCCACTAACTATAGTCTGTCTGGATCTAAATATTGGAGCGGTTGAAGTAGTGCTTCTAAACACTTCTAAAATTACATCTAGAGATCCTAAGTTTATAGCAGCAGTAGTAGAAGTTACAGACAATACTAAAGGAATTGTACCTTCAATAAAAACTACATCATTCCTAGAAGATAAAGGCAATGTCAAAGTTCCTATAGTAACTGGAGTTCCTGCGCCAGTGTTAGGGACAGGAATAGTAATATTTGTTGAACCTGTTATTGTAGCAAAATTACTTGGAGTCTCAATTAAAAAAGGTGTAGCCATGAATTAAAAACCTCCCTTTCATGCAAATCTATTATATATTATGATATTTGTCGTATTTTGGTTACTAATGTAATATGGATGTACTAATTTGCGATGAAATTTATATTTTTAAATTCTCTCACCAGAAGCCGTGAGTCTTTTAAAATAGATTTCGGGGCGAAGTGGTACATTTATATACACAGTAAGAACAAAATCTGAAAAAAATACTATATACTTTATTTTTAGATTTCAGTGCAATTTTTAACTTTTGTAGAATATATTATATTAAATTGTTTTATAGCAGGTGAATTAAATGAGAGACTTAAATGTATGTATAATAGCTTTTTCTTCCGCGAGTCAGAGTGTAAATCTCTATAAGATATTAAAAAATAAGAAATACAATGTGTATATGATACAAACACCTTGTACTATATCAGCAGGCTGTGCTAGATCAATAGAGATTAAAGAGAAAGATTTAGAGGCCATAGTAAATGAAATAAAAGAAAGTAAAATTGATATTAAGGGGATATATAGAAAAACTTTAAACGAAAGTACAAGACGTTATTATTACTCTGAACTTGATATTTAAAGCAATATTAGGGAGGTTAATATGGTTTATATAGATAATGCCGCCACATCTTTCCCGAAGCCGGAGGCTGTTTATGATTCGGTTTTAAATTGCATGAAAAGATATTGTGCAAACCCAGGAAGAGGGTCACATAAATTATCACTGGAATGTGAGATGAAAATAATTGATACAAGACAAAGGATAAGTGAGCTATTCAATATAGATGATATTATGAATATTATTTTTACAAGCAATACTACTGAAGGGTTGAATATAGCGATCAAAGGGGTATTAAAGAGTGGGGATCATGTAATAACAACTTCTATTGAGCATAATTCTGTATATAGACCTTTAAGAAAATTGAAAGAAATAGGAGTTGAAGTCTCAATTGTTTCTGTTGATAAAAAAGGATATATAAATTTAGAGGAATTACAAAAAAATATAAAAACAAACTCTAAGGCATTGATAATAAATCATGGCTCAAATGTATTGGGCACTGTTCAAAATATTGAGGAAATAGGAAAGATAGCAAAAGGAAATAATCTTTTATTTATTGTAGATGCAGCGCAAACAGCTGGCGTTTTTAATATAGATGTGAAAAAAATGAATATTGATATTATGGCATTTCCGGGCCATAAATGTTTATATGGCCCACAAGGAATTGGAGGACTTTATATAGGAGATTCTGTTAAAATTGATACTTTTAAGGAAGGCGGCACTGGAAGTAACTCAAATATAATGGAACAACCAAGTTTTATGCCAGACAAATTTGAGAGTGGTACCTTGAATACTCCTGGGATCGTTGGACTTGGTGCTGGAATAGATTTTATTTCAAAAGTAGGTCTTAATGAAATAAGAAAGCATGACCAAGATTTGGCCTTATACCTAACATCAGAACTACAAAAGCTACCATATATTCTTATGTATGGAGAAGATGAGTGTGAAAAGAAGTGTCCCGTAGTCTCTTTCAATGTAGATGGGTATGATAGCTCAGAAGTAGGAGCGTTTTTAAATAATAAAGATATATACTTGCGCACAGGATATCACTGTGCTCCTATTATTCATAATATAATAGGAACTAAGAATTTAGGTACAGTTAGAGCAAGTTTTGGATATTTTAATACAATGGAAGACGTAGAAAAATTATTGTCTGCAGTAAAAGATTTGTATGGACTTAAAAATATATAATATATAAAGGTTGGAGGAGTATCAAAGATTATAATCTTTGATACTCCTCCTAAATTATAGGTTGAAAATGTAATTGCATGTTATGAGATAAAAAAGTTGAAAAATGAAGAAGATTATTTCCTATATAATTAATCCTCATCATTAAATATACGTTTTATAAATGAGGATCTCTTTTGCTTAGCACTAAGTTCTTCTAAAGCACTGTTCAAGTTATTTACCTGATTAAGAAGTTCTAAGTTCTTTTGAGTAATGGATGATAAAGTCTTTTCTTTACTTGTTAACTGTTCTTTTAGAGTTTCGATTGTTTTAGTTAGTGTAGCTATTTGATTAGCCTGGGAGGATTTTAAAGATTGTAGTTCATTAAAATTAGAGTTGCTTTTGTTGGCATTTACTTGACTATCTAAATCAGATATTACCTTATTTAGCTCTTCTATTTTATTCTTATATGTGGATAAGGCGCTATGTTTATCCGCAAGTCTTTTTTCTAGTTCGGTTATTTTAGTTTCTTTGTTAAGTAAGTTTTGATACAAAGATGCAATATTGGCCTTTAACTTTAGATTTTCTTCATCGTTTGTATTGGTGGCTTTTGATAAATTTTTCATCTTATCTTCATTGAGAGTTGTTTTATATTTCAGATCCTTAATTGTATTTTCAAGTGTAGCTATATACTGTTGTCTTTCAAAGAGTTGTTTTTCATATTCAACCAATTTTAATGCACTCATTTTCAATGAGTTGTCTCCAATTGGATCTGTTGTAACATCAGGTCTTTCTTTATCTGATAATGAAAGATCTATGTAGTAAGAACTTCCAATAATCATGTTACTGTTGTTATTTTTTGAAAAGAATATATCATTAACTACTATAGGATTATTTGACTGGTATTTTACTTTAAATATTAGATTATTTGGTTCCAGCTGAATATCATTGGAACCAGAATCTCCTTTCAAAAAGTCTATAATCTTGGTTGATATTATTTGATCAGTCACTGAAGTAAAAAAGAATTTGCCGTGAAAAAAAGCTGTTGAGCAGGCTAGTAATCTAGAATTGCTATTTATTGAATTTCTAACCAAGTTGGAAGGAATTCCATACCCATACTTAAGTTGGCCTCTTTTTTGGCTATTAACCTTATAGCAATATGATAGTATTTCACCATCAGCTACAATAAAAGAATAGTCTTCAATCGGCAGGTAAGAGGTATCTAAGATGTTAAAACCTTCCCAGTTATTTTTTACAGCATCATATTTTCTAAAGCCTAGACAGCTATTTTTCATTTTTTTGTTATAGCATAGATATATGTTATTGCCTACGGTACAGGATGTAAACGAGTAAGGAATAGAGTTATCAATTAGATCCAACATAAGTGGAGGAGTAAGTTTTAAATCAGATGTAATAAGTCTATGATATAAAAAAGTTGTACTATCTGTTGTTTTTGAATAAATAATATTTAAATAATTATTAAGTGAAATTATCTCTATGTAATCGTTAGATAAATGATTGTTTGTAATTATTGAACTTGTTAGTGTTTCATCATTCATGCAATGCATGATTATGCTATTATTGAGGTTTTGAGTAAAGATATATATAGTATCGTTCTTTGTTAAAATAACGCTAAGTAAGGCTTTGCAACTGTCAATAATAACTCTTTCATTACCAAATCCATTATTATCAAAAACTCTAAGACAAATTTGAGATTCATTCTGATAGAAATACCAGATAGAATTACCTATTTCTAAGGCGTATTCGTTATATTTATTAGCTAACATAATAAAATTGCATCCTCCATACTTATATATTAATAATAACTAAGTTAAGCATTAAATTACTCTAACTGTAGGTATAATTATAAAGTGATTTTCATTTCGAAATGATAAATCTACTAATATAGAATATGCAGTGACAATATGGAGATAGTACTTGTTTTACTTATTATTCTTACTGTTAAGTTTCAATAGTTCGTCTATAATTTTACTTTTATCATCAATTACATTTAATAAGTTTGATATCAAGTCTTCATAGTATTTTCTAGTTTTAATATTAAGATTGATAAATTTAGATAACTTTTTCTCGTATTGCTTATTTGTTGAATCAAGAGAGTTTTTTAAAATATCAATTTCCTTATTTTTTTGATAAAGTAATTTTATATAACTTGAACTAAGGGAGTTCATAGTAGATAATAGGTAATTAATAAATTTATCATTATTTTTTGTTAATGTATTTTTTTGACTATCGGTATTTGCAGTTGGTGTAATTAAAGGTGGTATAGTTTGTGGACTAGAAGCATCATTGTTTTTTAGAAGTTCGTTATCAAATAGCGATTTAGCAAAGACTTTTTCCGATATAAAGCCGTTGAACACAGACAAAGTAGAAGATATCTTAAATATTGTTGCTGCAATGTTGTTGTTGTTATTTTCAATAGCAACGACACTTGTCCAATTTTTGAGATCATATGAAGTTGTAATATAAAAGTTAAGCCCAGTAGACCAATTTATATAAAATTTGTTGTTATAAAAAGATAGCATAGGTTTTGTTATAGGTACATTGACATTAATCTTATTTTCATCAGAAAAAAGAAATTTGTCTTGGAAACAAGTGATAGATTTTTGGAAAAGAAAAATATCTTTATTAATAGTTTTGTTGTAAAAAATAACAATTTCATTTTCAGCAGATAAAACATTTATAGTAAATGCGTTAGGGATATCGAAGGATCGTATTTTAGTTGAGTTATTGTCATGTATAACTCGTAGTGAATAAATATTTTTGCTATAGTCTTCGCAAATTAATAAAATTAATTTGTCATCTAATAACGTAGTATATAATGGGCAAGAATATTTTAAGGAATTAATTTTACATAATTCATATGATTGACAACTATTTGACACAATTCCATGGTAAATATATGATATAGTGTTTTTTAAATTAGATAATCTATAGAAAAAATGGATTGATGTTTTAGTAATTGCTAGTGATATAAAGTCAATTTTTCTATATGAATAGTTTGAGGTTTTAAGCCACTGAGTTTCTACTTCATCAAATTTTGAAATATTAAATTTAAGCAACCCTAGCTTAGAATCAAAGGTTAGAAATAATATAAAAATAAAATTTGTACTATATTTTACATCGAACATCTCTACATTTTGTTGTAGTACCCTATGAAATGTAGAATTAAATAATTCTATAGATGCATTTTTAAGTTTTATGTAAAAAATATTATTACTGAAATTAATAACTAAAAACTTATTATTCATAAAATCACCACAATCTATTATTTTGGATATATAGTTTGAAAATATACAAACTTGTATTCAATATAAAATTATGATATAAATGCAGTATTTAGCACATAAGTACTATAAATAATGTTAGAGGAGTAAAGATGATAATATATTATTTTTTATTTATAAACCTTATAGGTTTTTTAATTATGTATATAGACAAGAGAAGAGCCATAAAGGGTAAGTGGAGAATTTCTGAAAAGAGTTTGTTCTTGGTTGCCATAATTGGAGGAAGTTTAGGAGCAATTATCTCAATGAATTTATTTAGGCATAAAACTAAGCATTGGTATTTCAAATATGGACTACCATTTTTATTTTGTGTACAAATAATATTAATAATTATTGGGAAAAATATTTTTGGGAAATAAGAATTTTATATTTAAAAGTCAAAAAAAGATGAAAATATCAATAAACAAACGATTACATTTTTTATATGTAAATACAGCACCGCTTTAAAATGAAAAAATATAAATATTAATATGCAAATGGACTTGATTTTTTCTTGTGATTGAAATATAGTATATAAGGATTTTGAACTGTATTTATAATCGAGATTTTTAATATTTATTGTTATAAAATACAAATTCCAGTACATGGTACTAATAAAAAATGGGAGTGAATTACATGGGGAATTTTGTTTATTATATAACCGCTGCTACCAAGGTATTCCAGATTGTAGTCTACACACTAACTTTGTATTATTTAATGTTAAGCTTGTTTGGGCTATACAGACGAAAAGAGAAGAAGAACTATACACCAAATAAAAAATTTGCTATGATAGTTGCTGCTCACAACGAAGAAGTGGTTATTGCAAACCTTATTGAAAGCTTAAAACATCAAGACTATCCAAAAGAGCTATATGATATCTTTGTAATTGCAGATAATTGTACTGACTCAACTGCAGATATATCAAGGAAACATGGCGCTAAGGTCTTTGAAAGAATGAATAAGGAAAAAAGAGGTAAAGGTTACGCACTTGAATGGATGTTTGATAAGATATTTAAAATGGACAAGAAGTATGATGCTATAGCAATATTTGATGCTGATAATTTAGTTTCACCTAATTTTATCAAAGAAATGAATTCAAAGATGTGTGAAGGATACAAGGTTGTACAAGGATATTTGGACAGTAAAAACCCAGAGGATTCATGGATTACTCAAAGTTACTCTATATCCTTTTGGTCTTCAAATAGGGCCTTTCAGTTAGCTAGAGCTAATCTAGGACTATCTAATCAGATAGGTGGCACAGGATTCGCAGTGGATGTAGAAATACTCAAAAAATTAGGATGGGGCGCAACATGCCTTACTGAAGATTTAGAGTTCACTTGTAAACTAGTACTAAATGGAGAAAAAGTAGGATGGGCTCATGATGCTATAGTATTTGATGAAAAACCTCTTACTTTAAAAGACTCATGGAATCAGAGAAAAAGATGGATGCAAGGTTTCTCAGATGTAGCTTCAAGATTTTTTGTTAGACTTATAAAAAAGGCTGTTAAAGATAGAGATTATGTAGCTTTTGATTGTGCACTTTATGTGGCTCAACCTTTTATGACTTTGATGGTAGCATTGTCACTTTGTCTTACTGTTATTCAAAGTAATTTTGGTATAGGGTTGTTTACAATGGATCAAATGTTCTCCGGAGATAGTATATGGATATGGAGAAGTTTTAGTATGTTTCAATTTCTACTAACTCCTTTCATATTAATAATGGATAGAAAACTTACAAAGAAATTTTTTGCTGCTCTGCTATTATATTCAACAAATGTTTTAGTTCTGCCATGGTTTATCGGAATTATGGAAAAGACTAAGGACTTTACGTTTATAGCATCAGTGAACATAGTATTTACGCTTGGATTCATAGCTGTTATTATGATTGCTATGGGCAAGAAAGCTACTTTGATGTTTTTTAGATACCTTTTATATGGAATATACACTTTAACTTGGGTACCAATAACAATACAAGGAATAATGAATAAAAACAACAAAGAGTGGTCACATACTAAACATGTAAGACAAATTGGAATATATGATGTATAGATTGATACCCAATGCTTAAGCATTGGGTATTTTGTTTTCAAGATATATAAAATTTCAATATTATTACAATTATCTTGATAATAGTTGAAATTTTAATTACAATTACATGATGTAGTATATCTACTAATATTAAGACGAAATAGATGTATGCGAACAAATGTTTGACATAATTTCTTAAAGTATTTATACTTTGATAATGAGGAATAGAAATATTTATATAAGTATGTTTGCCTGCTGCAAATGAAAATTCAATCCTGTACCAATAATTCAAGAATTGGAAGATAGGATACGAAAGAATAGTATATAGTGAATTGTATAGGTATTAATTACTTTGGAGGAGAATCATGGAAAAGGAAATTTTAAATAGCAGTTATGATGTTACTGATCTTACGTCACTTGAAAAACTTGAACCAGTTAGGATAAGACCTGGAATGTATATTGGGTCTACTGGTAGTAAAGGGCTGCATCATTGTGTGTGGGAAGTTCTTGATAATGCTATTGATGAAATAACAAATGGATTTGGAGATACAGCAATTGTATTATTAAATAAAGATAAAAGTGTAACAGTTCTTGATAATGGAAGAGGAGTACCAACTGGGATACATCCAATTAAGAAAAAATCTGGTGTAGAGATGGTGTATACTGAGCTTCATACAGGTGGTAAGTTCAATAATAAGAACTATAAGACTTCTGGAGGCTTACATGGAGTTGGCGCTGCTGTAGTTAATGCATTGTCAAAATGGCTAGAAGTGGAAGTTTATCAGAATGGTAAGATATATAGACAAAGATTTGAGTATGCAATGGATAAGCAATTAAAAAAACTTATGCCAGGTACACCTGTAACTAAGCTGGAGATTATAGGTGAAACTGATAAGACTGGTACTAAAGTAACTTTCATGCCTGATGATGAAGTGTTTTCTAGTACAGATTTTAAATTTGACGTAATAGATGAAAGATTAAAAGAACTGGCTTTTCAAAATAAAGGAATAAGGCTTAAATTTATTGATGATAGAAAAGAAGAAAGTGTAGTAAAAGAATATTATTCAGAAAGAGGTCTATTAGACTTTATAGAGTATCTTAATGAGAGTAAAACACCTATTCATCCGGAACCAATACTGTTTTCAGGTGAAAAAGAAATTGCTGGTATAAATATGTATGGTGAGGCATGCATACAGTTTACTGATTCATCAACTGAGTATATCGCTAGTTATGTAAATAATATACCTACAACAGAAGCTGGTACTCATGAAACTGGATTTAAGACAGGAATGACAAGAGCCTACAAAGAATGGGCTAAAAAGCTTGGTTTAGTTAAAGAGAAAGATAAGGAATTCGAAGGTGATGACTTAAGAGAAGGCATGACTGCAATTGTAAGAATAAAGATATCTAATCCTATGTTTGAAGGCCAAACTAAAACTAAGCTTGGCAATAATGAAGCTTATACAATGATGAATGAACTAGCTTATGTTGGATTTTCTGAATGGATTGAAGATAATAAAGAAATAGCTACAGCTGTAATTAATAATGCTCTTGATGCTGCAGCTAGAAGAGAGAAAATAAGAAAAATAAATGAAGCAGAAAAGAAAAAGATAGGCAAAGGTGCTGCACCTCTTGCGGGAAAGATAGCAGTTTGCACTTTGAAGGATAATACTCAAACTGAATTTATAGTAGTGGAAGGAGATTCTGCTGGTGGTTCTGCTAAACAGGCTAGAGACAGAAGATTTCAGACCATAATGCCTTCAAAGGGAAAGATAATGAACACCGAAAAGCAAAAACTAGAAAATGTACTTGCCAGTGAGGAGTTAAAGATATTTAATGCTGCAATAGGTACTGGAACTTTAGACAACTATAAAGAAAAAGATTTAAGATATGACAAGATTATAATAATGAGTGATGCAGATGTTGATGGATATCATATTAGAACCTTGTGGATGACATATATATATAGATATATGAGGCCATTAATAGCTAATGGACATCTATATCTTGCACAACCTCCACTGTACAAGGTATATAAGAATACAAAAAATGGCGAGGTTTCTAAGTATGCTTATAGTGATGAGGAATTAGACCAAGCAAAGAAAGCCATCGGAAAAGGTGCTTTGATACAGAGATATAAAGGACTTGGAGAAATGAATCCAGAACAGTTGTGGGATACAACACTTAATCCAGAGACAAGAACACTTTATCAGGTTAACATAGATGATGCTGCTAAGGCTGAAAAAATGGTTTCTTTACTTATGGGGGACATTGTTGAGCCTCGTAAAAAGTATCTTTATAAATATGCTGAGTTTTAGATAGGAGGAGTATTTAAATGGCGAAAAAGAATGAAGCAATTCCTAAGGATAATAATATAATTCCTATAGCTATAGAAGAGGCTATGCCTGATAACTATTTGCCGTATGCAGTTGAGGTGGCTAAGGATAGAGCCTTGCCAGATGTAAGGGATGGATTAAAGCCAGTTCATAGAAGAATTCTTTATGGAGCTTACCTTCTAAGAGCTTTTCCTGATAAGCCATACTATAAATCTGCAAGAATAGTTGGAGATATCTTAGGTAAATTCCACCCACACGGTGATTCATCTGTTTATGAATCAATGGTAATCTTGGCTCAAAATTTTACTACTAGAGAACCATTGATAGATGGTCATGGAAACTGGGGATCAATTGATGGTGATAGTGCAGCTGCTATGAGATATACAGAGGCGAGACTTGCGCCTATCGCAATGGAAATGATAAGAGATATTGATAAGGGAATAGTTGAGATGGTTCCTAACTATTCAGACACTGAATTAGAACCTAAGGTTTTACCTAGTAGATACCCAAATCTTTTAGTTAACGGAGCTTTCGGAATAGCGGTAGGTTTAGCTACAAATATTCCACCTCATAATCTAAAAGAGGTTTCAGATGGGGTTTTGGCTTATATAGAAAACCCAGAGATAACAACGAAAGAGCTAATGCACTTTATAAAAGGGCCTGACCTTCCAACTGGAGGCATATTAATAGGTAAAAATTCTATGCTTTCTGCCTATGAGACTGGCGAAGGAAAAGTTACGCTGAGAGCTAAGACAAGTATTGAGAAACTAGAAAACGGAAGATTGGGTATTGTTATAACTGAGTTTCCGTATAGAAGAAATAAGGCTAAGCTTCTTCAGCTTATTTCCGAGATGACAGGAGATAAGAGGCATGCTAAAGCGTTAGAGGCTATAACAGATATAAGAGATGAATCTGATAGAACTGGTATAAGGGCTGTAATTGAGCTAAGAAAAAATGCCGATGAAAATATTGCTGATAAAGTTCTCAAATATTTATTTAAAAAGACAGACCTGCAGTGTAATATAAGCTTTAATATGGTTGCTCTTGCAGACGGAAAACCTGAAACAATGGGGCTAAAGACTATAATAGGTCACTATGTTAACCATCAAAAGGATATCGTTACAAAACGAACTATAAGAGAGCTAGAAGTTGCAGAAAAGAGATTCCATATTGTGGAAGGCTTTATAAAGGCTATCGATATAATGGATCAAATAATTGAAACAATTAGAGCTTCTAAATCTAAAAAAGATGCATCTATAAATCTAATAGACAGATTTGGATTTAGTGAAATTCAAGCTGAAGCTATATTGGAGTTAATGCTTTATAGATTAACTGGTCTTGAAATAAAAGAGTTCCAAAAGGAACATAAAGAACTAGATAAGCTTATAAAGAGTTTAAGAAAAATATTAAGTGACGAAAAAGAGCTTCTGAAGGTAGTGAAAGAAGAGCTAAAAGAAGTTACTGATAAATTTGCTAGTGCTAGAAGAACGGCAGTAATAGAAGATGATAGTGAAGCGAAAATAGACATTGAAGAACTTATAATTGCTGAAGATGTTATGGTGACATTATCAAATGATGGATTTATAAAGAGGGTACCTTTAAAATCTTATAATAGGTCAAACTCAAATCCGGAAGATATTGAATATAGAGAAGGAGATTACCTTAAGTATTGTTTCAGTTCTAATACAAAGGATAACATATTATTTTTCACTGATAAGGGGAATATGTATCAAGCTAAGTGTAACCTTATACCAGAGTACAAGTGGAAGGATAAGGGAGAAAGAATTGATGAAATTATAAAGGTATTATCTGTAGATGAAGAAAAGATAATAATGGCTTTATCGGTAGATAATTTTATGCCGAATAAATGTTTTGAATTTATAACTTCAAAGGCAGTTATAAAGAAGACTGCTATGGATAAATTCGTAACAGCATACTCTAAACTTTTGGCCATTAGATTAAAGGAAAACGAAAAGCTTGTAGATGTAAGATTAGTGGATTTTGAAAAAGAAGCTAAGTTTATACATTTGAAAACGAAGTTAGGTTTAGATTTTCAAGTTGAAGAACCTGAATTAGAGCTTGTTGATAGAAATATAATAGGAATTCCGTTAAGTCCTATAAGCCAAGAAGACGAAGTTGTGAAAATAGAGTACATAGACGAGTATAATTTTGCTGATTTTATAGTTGGTGTAAATAAAAAAGGAAATATGAAAATATATAAGAAGGCATTAAAAGACTCCTTTATGAAGAGTGCTACACTGTCAAACGAACAAATTTTGATATTTACATCAAAAGGTAATATGTACAAAATTCCAAGTTATTTAGTACAAAATATTTCAGATGAGATAAATATAAGAATGCTAGTAGATGGATTTAGTGAAGATGAAATGGTCTTAAGTTTGAACTCTGAAAAAGACTTTAATGATGAAAAGTCTGTAATGTTCTTTACAAAGAATGGACTAGTAAAGAAGACCATAATGAAGGAGTTTGAAGGAAATAGTAGCAGCCAGGTAGCCTACAAGTTAAAAAGCAATGATGATGAAGTAGTTGCAGTGAAGGTATATAAAAACACAGGTAATTCAGACATTCTAATGGTAACCAAAAAGGGTATGGTTATAAAGTTCTCAGAAGAAAATGTCTCACCTATGGGTAGGGTTGCATCTGGAGTAACTGGGATAAGTTTAAAGGAAGATGACTCTGTTGTTTTTGGGTCAGTCTTAAGGTCGGTTATTGAAAGTAAAAATAACAAGAGTTATAATGAAATTGCAGCGGAAATGGCTGCAGCAGAGAAAATTATTTTGGTTGCAAATAGTGGTGACAAAAAAGAGATTATATTAGAGGAAATTAAGACACAAAATAGAGCTGGTAGAGGGAATTGTCTAATTGTTGTACTGCAAAATGATTATATTAAAGAAGTACAACTTAAATAGGAGGTTAGAAGTTATATGAAAAAGGTATTGGTATTACTAGCGGAAGGTTTTGAAGAAATTGAAGCGCTTACTGTAGTTGACGTACTTAGAAGAGCAAATGTAGAGTGTCAAACATGCAGCATTAAAGATAAAGAGGTATCTGGATCTCATGATATATTAGTATTGGCGGATATGACTTTAGAAAATGAAGATTTAAATAGCTATGATGCTATAGTTTTGCCAGGAGGTATGCCAGGAGCTTCTAATCTTAAAGAAAATATAAGAGTTATTGAGCTTGTTAAAGATTACTATGCTTCCGGAAAAATTGTTGCAGCAATTTGTGCTGCACCAATCGTTTTAGCTAAAGCAGGAATAATTGACGGTAAGCTATTAACTTCATATCCATCGTTTGATAAGCAATTAGAGCACTGTATTTATAAAGATGAGCTAGTTGTGGTAGATGGAAACATAATAACAAGTAGAGGGCCAGCTACTACATTGCCTTTTGCATTCAAACTTCTAGAGAAACTAGGATATGAACAAGAAGCTAATGATTTAAAAGAAGGTATGATGTTTAATTTTCTACTTAGCCAATAGTATTTGTTCCTAGAGGGGATCCTCTAGGAACTTTTAAATTTTCTTTTGGAGGTTTTTATGGAAAAGTTTGTTTTAAATAATGGAGTTAGGCTCTTATATGAACATAGAGAATCTTATGTAACTTCATTTTGTATTGGGTTTGAAGCTGGTGCTAATGCAGAAGTGGGTTTCAAGCTTGGAACCGCACATGCACTTGAACATATGCTATTTAAGGGAACAACTACTCTAGATGAAGATGAAATTAATTTGAAATGCGATAGACTTTTGGGATTTAATAATGCAATGACAAATTTTCCATATTGTATTTATTACGGAACTTCCTCTAATGAAGATTTTGTTGAAGCTTTCTCTTTATATGCTGATATAATACTAAATCCTGCTTTAAGTGAAGCTGGATTTAAGGAAGAGATGGAAGTAATAATACAAGAATTTAATGAATGGAAGGAAGATTTTAGCCAGTATTGTGAAGATGAGTTGTTTTATAATTCATATGAAAGAAAAAGGCTAAAAGATATTATCATCGGCACTGAATCTTCAATAAAAGAAATCCATATAGATGATTTAAAAAGGTTTTACAAAAAATACTATGTGCCGGAAAACTGTGTCATTTCAGTAGTTACTAGTATTTCTTTTGAGGATATAAAAACAGTAGTTGAAAATATATTTTCTAATTTTAAAGGAGAATATAGTAAAGCGGTAGATAACAGTGAGTCTATAAGTTCAGGGCTTTACTATAAGGAAGTTAGTGGATTTGAGGGAGCAAAAATACAATATATATATGATATAAGTATGTTAGACGCAAAAGAAGTGGAAGCTCTTAGAATATTTAATATGTGGTTTGGTGAAGGTGTAAGTTCTAGATTGTTTGATAAGGTTAGAACAAAAGGTGGATTGGCATATGAGATATTCAGCGCTGTGAAAAATGAAGCTAATATAAAGTTGCTTTCTATTAACTGTAGTACATCTAAAAATAGTGTGGATAGATGTCTTAATATCATAGATTTGCTTGTTGATAATGTAGTTGGTGATTTTAATACGCTAACACAAGCTGATATTAATTATTTAATAAAGAGATTGAAACTTAAGCGTGCTCTAGAATTAGAAAAGAGTATTGTGCTAGCAAATAGGCTCACAATCTACGAACTTATGTACAAAAGAGGTAAAATGGTTTTCGATGAGTTAGAATTTGAATACGAAATTAGTAAGAAAGATATAATTAACGTGATAAAGAAAGTATTTGTGAACCCTTCAAAGCAAGTACTTTGGTAATGGAGATATATATGAGTGAAAATTGGCTTTTGATAAATAAAGGAATTGCAGATGCAAATAAGCTTATAAAGGAACTAAATATAAGCCAATTCACTGCGAGATTGTTGGTAAATAGAGATATAACTAATGTAAGGCAGGCTGAGAAATTTTTATATGGCGAGCTAAATGATTTGTATGATGCGCACCTTATGAAAGATATGGATAAAGCAGTAGCTATGATAAAGCTTGCTATTGAAAATAATAGAAAAATTATAATATATGGAGATTATGATTGTGATGGTGTCAACAGCACAGTAATTTTAAATAATGCATTAAAGAACTGTAATGCAAACTATAATTATTATATCCCTAACCGAGAAGACGAAGGTTATGGAATGAATAGTAATAGAATAAGAAGGTTAAAGGAAGAGGGATATGAGTTAATATTAACCTGCGATAATGGAATTGCTGCTTTTGAGCAGGTAGATTTAGCTAAGTCTCTAGGAATGGATGTAATAATTACTGATCACCATGATATTCCGATTTTTAAAGAGGATGATGGGACTACCATTGAGAAGTTCCCTAATGCAGATGCAGTTGTTAATCCTAAAAGAAATGATTGTAAATATCCATTTAAAAAGCTATGTGGTGCTGGGGTAGCGTTTAAATTAGTTCAGTGCTTATACGAAGCTTTGGGGATTTCAAACAATAAGGCTTATGATTTACTTGAATTTGCAGCTATAGCTACTGTATGTGATGTGGTTGATTTAATAGATGAAAATAGGATACTAGTAAAAGAAGGTTTAAAAAGAATTAATAATACTAAAAACATAGGCTTGAAAGCTTTGATGAAGCAAACTAATCTAGATGGTAAGGTTGTAGGAGCATATCATCTAGGATTTATAATAGGACCTTGCGTAAATGCTACTGGTAGATTAGAAACCGCTGATTTGTCAGTTGAGCTGCTTATTACAAATGAGAATGATAGAGCATCTGAACTTGCAAAAGAACTACATGAATTAAATCAAAGAAGACAAGAAATGACTACTGAGAGTGTTGAGCTAATTGAAGAGCAAATTTTAAGAAATCATATGGAAAAAGATAAGGTGTTAGTAGTTTATAATGATAGAATTCATGAAAGTATTGCGGGTATTGTAGCTGGTAGAATTAGAGAAAAGTATAATGTTCCGGCTTTGATTTTGACGCAAGGAAAAGAAATGGCTAAAGGATCAGGAAGATCTATAGAAGAATATAATATGTTTGAGGAATTATCCAATTGCAAAGAATTGTTGGATAAGTTTGGTGGCCATCCAATGGCAGCAGGATTATCAGTTAAGGAAGAGAATATACCTAAACTTAGAGAAAAGTTGCTAGAAAGCTGTAAGCTAAAGGATGAAGATATAGTTCCAAAAGTTCGAATTGACTTGCGACTTCCTTTAGCATATGTAAATGAACAAGTTGTAGATGAATTAGAGAAGCTTGAGCCATTTGGAAAAGGGAATAATACTCCTTTGTTTGGAGAAAAGTCTGTGGAAACTCTTAGAATATGGACTATAGGGAAAGAAAAGAATATATTAAAGTTTAGGTTTAAGATGCTTGGTAGCAATTATAGCATGGATGGAATTTGCTTTAATAAATATGAAGAATTTAAAGAGCAATTCATCGATAAATATGGAGAAAATGAATTTCTTAGGGCTTTAGATACTTCATTTTGTAACTTTAAAATGGATTTCCTTTTTTATCCTTCTGTAAATGAGTATAACGGTAATAGAAGTATTCAAGCGATAATTAAAAGTATTAGACTATGATAAACAGGGGTGCGATATGCTTATCGTATCCCTGTTGCTTTGAAAATTATAAACTTTTTTCATACTGTTCAACCATTCTCTTTACCATTTCTCCACCAACCTTCCCACATTGGTTTGCAGAAATAGTTCCATTATAGTCTGAAAATTGAACCCCAAGTTCATTAGCGACTTCATATTTAAATTTAGACAATCCGTTCTTAGATTCTGGTATCAATACCTTTTGAGCCATATAATACACCTCCCATTTAATTAACTGTGTTGTTATATTTTTTAATTAGCTTTAGACAATGTTTAAGAACACAATAATATTTTGTCCTTAATGTTATAAATTGATATTATAATATTGATGGTATAAAAGTAATTAATTAAGTCTATATTAAAAAATCTAGTTCATCTTTTTAACTGATTTTAATATAATATAGTTGGCTATAATTCAATTAGGGAAAAATTTAAGGGGATGATTTTTTGGAAAAATATAAAATAATTATGACTGGTGGAGGAACTGCAGGACATGTAACTCCTAACCTTGCGCTAGTACCTGAGCTGATGAAAGAAAACTTTGATATAAAATACATAGGAAGTAAAGATGGGATAGAGAAAGATATAATAAAAAACTCCTCTAATATGGAGTACTTTGGGATATCTAGTGGTAAGCTTAGGAGATATTTTGATGTGAAAAATTTCTCGGATCCATTTAAGGTAGTAAAAGGAATGGTAGAGGCTTATAAAATAATAACAAAAGAAAAACCAGATATAGTGTTCTCTAAGGGAGGATTTGTTACTGTTCCTGTTGTTATAGCCGCATCAATTAAAAAAATACCAGTGGTATCTCATGAATCAGATATAACTCCTGGGCTTGCTAATAAGCTTGCAGCGCCATTTTGCAATAAGCTCTGTGTAACTTTTTCAGAGAGTCTAAAATATATAAAAGATAACAAAGGTGTTTATACAGGCACGCCTATAAGAAAAGAATTATTTGAAGGCAGTGCTATAAAAGGAAAGAGATTGTGTGGATTTAATGATAATAAACCGGTACTATTTGTTATAGGTGGAAGCCTTGGGTCAAAAGTAATAAATGAAACTATAAGAAGTTCATTAAAAGAGTTGGTAGTAAAATACAATATTATTCATATATGCGGAAAAGGGAACTTTGATTCATCTTGTAAAGATATAAAGGGATATGTTCAGTTTGAGTATGTCTCTGAAGAGTTGCCACATTTAATGAATGCCGCAGATTATATTATTTCAAGAGCAGGAGCAAATGTAATATTTGAAATACTAGCTTTAAAAAAACCTAATATTCTCATTCCGTTATCAGCAAAGGTTAGCAGAGGAGATCAGGTTTTAAATGCGAGGTCATTTAAGGAAAACGGATATAGTCTTGTTATAGAGGATGAAGAGCTAACAAAAGAAAAACTTTTAGAGCAACTGGAGATATTAAAAAATGACAGAAATAAATATATAAGCAATATGCGTGAGAGTAAGGGTAAGGACGGAGTATCTAATATAGTTGCAGTAATAATGAATTGTGTTAAAGAGAAAAAATAATTTTTCCAAAAATGCGGAATTGAGAGAAAATTTAAAAAATAGTTCGATAAAATAGAATAATTAGTATTAACAAGCAAATAAGGGATTTTGTAATGAAAATAGGTGGTATTATACTGGTTTGTGCTCTGCATGAATAAATTTACGAAATATATTAAAATATGAAACTTGAAAAATAATTTCCATACTGTATAATATTTATGTGGACAAAGGGCAGAATTTGTAGCCACAACAAGTTGTTAAGAATTTAACAAGCGAATGAGGTGCTGTTACGATGAAGAAAGTATCAATAATTTACTGGAGCAACGGGGGAAACGTTGAAGTTTTAGCAGATGCAATAGCAGCAAGTGCCAAAGAAAATGGCGCACAAGTTATGATTAAACATGTAACTGATGCTACTGTTGATGATGTTATTAATGCCGATTCAGTTGCTTTTGGAAGTCCATCAATGGACAGTAATAGAATAGAACAACAAGAGATGGAACCTTACATAAACCAATTTAAGTTACTGCCTAACAATGGCAAAAAACTAATTCTTTTTGGATCATACGGTTGGGATGAAGGTCAATTCATAATCGATTGGTCAGATAGAATGAAAGATTATGGTTTTAATGTAGTTGATATTCTTGCAGTTAAAGAATCACCTAGTGAAGAGCAACTTAGAAAAGCTAGAGAACTAGGAAAAGAGCTTGCAAGATAGAACTCTCAGTAAATAATCAAAAATAACAGTCAATCTTATTTTTCTAAAATTTTATTATTTTAGAATAACTCATCATACAAAACAATTATCAAAACAATATAAGAAAGAGGGGTCAACTCGATGGCAATTAGAAAAATGAAAACTATGGATGGTAATACTGCTGCTGCACATATCGCATATGCATTTACAGACGTAGCAGCTATATACCCAATAACACCATCATCACCAATGGCAGAGCATGTTGATGAATGGGTTGCTCAAGGAAGAAAGAACATATTTGGACAAAAGGTAAAGGTAATGGAAATGCAATCAGAAGCTGGTGCAGCTGGTGCAGTTCACGGTTCATTACAAGCAGGAGCTTTAACTACAACTTTTACAGCTTCTCAAGGTTTACTATTAATGATCCCAAATATGTATAAAATTGCTGGTGAATTACTACCAGGAGTATTCCATGTTTCAGCTAGAGCATTAGCTGCAAATTCATTAAATATATTCGGTGACCATCAAGACGTTATGGCTGCAAGACAAACTGGTTTTGCAATGTTAGCTGAAGGTTCTGTACAAGAAGTTATGGATTTATCAGCAGTTGCTCACCTTACAGCTATAAAATCAAGAATACCATTTGTTAATTTCTTCGATGGATTCAGAACATCACATGAAATACAAAAGATAGAAGTTTTAGAGTATGATGAATTAGCTAAACTTCTTGATACAGATGCAGTAGAAGCATTCAGAAGAAGAGCTTTAAATCCTGATCATCCAGTAACAAGAGGAACAGCACAAAACCCAGATGTATACTTCCAAGAAAGAGAAGTTGTTAATAAATTCTATGATGCAGTACCAGAAATAGTTGAAGGCTACATGGCTGAAATGACTAAGTTAACTGGTAGAGAGTATCACTGCTTCGATTACTATGGAGCACCAGATGCTGACAGAATTATAGTTGCTATGGGATCAGTTACTGACCTTGTAGAAGAAACTATAGATTACTTAAATGCAAATGGAAACAAAGTTGGTCTTGTAAAGGTTAGACTATTCAGACCATTCTCAGTTGAAAGAATGTTAAAGGTTATACCTTCAACAGTTAAGAAAATAGCTGTTTTAGATAGAACTAAAGAACCAGGATCAGCTGCAGAACCATTATTCCTAGAAGTTAAGAATGCTTTCTATGGAAAAGAAAATGCTCCAGTAATAGTTGGAGGAAGATATGGTTTAGGTTCAAAGGATACTGTTCCAGCTCATATAGTTGCAGTTTATGAAAACTTAACTAAGGACGAGCCTAAAGATGGATTTACAGTTGCTATAGTAGATGATGTTACTAATACATCATTAGATGCTGTAACAGCTGATATAGATACTACTCCAGAAGGAACTAAAGCTTGTAAGTTCTGGGGACTTGGATCAGACGGTACTGTTGGTGCTAACAAGAGTGCTATAAAGATAATCGGTGACCATACTGATATGTATGCTCAAGGTTACTTTGCATATGATTCAAAGAAATCTGGTGGTATAACTGTATCACATTTAAGATTTGGTAAGAAAGCTATAAAATCACCTTACTTAATAAACAAAGCTGATTTCGTTGCTTGTCATAACCAATCATATGTGTACAAGTATAATGTACTAGATGGATTAAAGAAGAATGGATCATTCTTACTTAACACTATCTGGACACCAGAAGAAGTAGAAGAAAAATTACCAGCAAGCTATAAGAGATATATCGCTAAGAACAACATTAAGTTCTACACTTTAAATGCTGTTAAGATAGCTCAAGAAATCGGTCTTGGTGGAAGAATAAACATGATAATGCAATCAGCATTCTTCAAACTAGCTGACATAATCCCTGTAGAAGATGCAATCAAGTACTTAAAGGACGCAGTTGTTTCTTCATATGGTAAGAAGGGACAAAACGTTGTTGATATGAACAATGCTGCTATAGACAAGGGTGTTGACTCAGTTGTTGCTATAGAAGTGCCTGCAAGCTGGGCTGATGCAGTTGATGCAGAAGTTGTTGAAACTAAGGTTAAGCCAGAATTCGTAACTAAGATAGTTGAACCAATGAACAGACAAGAAGGAGATTCACTTCCAGTATCAGCTTTCCTAGGTGGAATGGAAGACGGAACTTTTGAAAATGGTACAGCTGCTTACGAAAAGAGAGGTATTGCTATAAACGTACCAGAATGGCAAGCAGATAAGTGTATACAATGTAACCAATGTTCATATGTATGTCCACACGCTGTAATCAGACCATTCTTATTAAGTGAAACAGAAAAGAACAATGCTCCAGAAGGAATGAAGATAGTTGCAGCTAAGGCTCTTAAGACTGCTGAACCAATGTCATTCACAATGGCAGTAAGCCCTCTTGACTGTTCAGGATGCGGAAACTGTGCTCAAGTTTGTCCAGCTCCAGAAAAAGCTTTAATAATGAAGCCACAAGCTTCACAACATGTTGAAATTCCAGCTTGGGAATATGCAACAGAAAAGGTAGCTCCAAAAGCTAACCCAATGAGTAAGACAACATTAAAAGGAAGCCAATTTGAACAACCATTACTTGAGTTCTCAGGTGCTTGTGCTGGTTGTGGAGAAACTCCATACGCTAAGCTAGTAACTCAATTATACGGTGATAGAATGATGGTAGCTAATGCTACTGGATGTTCATCAATTTGGGGAGGATCTGCTCCTTCAACTCCATACACTAAGAATCATCTTGGACATGGTCCAGCATGGGCAAACTCATTATTCGAAGATAATGCTGAGTTTGGAATGGGTATGTACCTTGGAGTTGCTGCTATAAGAGAAAGATTAGCTGTAACAGTTAAATCTGCATTAGAAGCTGATTTAAGTGAAACAACTAAGGCTGTTTTAGGTGACTGGTTAGAAAACATGAACAACGGTGAAGGTACTAGAGACAGAGCTGATAGAGTTATAGCTGCTTTAGAAACTGAAACTGCTGAAATAGCAAAAGAAATATTAAAAGAAAAAGATTTCTTAGTTAAGAGATCACAATGGATCTTCGGTGGAGACGGTTGGGCTTACGACATCGGTTTCGGTGGATTAGATCACGTTCTTGCATCAGGAGAAGATATAAATGTTCTTGTATTTGATACAGAAGTTTACTCAAATACAGGTGGACAATCTTCTAAGTCAACTCCAACTGCTGCAATAGCTAAATTTGCTGCTAGCGGTAAGAGAACTAAGAAGAAGGATCTTGGAATGATGGCTATGAGCTATGGTTATGTATATGTTGCTCAAGTTTCAATGGGTGCAGATAAGAACCAAACTCTTAAAGCTATAGCTGAAGCTGAAGCTTATCCAGGTCCATCATTAATAATAGCTTATGCTCCATGTATAAACCATGGATTAAAAGCTGGTATGGGTAACAGCCAATTAGAAGCTAAGAAAGCTGTTGAGTGTGGATATTGGTCAATGTACAGATACAACCCAACACTTAAGGAACAAGGAAAGAAGTCATTCTCACTTGATTCTAAGGAACCAACTGCTGACTTTAAGGCATTCTTAATGGGCGAAGTAAGATATGCTTCTCTTGCTAAGGCATTCCCAGAAGCTGCAGATGCTTTATTTGAAAAGACTTACGAAGATGCTATGGAAAGATTAGATAACTATAAGAGACTTGCTACTCAAGAATAGTTGAATAATAATAAGGGAACTAGCTCTGCTAGTTCCTTTGTTTTCTTGAAAAGTATGAGCTTATAGAATTCTTAACTCAACTATTAAGTTATACGTGCCAGATAATCACCTGAAGCCGTGATTATAGAACGAGTGTAACTTAAGTTTCAATATAGAAATTCTTTAGTGATTTTTTATGAGAAAATTATGAAATTGTGCATGACAAGGATGAAAATTTATCATAATATGAAGGTTGGAAGCTAGATAATATAAAATCTTTTTTCTATAGTATGAAGTTGTTATAGTAAATAATAGGGATATACACTAATTTTCTATGTATAAAGCCTCGTTAAAAGTAATAATATTTATTATAGAATAAAAAAAGCTTTTATTAATCCTAATATTAGGGTAAAATTAAAACATACTATTTTATTAAAGGAGGTGAATTTCACACATCATTTAGATTGTGTGAATCACATATGTCAGATAAAGAAAAAGATACTTGCGGATGTGGCTGTGGCTGCGAAGATAATGGTTTAGAATTAAAAGAAGAAAATACATGTGGCTGTGGCGACGAAGGTTGCGGAGACGAAGACTGTGGATGTGGCCATGACCATGATCATGATCATGAAAGCTTCGTTGTAGATTTAGAAGATGAAAACGGCAATGTAGTAAGTTGTGAAGTTATAGATGCTTTTGAATATAAAGAAAAAGAATATGTTTTAGTTCAAAACCCTAATGATGGATCAGTATACTTATTCAAATCAGAGGGCGAAGAAGGAGAACTTACAATACCTGATGATGAAGAATTTGAAGAAGTTACAAAGTACTATGAGTCTGAATTAGCTCAATAGTTGGAGAAGGCGGTTTATACCGCCTTTTTTTTATATACAATTATTTAATCACATAATTGTATGGTATTTATTAATTAATATATAATATAAAGTAGATAAAGATGTATTACTTCAATATGAAAATATAAATTTAATTGCGAAGTTGTACATCCATTCAAAATTATAAAACTGTGAATTGAGGGGATAAAAATGAGTGAATGTTATTCAAATAAATTTATTTTAAATGGTACATCTAGAGTTAAAGAAAAATTTGACGATAATATACTAAGAAGAAAAGGAATAGTATATGAAGTTATAAGAGTAATAGATGGAGTGCCTCTTTTTTTAGAAAAGCATCTGGAAAGAATGAATAACTCATTTTCTTTGATAAATAGGGAGATGAAGTATGATAAGGAGGAAATAAAGGAGCAAATTGAAACTCTAATAAAAGAAGTCAATGTATTTGAAGGAAATATAAAATTATTAATGGATTCAGAAAGTAATGAAAAAAATCTTTTAGTATACTTTGTTAAGCATTCATATCCTACGAATGATCAATACGAAAATGGTGTAAATACTACACTATTCTTTGGAGAAAGAGAAAATCCTAATGCAAAAATAGTGAATAATGATTTCAGAACATTAGTAAATGAACAAATAAGCGAAAAAAAATGCTACGAGGCTATTTTAGTAGATAGAAATGGTTTTATAACAGAAGGAAGTAAATCTAATATATTCATGGTAAGAGACAATGAAATACTAACATCTCCATTGGAAGATGTTCTTCCAGGGGTGACAAGAGGGTCCATAATAGACATTTGTAAAGATAATAATATATCAATAAAGGAGGAAAAAGTATCTTATAGAGATATTGCATCCTTGGAGGGAATGTTTATAACAGGCACATCTCCGAAGATTCTTCCAATCGCGAATGTAGATAAAATAACTTTAAATTCGCCAAAGAACACATTAGTTTTAGAATTAATAAGACTATACAATAAGAAAATTGATGAATACATTAAATCTGCTAAATAATATTTGAATGAAATTATAATTCGCATTAAAATTTAAATTACAATTAAACCTTAATATGGTATACTAAAAGCAGTAAATGACTCTTGGGGGGGTGTGAGTAATTATGGAATATGTATATGAAGCATTAACTATTGAAGAATGTATCAAATTAGCAGAAGAGGAACTTAATATATCTGCAGAAGATTTTGATTATGAAGTGATTGAGAAAAAAGGTATGCTTAGAAGAAAATACAAAATTAGAGTTTCACCCAAGAATAATACATCAGATTGTGATGGAAAGGTCGCTGTAAAAGATGGAAGTTTTATAGTTGCCAATCCTCTAGAACAGGGAGCACCTGCAAAATTATTCACAAGTGAAAATATCAATCTATATATAGATAACAAAAAAGTTGAAGATTTTTGTAGTATAACCGAAAATAATTCTATAAGGTATGATATTATAAATCAAGAAGCAAAAAGGGAAATAAATATAGTTACATCAGATGATGATATGACTGCAATGGCTTCAGTTAAATATTTTCCTAAGAGAGTATATAAATTATGTGATTCAGAAAGTGTGAGTGTATTAAATTTAAAAATAGAAATTGACTACGAAGAATATCCTCCTAAGTTTAATGAACTTGAAATTAAGAAGATTTTATCTGAAAGAGGAATTGTAAGTGGTATAATTTTAGAAAACTTAAAATCTTTGTGCGAGGGTGATGAACAAGGAGAAATCCTAGTTGCAGAAGGTAAAAGAGTTAGAGATACAGTACACGATCAATTGACTATACTTTTCAAAGATAAACAAAAGAAAATTGTGGCTGAAGATGAGACAATTGACTTTAGGAATATGAATCAAATAGTCACTGTTCAATCAGGAGAAATAATAGCAACACTAATAAAAGGATCAGAAGGAAAGCCAGGTATAAATATAAGTGGCAAGGTTATAAAGCCTGAAAAGTATAAAGAATTACAATTAAATGCAGGCGAAGGATGTAAAATTGATGGTAGTAATATAATTGCCACTGTAGATGGAAGACCAGACTTTAAAAACAATACTATATCAGTGAATAAAATATATGAAGCAACATCTGATGTGAACCTAGCTTCTGGAAATCTTAACTTCACTGGTGATATACATATAGGAGCAAATGTTAGTCAAGGAATGACTATAAAAGCTGGAAAATCTATAACTATTGATGGTTCTGTAGAGGGTTCTCATATTATTTCAAACGATCAAACTTTGATAAAAGGCAGTATAATTGGATCGACTATTGAGGCTGGAGGAAAAGACTTCTTAATACAACAACAATTGGATGAGTTACAAAACTTGAAAAGTTCAATGTTGCAGCTAACTAGTACAATACTAGAAATTAAAGAACATAAATTATTGGGACTTGACAGAAGTGATGGTGAAATAATAAAGGTTTTAATTGAGAATAAATTTAAGAGTATAACAACTAATTCTTTAAATATAATTAGATTATTTTCTAAATCTGATGAAGAAGGTAAAAATATAAGTAGGTTAGTAAGGCAGATGCTTATAGGTCTTGGACCAACAACAATAAAGCATTTTAGCGAATTGAACAAGCTTGTGGTATTAGCAGATGAATGTATTAAAAATATCCAAGGAAAAATTAATATACCTGCTGATATTATTATAAATTATTGTCAAGATTCAACAGTAAGTTCTTCCGGGAATATATACCTAAATGGAAAAGGACAATATATATCTCATTTAACATGCAGTGGAAGTATAATTTTTACTCAAAACGGCAGCGTGTCTAGAGGGGGATATCTAAAAGCTGAAAATGAAATAAAATGTAAGACTATTGGTAGCACTGGTGGGGTTAAAACTAAGGCTTCTGTTTCGAAAATTGGGCACATATATGCTGATATTGCATATCATAATACTATTTTTGCTATTGGAGAAAGAGAAATAGTCCTGGAAGAGCCTTCAAGGGATGTTCATGTATACATGGATGAGCTTGGAGATATAATAATAGATAAGTTTCGCTTATAAGGGGGATTAAAATGGCTAACAAGGAAATAAAGTTACTGATTTTTAGTTTAAATGGAGAACATTACGCTACTGACATAATGGAAGTAGAAAGAATATTAGGTTATGAAACACCAACGGTGTTACCTGATGTACCAAGTTTTGTTGATGGAGTTATTAAT
Source organism: Clostridium fungisolvens (assembly GCF_014193895.1). Lineage (NCBI taxonomy): Bacteria > Bacillati > Bacillota > Clostridia > Eubacteriales > Clostridiaceae > Clostridium > Clostridium fungisolvens. The sequence goes on along the minus strand of NZ_BLZR01000001.1, from coordinate 3,572,350 downwards.
TATGAGGAAAGTATTTTACCTGTAGTTAATTTGTCTAAAAAGTTTGGATTTAATACTAAAGTAAACTTAGCTGAAACAAAGATTATTGTAGTTAAGGAAAATGAATCTAAGATGGGTATTATCGTAGATAATGTTTATGAAGTTAAAGATGTGGAAGTTAATTTAATAGAAAACCCTCCAGCAATTGCTGCAAGTATTTCAAGAAGATACATAAAAGGACTAATAAGATTAAAGGAAAATATAGTAATCCTCTTAGATTTATCTAAAATTTTAACAGAGGAAGAAAAAACTAAGTTGCTATAAGGTGGTTCTATGATAGATGCAGAAATTAAAGTAGGTATTGCTGATTTAAATACTGTAAGTTATCCAGATAAAATAATGACCATAGGACTAGGTTCTTGTGTTGGAATAGCAGTATTCGATAAAGTTAAATCGATTGGTGGGTTGTCACATATAATGTTGCCTGATTCGACTCAGTTTAAAGAAGTGAAAAATCCATATAAATTTGCTGATCTAGCTATTCCGATTCTAATTGAAAAGATGGAGAAATTAGGGTGTCAAAAAAGGAATTTGATTGTAAAAATAGCTGGAGGAGCATCGATGTTTAATTTTTCCGATAAAAGCATGATAAGTGATATTGGAAAAAGAAATGGTGAGGCTGTAGCGAAGACTTTAAAAGAATTACAACTTCAAGTTCTTGCTTCCCATCTAGGTGGAAACAAAGGAAGGACAATGGTTTTAGATTCAAAAACTGGCAAGGTAATAATAAAGATTGTAGGACAAGGTATTATAGAACTTTAATGGAGTGATAATCTTGAATAAAATAAAAGTTATGGTAGTAGACGATTCTGCACTGATGAGAAAGATAATTTCTGACATGATAAATGAAGAGACAGATATGGAAGTTATAGCTACTGCAAGAAATGGTGAGGAGTTCGTTGACAAGGTTGGAGGTTATAATCCAGATGTAATTACCTTAGACGTAGAAATGCCCAAAATGGATGGTATTACTGCGCTGAAAAAACTGAAACTCACTAATAGAAATGCTAAGGTCATAATGTTAAGTAGCTTAACAACAAGTTCCTCTAGAACGACACTGGATTGTTTAGATGCTGGTGCTGCTGATTTCGTTTCAAAACCATCTGGATCCATATCGCTTGATATTAATAAAGTTAAGCTTGAGTTAGTACATAAAATAAGAGCAGTAGCATCCATAAAAAGGTCATTATTTGATTTTAAAGTTGAAGCTAAGGAGCCAGCAAAATTTATTACTACTAAGAGAGCTTCTAATAAAATAGAGGCAGTAGTAATTGGTGCTTCTACAGGTGGTCCCAGAGCACTTCAAACTGTACTAACAGAACTTCCAAAGGATTTAGAGGTTCCGGTGTTAGTGGTTCAGCATATGCCAGCAGGATTTACAAAGACCTTTGCTGAAAGATTAAATAATCTTTGTAACCTTAAGGTTGTAGAAGCAGAAAACGATATGAGAATTGAAAAAAATGTTATATATATTGCTCCAGGTGGTTATCACATGGAATCATCTAAGGATAAAAGAATTTCATTAAATCAAGAACCAAGCATATGGGGAGTAAGACCAGCGGTAGATAAACTATTTAATAGCTCAGCTGCTGTCTATGGTAAGAACTTATTATCTGTTGTGCTCACTGGAATGGGAAAAGATGGTGCACAAGGTACGGTATCTATAAAAAATGCTGGAGGACATACCATTTCTGAGGATGAGTCCACTTGTACTATTTATGGAATGCCTAAAGCCACTTTTGAAACAGGAAAAGTTGATGAAGTATTACCTTTAGGATATATAGCAAAAAAAATCGTTACATTAGTGAAAGGATAGTAGATAAACTATGGATTTTAGCCAGTTTCATCAATGGGTACATAAAGAGCTAGGGATTAATTTATCTGCGTATAAACCAACCCAGCTTAATAGAAGAATAGAAAGTTTAATGACAAGATTAGGCGTAAAATCATTAGAAGAGTATACGAAGCTGATTAAAACTGATAGAGAGCACAGGCAAAGATTCTTGGACTTTATAACTATCAATGTTACAGAGTTTTTTAGAAATCCAGAATTATTTGAAGAGTTAGAGGCTATCTTGAAAAAAGAGTCCGCAGCTAATAATAGTCTTAAAATTTGGAGTGCTGCTTGCTCTATTGGTTGTGAACCGTATTCAATCTCTATGATCTTGAATAACGTAAGTCCAAATGGAAGACATAAGATACTGGCCACTGATATAGATAATACAATTCTTCAGAAAGCTAAGCTTGGAGAATATACCGACAACGAAATGAAAAATGTAAAACCTAGAGAATTAGAAAAGTACTTTAAGAAAGTTAAAGATAAGTATTATATCGAACAAAGTGTGAAAAACATGGTTACTTTCAAAAAGCATGATCTTATACTTGATAGTTATGAGAGTAACTTCGATTTAATTGTATGTAGAAATGTGGTTATCTATTTTAATGTAGATGTTAAGAATGATATATACAAGAGATTTGCAGCATCCCTTAAAAAAGGTGGTTTATTATTTGTAGGGGCTACTGAAAGTATATATAATTACAAAGATTTTGGCTTTGAAAAGGCTTCTACTTTTATTTATAGAAAGTTATAAAAGTTAATAATTGCTATAAAGAAATTAACTACTTCATACGAATAATAAGTGTTGAATAATTGAAAAGGCTATGTAATTTTCACATATTTTAAATAAATATATGATATATAATTGCTGTATATTATAAAAAATTACTATGCAAATTTATTATTTAAATATAATTGAATATGTATTGCTTAGTTAATTTCAGTAATAATAACTAACAATTATTACTTATGATTATATAGACAAGAGAAGTGAGAATTAATAACTGTTAGGTGCAAATAGGGAATACAGGAGGCGTAACAATTAATAATTGTTACGTGCTACGAAGAATAACGGGAGGCACAACAATTAATAATTGTTGTGTGCTAATAAGGAATACAGGAGGCGCAATAATTAATAATTATTGCGTGCTACGAAGAATAACGGGAGGGATAACAATGGACACATCTCAATATCTTTCAATGTTCTTAGAAGAGTCCATGGACAATTTGCAGACTCTAAATGAATCTTTACTTGACTTAGAACAAAAACCAGATGATATTGACAAGTTAAATGAAATATTTAGAGTAGCTCATACTATAAAAGGTATGGCGGCAACAATGGGATTTAGCGATATAGCGGAACTAACTCATAAAATGGAGGATGTTCTTTCTAAATTTAGAGAAGGTGAACTTAAAGTTACTCAAAATGTAGTTACAGTACTTTTTGATTGCCTAGATACTCTTGAAAGAATGGTAAATAATATATCAGAAGGTGTAGAAGAAAAAGTTGAAATAGAGAATATAATGAAGGATTTACATGATATAAGTACTAATGAACAGCAAGACAGTGTTGCTGTTGATATATTAGAAGAAGTATCAGAAAATAAGAGTTCGTCAGATTATGTAATTGATATAAATGAATATGATATGAATGTAATTAAGCAAGCTCATGAAAAGGGCTATAAGGCTATAAGAGTTTTTATAAGTCTTAATGAGAATACTTTATTAAAATCTGCTAGAGCTTTTTTAATATTTAAGGAATTAGAAGAGCATGGAGAAGTAATAAAATCATATCCTTCTACAGAAGATATAGAAAATGAAAACTTTGATTTTAGCATTGAACTTATTGTAATTACTACACTAAATGCTGAAGAAATTGAGAAACTTGTAAAAAATATTTCAGAAGTGGATAAAGTTTCTGCAGAAGAAGTCGAATTAAGAATAGAAAAAGTAAATGAAATTGCAACTACTAAATATGAATCAGTAGCTAAGGCTGAAGTAAATGAAAAGTCAAAACCATTAACTCCTAAATCTATAGTTACGAATAAAGAAAAAGTTGAAGAAAAAAAGAGCAATAATCCATCTGCTCAAACAAAAAAAGTTCATCAATCAGTAAGAGTTGATTTGGAACGTCTAGATAAGCTTATGAACATGGTTTCTGAGTTAGTAATACATAGAACTAGATTAGAGCAAATAAGCACAAGTTATAGAGCTCAAGAGTTAAATGAGACTCTTGAACAAGTAGCTAGAACAACTTCTGATTTGCAAGATCTTGTTATGAAGATAAGAATGCTTCCTTTAGAGGTTGTATTTAATAGATTCCCTAGAATGATTAGAGATCTTTCTGTAGAATTGAATAAGGAAATTAACTTCATTGTTGAAGGTCAAGATACAGAGTTAGATAGAACTGTAATAGATGAAATCGGGGAACCATTAATTCACTTATTAAGAAATGCTGCAGATCATGGAGTAGAAAGCAAAGAAGATAGAGCTAAGTCAGGTAAAGATCCTGTAGGTACTATAAGACTGTCAGCATATCAAGAAGGCACAAAGGCCGTAATAAAAGTAGAAGATGACGGTAATGGTATTGATGTTGAAAAGGTTAGACGTAAAGCTGAAAAAGTAGGTATAAACACTGAAGGAATGACTGAAAATGATATAAAGAATTTAATTTTCTCTCAAGGCTTTAGTACTAACGAAGTAGTAACAGATATATCTGGTAGAGGCGTAGGTATGGATGTTGTAAAAACAAAAATATCTGCACTTGGAGGAACTGTTGATGTAGTAAGTGAAATAGGAAAAGGTTCAAGTTTTATAATAAGACTTCCTCTAACACTTCAAATTATTCAAGCATTGCTTGTTAAGGTTGGAGAAGAAACACTTGCAATATCTCTAGGTTTTATAGACAGAGTTATCGACTATAAGGAAGATAGAATAAAGAAGACTAATGGAAGAGAAGTTATAGTATATAGAGAAAATGTTATACCTCTAATTAGACTAAATGAAACTTTACAAATTGATACTAGCAAAAAGGATAAGAATTTTATTATAATAGTTAAGGTTGGAGATAAAGTTGTTGGTCTTTTAGTTGATTCTTTATTAGGACAGCAAGAAATAGTAATAAAACCTTTAGGAAAAACTCTTGAAGGACTAAACGAGTATATAGGAGCAACAATACTTGGTAATGGTCTTGTTACACTTATACTTGATGTAGGTGCTTTAATCTAGGAACTAGAAGGAGGATTGTGATGGATTATACTCAATTAAGTGCACTTCAACTAGATGCTCTTAAAGAAGTAAGCAATATTGGTGCAGGAAATGCAGCAACTGCTCTTTCTCAATTGTTAAACAGAAAAATTGATATGACAGTTCCAAGTGTTAATGTAATAGATTTTATGGATATTTATAATTTTGTTTCTGAAGAAGAGTTGGTGGCAGCAGTACTAGTAAAAGTACTTGGCGATGCACCAGGAAATATCTTATTTGTATTTGAAAAATCTATAGCTTCTAATATAATAGAAGTACTGACTGGAATGAAGGAAGATGAGTTTAGCGAGATGGGAAATTCAGTGCTATGTGAAATAGGTAATATTATTTCAGCAGCATACATGAATTCAATAGCAAGACTTACAAACTTGAGCATTATGCCATCAGTTCCAGCTGTGGCATTTGATATGCTAAGTGCGATTTTAAGCTCTACTTTTGTAGAGTCAGCACAGTATTCAGATAGTGTATTGGAAATAGAAACAATGCTATTAGGCGAGGATTCAGAAAATATTGGTGGACATTTTTACTTTGTTCCTAATCCTGGATCTTTGGAAAAAATATTAAATTCAATAGGCGTAATATAGATAGGGGGATTCTAAATGGCTAGAGTATTAATTGTTGATGACGCAGCATTTATGAGAATGATGATAAAGGATATTCTTGAAAAAAACGGATTCGAGGTTGTAGGTGAAGCAAGTAATGGAATTAAGGCTGTAGAGCTTTATAAAAAGGAAAAACCAGATGTAGTAACTATGGATATAACAATGCCAGACATGGATGGAATTGAAGCAGTTAAAAATATCAAAGCGTTTGATCCAGCAGCTAAGGTAATAATGTGCAGTGCCATGGGCCAACAAGGTATGGTTATGGATGCAATAAGAGCAGGTGCAAAAGATTTTATAGTAAAACCATTCCAAGCAGATAGAGTGTTAGAAGCAATCAAAAAGGCAATTGGTTAATAAGGGGGCATGAAAATGCAAGTTGTTGTTTTTAAGATTAGTGATGAACTTTTTGCTGTAGAAACATCTAAAGTTCAGAGCATTACTGATATGACAGAAGTGACCAAAGTACCAAAAGCCCCAGAACATATTAGAGGACTTATAAACCTTAGAGGTAGCATAATACCTTTATTGGATATAAATCTGCTACTCAATATATCAAAGTCATCAAAGGTTCAAAGTAACATAATAATATTGAATGTTGATGATGAACAAGTAGGTATATCTGTTGATGAGGTTGAAGAGGTTTTAGAAATTGATGAAAAACTTATTCAAAGACTTGAGAATGAAAAGTATCAAAGCTATGTAAAAGGTATAGTGAATTTTGATGATAAACTAGTTACATTAGTAGATATAAGTAAAATACTAAAAATTTAATTAGTGAAGTGAGGTAAGCGTATGGCAGATGTATTATCACAAAGTGAAATAGACGCCCTATTGTCTGCCTTGTCTGCTGGAGAGCTTGAGCCAGAGGAATTGCAAAAAGATGAAGAAAAGCAAAAAGTGAAAGTTTATGACTTTAGAAGTCCTCAAAAGTTTTCTAAAGAGCATATAAGGGCACTTGAGCTTATACATGATAATTTTGCAAGAATAATATCTAATTTTCTTACTGCTCAGGTGAGAAAAAATACAAAGGTTAACATAGAAAACATAGAGCAGGTAACCTATGAGGAGTTTATTCATAGTGTATCTAATCCGACTACACTGCTTTTGTTTAAGATGCCACCTTTAAATGGTTCAATTCTTTTTGAGATGAATCCTAGTTTCTCCTTTCAAGTTATTGATATACTGTTAGGAGGAACAGGAGAGCGAAGACATGTAAGTAAAGAGTTTACAGATATAGATAAAAATATAATAACTCAAGTGGCAACAGGAGTGTTATCAAACCTAAAGCTTGCTTGGGAAGATGTCATGGATATTGATATAGAAGTAGAGAGTTTAGAAACTAATCCTGCTTTAAACCAAACACTAGCTCCAAATGAACCAGTAGCATTAATAACTTTTTCAGTAGAAATGGGTAAGAGTAATACTTTTATAAATCTTTGTATACCTTATTTGAGTATTGAGAAAATTCTTGATAAACTGGTAATGAGAAATTGGTTCCAAGCAGGTGCTGAAGAAGACCGTGAACATACAAGACATGATATAGAAAAGAGATTGGATATCGTAGATGTAAATGTTAAGGTAGAGCTTGGTAGTACAGAAATTAGTATTGATGATTTCTTAAGATTGGTGACAGGTGATGTGATTAAGCTTGATAACAAGTATAATAGTCCTGTAACAGTAGAAGTTGAAGACGAAAAATGTTACCTGGCCAAACCAGGTATAGTTGGTAAAAATATGGGAGTAGCCATACTAGACATTATAGGTAAGGATGTGGAAGATTATGAGTAATGGATTTCTTACACAAGAAGAGATAGATTCTTTGTTGAATGGTCCATCAACACCAGCCGAATCCACAACAGGTAACACTGAAGAAAGTATTTCAGATATAGATAAAGATCTGTTAGGTGAGATAGGAAATATTTCAATGGGTTCAGCTTCAACAGCTCTTTCCCAGATAATAAATCAGTCAGTTAATATTACTACTCCAGTAGTAAGCACGACAACTTTGGGAGAGTTAAAAGAGCAATTTCATATTCCTAATATAGTACTTGAAGTAGAATATACCTCAGGAATATTAGGTAAAAATATATTAATAATGCAAATCAATGATGCTGCAGTAATAGCTAACCTAATGATGGGTGGAGATGGCACTGTAAATACTACAGAGTTATCAGAAATAGAACTAAGTGCAGTTCAGGAAGCAATGAACCAGATGATTGGTTCAGCAGCAACCTCAATGGCTACTATGTTTGCAAGAGAAGTAAACATATCACCACCTATTTCAAAGACTTGGGATGAAGCAAATGAGCCGGTTTCAGAAGGGATTAACGATGACGATGTTTTAGTTAAAGTATCCTTCAAACTAACAATTGGTGATTTGGTAGATAGTAACATAATGCAGTTGTTACCACTAAAAACTGCTAAAAAGATTGTTTCAATAATGATGGGGGAAGAGCAGCAAAGCGAACCTGCTAATGAGCAGCCTAGAGTGGAAGAAAGAGTACCACAACAGGAAGTAAGAACAGCTAGTAATTACGAACCATCTAATACATATCATGCCCAAGAAAGTCACAATGACTATAATCACTTTGTACAAGAGAAACCTATATATCAAGAGCAAAGAACTCCTGTGGAAGTTCATCAAGCATCTTTTGATAATTTAACTTCAAGTCCTTCTGGGCCAGCACATAAAAATATAGATTTAATATTAGATGTTCCATTAGAAATTTCTGTGGTTCTTGGTAGAACTAAGAAAAGCATTAAAGATATTTTATCTTTAAGTAATGGATCTTTAATTGAACTGGATAAAGTTGCTGATGAGCCTGTAGAGATTTTAGTAAATGGCAAGAGAGTAGCATTTGGTGAAGTTGTGGTAGTTGATGAAAACTTTGGAGTTAGAATCACAAGTATCGTAAGCAACGCAGAGAGAATAAAGTCTTTGAAGTGATAAAAAGCACTGTTCCTGAATCATGCAGGAAAGTGCTTTTTATTTTTTCAAATGTTGAATTAAATGGTTAAACAGAGACTAATATTGATACAAATTAATATATGTTTTAACTGAATAAATAGCTTGAATTAAATAATTAGGCTTATATATTCAAGCTATAATATATAAGTTTGAGTGAAAAATAAAATAAACTTTAGGAATTATGGAAACAATATAAATGTTAAAATTTTGTTAATAAATCGTGATTTTTTCTAACAGGTACATAATAAGGTATAGGATGTCAAAAATGGCACTTAAAATGAGTTTTGATAATTAGGAATTTTTTACAAATATAAAAACTAAGTATAAACTAATTTATTCATTGCACGATAATATAAGTAGTGAATACAGTACAGTGGAGGTAAGTTATGAATATCAAAGGGGTAGGACCAACTAGAAATGTAATTGATATATATAATGTTAACAAAGTAAAGGCAACTCAAAAAGCTGAAAGCGTGAAAAAAGATAGTTTAGAAATATCAGGCGCAGCTAGAGCTTTAAGTAACTTTTCTTTAGGAGATGATGTAATGCCTAGAAGTGAAAAGGTAGAAGCATTAAGAATGCAAGTTGCAAATGGAACCTATAAACCAGATAATGAGAAAATAGCACAATCAATGATTAATTCTATAAGTGAAGGAAGGGGTTAATATGTACGAAGAGCTTATTAATGTAATACTTAGTGAAAAAGAAGCGCTTAATAAGCTTCTTTCGTTATTAGATAATCAATATTCATTTATATTAAAGAAAGATATATTTGGATTAGATGACGTTGCAAACAAAATACAAGCTTGTAATAAAGAAATAGCGGAAGAAGAAGTTAAAAGAAGAAAGCTTGTTGGAAGCAATTCAATGAAAGAAGTTGTATTTTCTTCAGGAAACGAAAGATTGGAAGAAAGTTATAGGGATATCATAAAGCTTTTAGAAGCAGTGAGACTTCAGAAGGATACAAATGATTTACTCTTAAAGCAACAACTTTCATACACTAATCAAATGTTAACTTATATAAATCCAAACAGAGAGATGAAAACTTATAACTCATACGGAAAAATGTCAAGGTAGTAGGGGGAGGAAATATGTCAGGTTTATTTTCTACATTTAATATAGCAAAAAGCGGTATGTCAGTTCAGCAAAAATCTATTGATGTAACTTCGCATAATATAGCAAATGCGAATACAGCTGGATACTCTAGACAAAGAGCAAATATAGAAACTACAAGACCACAATCTTTAGGCGGTATGGAAGCAGGACAACTTGGAACTGGTGCTCAGGTTTCTACAGTTGAGAGAATAAGAGATACTTTCTTAGATTATCAAGTAAGAAATGAAACAAGTATATCTGGACAATTTAATACTAGAAGCGGGTTTTTAACTCAAATTGAAGATGTTTTTAGTGAACCATCTGATACTGGTATATCTTCATTGATGGGAAAGTTCTTTGATTCATGGCAACAATTGTCCAAGCAGCCTCAGAGTTCTAATGCAAGAACTGTAGTTGTCCAACAAACATTAGCTCTTACAGATTCATTAAACCATACATATACACAACTAAAAGATTTAAAGAATAATGCACAAAGTCTTATAAAAAACACTGTTACTGATATGAATAGTACATTAAATCAGATTGGTGAATTAAATAAAGAAATAATAAGTGTTAAAAATGCTGGAGACACACCTAATGACTTAATGGATAAAAGAGATTTACTTATAGATCAATTATCTAGCAAATTTAACTTGAATATAGATAAGAAAGCTTTCGAAGGAATAAATCTTAAACCAGCAGATGTTAATGGGATGAAAGCACCGGAACTTGTTAAGGCTGATGGAGACGGTAATGTTGCAAGATTTTCATATATAAGCAGTATGGAAAAAGATCCAACAGATGATTCAGGAACTACTTATAAGATAACTTATTATAAACTTGGAAGTATGGACAATGAAGATAATAAACAAACAATAACGTTGACTAATGTGAGCCCTGATCAGGCAAAAGAAATTGAAGAGACAAGAGTTATATGGGCAAATAGTGATGGAGTTGCAACTAAAGCTGATGGCTATCCGTTAAAAGATGGATCAATAGTGGATGTACAAGAGCTTAAATTATTTTCTCCAGCATCAGGAGAAGTTAAAGGAAATATAACAATACAAAAAGATATTGATAACTATATAGATCAAGTAAACAAGTTAGCTAAATCAATTGCGTTTACAGTTAATGCTATACATAGTGGTATGTCAAGTACAACTAGCAATGGATTTCCAGATAAAGATTATATGCCTTTATTCGTAAATAAATCAGTAGCTAAATATAGTGTAAATGGTCAAATGGTAAATCTTGATGATACTTTAAATAATGAATCAGAAATAACTGCTGAAAATATAACGGTAAATAAAGAAATTCTTAGTGATGTTATGAAATTAAAGACAAAAACAAGAGATTCTGATTTCGCTTATGCTTCGCAAAACACTGTAGATGGTGAAGGTGATGGAGCTAGAGCACTAGCTATAGCACAGCTTAAAAATAATTTAATTGGAATACAGGATGTAGGAACTACTGTTAAATCAAGAGCAGATCTTTTTGATTTAACAAAAGGTAAAGCAGTACTAAAGGATAACGGTATGACAATCGAAAATAATAATAACGGTACTACTTTAGAAGCTTACTTTAAAGACACAATAGATAAATTAGGTGTACAATCTCAAGAAGCATCTAGAATGGTGACTAACCAACAACAACTTTTAGATTCACTTAATCAGACTAAAGATAGTGTATCTGGAGTTTCACTAGATGAAGAAATGGCTAACCTAGTACAATTTCAACATGCCTATAGTGCTAATGCAAAGGTTATTGCAACTGTGGACGAGCTTCTTGATGTAGTAGTAAATGGATTAAAGAAATAGTAAAGGGGTAAATAAATGAGAGTTACTAATAGAATGTTGTCAAATAACTTCTTAAGTGATATGAGGACAAACCTTAATAATATGAAAACACTTCAATCTCAGCTGTCATCAGGTAAAGAGATAAGAAGACCATCGGATGATCCTTTTAAAGTTGCAAGAGCAATGCAACTTAATACAGATATATCTGCTAATAAGCAATACAATGAAAATATAAGTGATACTATAAATTGGTTAGATGCTACGGATACTTCTTTAGATCAAGTAACTCAAACTTTCCAAAGAATAAGAGAACTTACAATATCTTCAGGAAATGCTGCATATGGATCAGATGAAAGAAGAGCTATAAAGGATGAATTAAATCAAAAGGTGTCAGAAATATCTCAGATTTTAAATTCCAATTTTGATGGTAAATATGTTTTTGGTGGTAGTAAAGTGACATCCAAGCCATTAGGTGTAAAAGATATAGATGCTAACGGAAATAAGGGAATATTCTTCGCAGGAAAAGAAGGAGAAGAACTTTCTATAAATTCTACAGATATAGCAATGTCAAGCCAAATGGACATGATTAAAGGGAAATTGCCAGTGGAAATATCACAAGGTGTAACTATGGATTATAATGTAAGTGCATATGATGTGTTAAATTTCACTAGTGAAAAAGGAAAACAAATAAATGTTAGCAATTTGTTAAATAATATAATTACTAACCTAGATTCATCTTCATCTGATGCACAAAGTAAGCTTACAGGTGAAAATTTAGATGACTTAACTGCTGCAGCAAGTAATATACTAAAAATTAGAGCTGAAGTTGGAGCTAAACAGAACAGAATGGATTCTGCTAAGGATAAAAATGATCAAGAAAATTATAATCTAACTGAAGTATTATCTAATACTGAAGATATTGATATAACTCAAAAAACAATGGAATACAGCACAATGCAAACAGTATATATGGCGTCACTTCAGACAAGTGCAAAAATAATTCAACCTTCTCTCATGGATTACTTGAGATAGGAATATTGGAGGGGATTTTATGAAACTAGAGACTAAATACCATGGTATATTAAATTATGATCAAGAGGATATAATTACATTTACTAAAGGATTACCTGGACTTCAAGAGCTAAAAAAGTTTATACTTATTGATTTTGAAGGAAATCCGTTTTTTAAGATACTTCATTCTATAGAAAATAAGGAAATAGGTTTGGTCGCAGTTTCGCCCTTTGATGTTGTGAATGAATATGAATTTGAACTGAAGGATTATATAATTGAAAAGCTTAAAATAACAGATTCAAGTGAAGTTTTAGTACTAAATACTGTGACCTTAAGTTCTAAAGCTGAAGAGATTACTACGAATTTAAAAGCTCCTATAATAATTAATATAAAATCAAAGCTTGGGGAACAAATAATCATAGATAATGAAAAATATATGATTAAGCATCCTCTACTAAGGAGTGAGTAATATGTTAGTTTTAACTAGAAAAAAAGGTCAATCATTGCTAATAGGTGATGATATAGAGATTTCAGTTATTAAATTGGACGACGGTAGCGTGAAGCTTGCTATAAAAGCTCCAAGAGAATTAAGCATACTTAGAAAAGAACTTGTTCAGGAAGTTGAAGATGAAAATAAGAATGCTACTCTTATAAATATAGACGTTCTTAAAAATCTCAATAAATAAAGGGGTATGAAGTATGGAGATTAGGGGTAATCAAGTGACCCAAGCTGCTATAGATTCAACAAGTCAAACAAAACCAATAGAAACAACTAATGCATCTGCAATGGATGATAAAAAAAGTCTAGATATCAAGAATAAGAATAATGAGCGTGAGATAAAGAAAGCTGTTGAAAAACTTAATAGATTTTTAGAAGGTGATAATACTCATGCTGTTTATGAAGTTCATGATAAATTTAAAAGTGATATAATAATAAAGATTGTAGACGACAGAACTAAAGAGGTGCTGATGGAAGTGCCTCCAAAAAAAATCTTGGACATTGTTGCTAAGATGTGTGAGTTGGTTGGAGTTATGTTTGATAAAAAAGTATAGATATTTTGAGTAAATATAGGAACAGGAGGAATCTATATGGAATTTAAATTAAACAAGATAGATACCGACCTGAGACATAAGCTTGAAGAACAAACTAGGGATGGTAAGGTACACTCTAAGGATGGAATAAAGATTGAAACTCAAAGTGATAGCTATAAATATAGAGACAAGAATCAAAAAAAGAAAAAAGACAAGCATAAAGAATCCTTTCAAGAGGTAATCAAAGAGCAAAAGGTAGTAACTGTAGATGGATATAAGCCGGAGACTTTAGAAGTCGAAGTAACAAAAGAGAAGGATTCAAAGGAAAACTACAGAGGAATATTTATAGATGTTAAAAAATAGGAGGATATTATGTACGGAAACAATGGATACAATGTATATAAAAATAATAGTGTAAATTATGCATCCAAGGAACAATTATTACTAATGCTAGTTGATGGAGCTGTTAAATATTCTAAAATAGGTAGACAAGCTATTTTAGATAAAGATCCTAAAAAAGCACACGATAATATAACTAGAACAGAAGATATATTTACAGAGCTTATGGTAAGTTTGGATACAAACGCTGGAGATTGGGCAAAACAGCTCTTTGCAGTATATGAATTTATAAAATATCAGTTAATGCAAGCTAACATTAAAAAAGATGTTGAAATTATGAATTCGGTAATACCAATAATTGAAAATGTAAGAGATACATGGTATGAAGCAGAAAAACTAGCAAAGGTAGCTAGGTAAAATGGATGATTTAAAAGAAAAGTTAATTCAATATAAAGAAATAACTGAACAAATAATTACTTCTGTAAAGGAAGAACAAGAGGAAGCGTTTGTGAAACTGCTGACACAGAAGCAGGCTTTAATAAACTTAATAGATGCTAGTAATTATGAATCTGATGAGTTTAGAAAAGTTTCCAGTGAACTTAAGCTTTTAGAGCAAGATCAAATCCTAATTAGATTAATTGAAGAAAAAAAGAAATTTATCCAACAAGAGATAAAGAAATCAAAAGATAAATCTAATGCATTAATAGCATATAGTAGAAACTTTAACGGATATAACCTAATTAACAAAAAGATTTAAATGAGGTGGTAACATTGAATATTTCAAGTACTTCAAGTAGTAGTGGCAGTAGTAGTGGGGATTACGGGAGACTTACAGGACTTGCTACAGGGATGGATACTGATGGATTAGTAAAACAAGCTATGTCGGCGGATCAAACAAAAATAGATCAAGCTAAGCAAGATATTCAGTATGTACAATGGCAACAAGAAGCATATATTGATTTTATAAATACACTAAAGGATTTCGGAAAAAATTTCGATATCCTACAATCAAATAATATGATGAGTTCCACAAATTTTACAGGTACAGTTGCAACAACTGCCTTAGCTAGCGGGGTATCTGCTGATAACTATTTAACAGCGACTACTCTTCCAGGTGCCATAAAAGGTACATATCAAGTAAAAGTAGATCAGCTTGCAGAGGGGGCTAAGGCTCAAACTAGTTTGGCAAGTTTAGGAGTTAATCTTCCAAGTGATATGACGACTCTCAATGGGAAAGATATATCATTTAAAATAGGAGCATCTACTTACAAAATAACTTTAGATAGTACTTATTCAGGTACAAGTACAGCAGATGACGTTGTAAATGATATTAAAGCTAAGATGAATGTAATAGATCCGACGTTATTAACATCAAAAATGAGCGTTGGAAATGTTGGTGGAAAGGTTACATTTACTGCTCTTTCAAATGATGTTATGTCTATAGACAGTGCAACAACTGCACCAGGGTTCAGTGACTGCATAGGCAGAAATTTTGGTAAGACTTTCAACTCGAGTTCAACATTAAAGGACTTAGGCTTAACTGGTACAGATAGTTTTACTATTGCAATAAATGGAGGGTCTCCGTTTACTGTTAATATTGACCTTACAGCTAATCCTACAAAAACGGTATCTCAGTTTGTGGATGACTTAAGAAATACAAAGGTTGGAGATGTATCATTAAGTTCGTATCTGGATATTAACTTTAGCGATTTAACAAATAAGCTTACAATACAAACTAAAAATACAGGTTCTAACAATAATGTAGTAATATCAAGTTCAACATCTTCAAATATGTTAGGTATAGCTGGCTCCTATACAGGTGTTGATGCTAAAATTTCAGTTAAGGCACCTGGAGAAACTGATTTTGTGAGTGTTACTAAAAACTCCAATAATTTTTCTATAGATGGTATTTCTTATAATTTAGTTGCTACTACAGGTGGAGATGCAATAAATCTCAATGTTAAATCTGATGCTTCAGCGCAGGTTGATAAGTTTAAAAAATTTGTTGATGCTTATAATACTTTAATAGATAAAATTAATACAAAGATAACTGAAAAAAAAGATTACAATTATAAACCTTTAACTGATGCTCAGAAGGCTTCAATGACTGCTGACCAGATAACTAGTTGGGAGACTAAGGCGAAGCAAGGTATTCTCAGAAGAGACAACTATCTTTCAGGCGTACTTACTCAAATGAGACAAGCTATTTATGACACAGTTAAAGGGGCAGGAATAAGTATAACTGAAATTGGAATTACAACGACATCAAACTTTTATGATGGAGGAAAGCTTACAATAGATGAGAATAAACTAAAGACAGCTCTTCAAGATAGAGGAGACCTTGTTCAGAAGTTATTTACTAAAATTCCTGATAGTACTGGAAATGAGGGGATTTTTAGGAGATTTCAAGACATACTTGATAAGACTGCTGGAAATGATGGTACTTTAGTTAAGAAGGCTGGTTATATTAATACAAAGTGGGTAAGTCAGAACGAATTAACTAAATCACTCTCGCAAAAAAATACTAGATTGAATGATCTAAAAGAAATGTTTACTCAAAAGCAACAAAGATTGTATTCAATGTATGCTACTTTAGAGTCAAATATGAATAACCTAAATTCACAAAGTAACTGGTTGTCATCTCAATTAGGTGCTATGTAAAAAAAACTAAAGTTTATTAAAAGACTAACGATTAATATAGTATAGTAGTTTTACTATGAAAAGTTTATAATAAATTATTAAATATGTTAGTAGAGTCGAAAGACTTAACTATAATAAAAAATGCACAAGGAAGTGCAGTTTAAAAATCAGGGAGGGACTATCATGATAATCAATCATAATATTAATGCAATGAATGCACAAAGAAACATGGCAATAAACACAGGTGCTGCTGGAAAATCAATGGAAAAACTAAGCTCAGGTTTAAGAATAAACAGAGCTGGAGATGACGCAGCAGGATTAGCAATATCAGAAAAGATGAGAGGCCAAATCAGAGGACTTGATCAAGCATCAAGAAATGCTCAAGACGGTATTTCATTAATTCAAACTGCAGAAGGTGCATTAAATGAAACTCACAGCATTCTTCAAAGAATGAGAGAATTAAGTGTACAAGCTAGTAACGATACAAACGTATCAGCAGACAGAAGCCAAATACAATTAGAAGTATCTCAATTAAAGAATGAAATAAACAGAATATCAAGCCAAACAGAATTCAATACTAAGAAGTTAATCAATGGAAAGGCTTCAAATGTAGTATTCCAAGTAGGAGCAAACAAAAACCAAACAATAACATTAGCTATAAAGACAATGGGTGCTACAGCATTAGGAGTTAATGGTATCGATGTTACTAAGAGTGCAGCTGCTATAACACCACAAATAGACACAATACAAACAGCAATTGATAAGGTATCAAGTGAAAGAGCTAAGTTAGGATCATACCAAAACAGATTAGAACACACAATAGCTAACTTAGATACATCATCAGAAAACTTACAATCAGCTGAAAGCAGAGTAAGAGACGTTAATATGGCTAAAGAAATGATGAACTACTCAAAGAACAACATACTTCAACAAGCTGCTCAAGCAATGCTTGCACAAGCTAACCAACAACCACAAGGAGTTCTTCAACTTCTAAGATAGGACAATCTAAGTAGGTAAATTCATAAATTAATATTTGATTTTGTAGGACTGATACATATGAAAATGGTATCGGTCTTTTTTTTATAAACAATTATGTGTAGGATGACTTTAAAAAAAGAGTAGATATTTATATTGATATATATTTGTTTTAAAAGTCAATAGCATTCTGAAAAGTAAGAAGTTATTAATAATGACATATAAATTGAAATATGTGTATAAAAATGTAGTGTTATAATATATATTGACATAATGTAATAAAATATGCTATAATTCAAAAGATTGGTAATAAAGGAAGAAAAAATACATTTTTAAGTGGTCGACTAAAACAATAAGTAATTAACTTTCAAAAACATATCCATTTAATAGTCATAAGTATGAGATAGCAATTGTCCAAAATAGCCTAATAATTACGGTGTTAATAATAGGCAAGTTGGACAAATATCTAACTATATTACCAATATAAATTTTTAAAGTATAGATAGTGTACAAGGAAGTGCACTTTAAAAATCAAGGAGGGACTATCAATGATAATCAATCACAATCTTAATGCAATGAATGCACAAAGAAACATGGCAATAAACACAGGTGCTGCTGGAAAGTCAATGGAAAAATTAAGCTCGGGTTTAAGAATAAACAGAGCTGGAGATGACGCAGCAGGATTAGCTATATCAGAAAAGATGAGAGGCCAAATCAGAGGACTTGATCAAGCGTCAAGAAATGCTCAAGACGGTATTTCATTAATTCAAACTGCAGAAGGTGCATTAAATGAAACTCACAGCATTCTTCAAAGAATGAGAGAATTAAGTGTACAAGCTAGTAACGATACAAACGTATCAGCAGACAGAAGCCAAATACAATTAGAAGTATCTCAATTAAAGAATGAAATAAACAGAATATCAAGCCAAACAGAATTCAATACTAAGAAGTTACTTAATGGTAAGGCTTCAAATGTAGTATTCCAAGTAGGAGCAAATAAGAATCAAACAATAGCATTAGCTATAAAGACAATGGGTGCTACAGCATTAGGAGTTAATAATATCAATGTTGCTAAAAGTGCAGCTGCTATAACACCACAAATAGACACAATACAAACAGCAATTGATAAAGTATCAAGTGAAAGAGCTAAGTTAGGATCATACCAAAACAGATTAGAACACACAATAGCTAACTTAGATACATCATCAGAAAACTTACAATCAGCTGAAAGCAGAGTAAGAGACGTTAATATGGCTAAGGAAATGATGAACTACTCAAAGAACAACATACTTCAACAAGCTGCTCAAGCAATGCTTGCACAAGCTAACCAACAACCACAAGGAGTTCTTCAACTTCTAAGATAGTAAATATAAAAAAGTCGAGATTTTCTCGGCTTTTTATTTTTTTATAAATATAAATTATATTAATTATTTAGAGCAGATATTAAAATGAATGATAAATTTATATATAAAAAAATATATAAAAAAATATAAAAAAATATAAAAAAACAGTAAAGTAGAAAAAAAAACTTTCGATTAAATATATATAAGTCACAAAAAATAGTTTAGCATATAAGACTTAACTATTTAAAAATAGTACACAGGGAAGTGTGCTTTAAAACCAAGGAGGTATTTTCATGATAATCAATCACAATATTAATGCGATGAATGCGCAAAGAAACATGGCAATAAACACAGGTGCTGCAGGAAAATCAATGGAAAAATTAAGTTCAGGTTTAAGAATAAACAGAGCTGGAGATGACGCTGCAGGACTAGCAATATCAGAAAAGATGAGAGGTCAAATCAGAGGACTTGATCAAGCATCAAGAAATGCTCAAGATGGTATTTCATTAATTCAAACTGCAGAAGGTGCATTAAATGAAACTCACAGCATTCTTCAAAGAATGAGAGAATTAAGTGTACAAGCTAGTAACGATACAAACGTATCAGCAGACAGAAGCCAAATACAATTAGAAGTATCTCAATTAAAGAATGAAATAAACAGAATATCAAGCCAAACAGAATTCAATACTAAGAAGTTAATCAATGGAAAGGCTTCAAATGTAGTATTCCAAGTAGGAGCAAACAAAAACCAAACAATAACATTAGCTATAAAAACAATGAATGCTTCAGCATTAGGAGTTAATAATATCAATGTTTCTAAAAGTGCAGCTGCTATAACACCACAAATAGACACAATACAAACAGCAATTGATAAGGTATCAAGTGAAAGAGCTAAGTTAGGATCATACCAAAACAGATTAGAACACACAATAGCTAACTTAGATACATCATCAGAAAACTTACAATCAGCTGAAAGCAGAGTAAGAGACGTTAATATGGCTAAGGAAATGATGAACTACTCAAAGAACAACATACTTCAACAAGCTGCTCAGGCAATGCTTGCACAAGCTAACCAACAACCACAAGGAGTTCTTCAACTTCTAAGATAATTATTAAATTTTATTAATGGATTCTCATTTTGGAGGAATGATCTTAATTTTGTGTTAAGATCACCCTTTTAATAATGCATTGAATAATAAAAGTATTTACAAGTTTTAGATAAAGTATTTTTAATGAGCGTGAATGAAATTATTATAAAACTGTAATATTAGAATTTAAATAAGATTTGTAATTTGTTCCTAAGTTATATAGATTTAAATAAAAATTATTAAAAAATTAAATTTATTTTTAAAAAGTAGTTAAGTAGTAAAGAAATATGACGATTATTAACTATAGGAAGCTAAAATTGAGTATAAACTTAATAAAGCTGAACTATTTAAAAAATGCACAAGGAAGTGCAGTTTAAAAATCAAGGAGGGACTATCAATGATAATCAATCATAATATTAATGCAATGAATGCACAAAGAAACATGGCAATAAACACAGGTGCTGCTGGAAAATCAATGGAAAAACTAAGCTCAGGTTTAAGAATAAACAGAGCTGGAGATGACGCAGCAGGATTAGCAATATCAGAAAAGATGAGAGGCCAAATCAGAGGACTTGATCAAGCATCAAGAAATGCTCAAGACGGTATTTCATTAATTCAAACTGCAGAAGGTGCATTAAATGAAACTCACAGCATTCTTCAAAGAATGAGAGAATTAAGTGTACAAGCTAGTAACGATACAAACGTATCAGCAGACAGAAGCCAAATACAATTAGAAGTATCTCAATTAAAGAATGAAATAAACAGAATATCAAGCCAAACAGAATTCAATACTAAGAAGTTAATCAATGGAAAGGCTTCAAATGTAGTATTCCAAGTAGGAGCAAACAAAAACCAAACAATAACATTAGCTATAAAGACAATGGATGCTGCGGCATTAGGAGTTAATAATATCAATGTTACTAAGAGTGCAGCTTCTATAACACCACAAATAGACACAATACAAACAGCAATTGATAAAGTATCAAGTGAAAGAGCTAAGTTAGGATCATACCAAAACAGATTAGAACACACAATAGCTAACTTAGATACATCATCAGAAAACTTACAATCAGCAGAAAGCAGAGTAAGAGACGTTAATATGGCTAAGGAAATGATGAACTACTCAAAGAACAACATACTTCAACAAGCTGCTCAAGCAATGCTTGCACAAGCTAACCAACAACCACAAGGAGTTCTTCAACTTCTAAGATAGTAAATATAAAAAAGTCGAGATTTTCTCGACTTTTTTATTTTTTTAATAATTTTAATTAGAAATAAATTATTTTATTATAATGATTATTATACATAAAAAAGAAAAAAATGCTTATAAAAAGAAAAAGTAGTAAAGTAATAAGGAAATACATCGATTATTAAATATAGGTAATAACTAGATATAATTCTTAAAATATTTAGTGAGGCTGCAATGAATACAACTATATAATAAGTTAATAATATGTTTATAATTATTGGTATTGAATTAAATATTCATCAAAAAATTCAATAAAAGCCGTAAGAGGATGAAATGATTCGTATATAATTAGAGTATAAATGCAAGAAGTTCTTTAACTTTTAAGATAATAATAAATATTATAAAGAGTCAAGATCTTCTTGACTCTTTTTTTAAAAGAAAGGTGCAAATATGAAAATTGAAGAAAGCTTTGATAATAAAGAAATTATAAAATTAGAGATTGCAAACAGAAGTATTTACTTGGGAAGTAAATACAATATGACTAGAGAAATAGAAAAATTTAAAGATGTATTCAATGAGATAAATAAACATTATCAGGTAATTATATTTGGTGCAGCTGGAGGAAGTTGGATTAGAGAGATGAAAGAACAATTTAAAGAACGTGAAATTGTTTTTGTAGAACCTCTTGATGAGTTGAAAGAAAAATTAATTGAAAATATTTCTGAAATTAACAATATAAAAGTAATTTCTTTAGAAAGTGATACTTTTCAATCTGATTTAAAGAAGGTTATCACTAAGAGATTTGTTCAATTTGTAGTGTTCTCAAATTATGATTTGATTTTTCCAAAAGAAGGATATGACTTGAAGAATAGTATCAAGGATGATATTACTGATAAAACTATAAATGAAAATACAAGAGTAGTCTTTTCAAAAGATTGGTTTGAAAATTATTTGAAGAATCTACCGGTTATAGCTCAAAGTGAAAGATTGAATAAATATAGGGCAGCCTTTAGTAAGAAGCCAGCAATAATAGTTTCAGCTGGCCCTTCCCTTGAAAAAAATATACAACTTCTAAAAGGAAATGAAGATAAGTTTGTTATTATCACTGGAATTAGAACATTGAGTACATTAAGAAATGAAGGGATAAAAGCAGACTTTGCATGTGTTATTGATGGATCAGAAGCAATGTATAACGTGGCTAAAGAATCTTTAAATGAAGAAACACATTTGTTTTTCTCTGAATCATCAAATTATAAAATAATTAATGAATATAAGGGAGAAAAGGTATATTTTACATCACCAAACTATATTAACTTAAATATCAAGTTAGGAAATTTTAGTACTGATTTGGTTTATCAAGGAGGATCAGTAGCGCATTCTTGTTTAGCTATTGCTGAATATTTTGATTGTGATCCTATAGTTTTTATAGGACAGGATTTAGCATATACAAACAATCAAATACATTCCAAGAATGCTACTATTAAGGGAGAAAAACTAGAAACGGATAATTTCGACTTTTATGTTAAAGATATATATGGCAATGATGTTCCAACTACCTATTCATTAGATTCCTTTAGAAAAGGTTTTGAAGAATTTATTAAAGGCTATTATGAAAGGACTTATATAAATGCGACTGAAGGTGGGGCTAATATAAATGGTACCTTGATAAAAACATTAAAAGAAGTTATAGATGAGAATAATAATGTAATAGATAAAAGTTGCATATATAGATATGATAGACCAAATCTTGATAAGGAAACAATGCTGAATGAATTAAAGGATAATTTGAAAGAATTGATAAAGATTAAGAAATTTGCTAAGGAAGCTATAATTGAAAATGACAATTTAGTTGGTAATTTTAAAGCAAATAATAAGAAATTCAAAAAAGCACTTGAAAGACTAGATTATATTGATAATATTTACAAACAAAAGAAGGATCAATTTCTTTTAATAAATTCCTTATTTGCACCAGTTATTAAAGCGATTGATATACAATTTTACGATGAAAAGGTTGGAAATTATGAAAGCGAATTAGAACATGTAACCTTCATCGCTGAAAAAGGTAAAACTCTTTATGAAAATGTAAATGAATGTATTGATTTCGCATTACCATACATAAATGATGCAATAAAGTCATTGGAGGATATTATAAGTGAATAATAATGAAAATTTAGAGATTGCAAGTGAAGCTTACGAATATTGTGAAAAATTATATGACGGAATGGGAAGCTTAGTTAACAATATAAATGATAGAAACTTGAATGATTTAGAGATATATTTTAAAAATATCCTAACTGGTTTTAATTGGATTATTGAAGTGATAATTTTGCTGAGAAACATTCATAAGCAAGATATAGATTTAGCTATTATACAGCAAAAGATTACTTCATATACTGAAGCTTATAACAATTTAGATTTATTGCTATTAAGTGATATAATAGAATATGAACTAATGGCTGAAGTAGAAGGAGTATATAAACTTCTAGCTGAAACCATAATGGCATTACAAAACAATAATTAATAATGTATATGATTTTAGTAGTTGAAAATAGATTTTTATACTACAAATTTGTTTTATAAAAGGAGATTAAGTGATGACTAAAAAAGTTTTAGTAACAGGAGCTGATGGATTTATAGGAAGCCATCTCACAGAAATGCTATTAGAATCAGGTAATGAGGTTAGAGCTTTTACATATTATAACTCATTTAACTCTTGGGGTTGGTTAGATACGTTAGATAAAAATAAACTAAGTGAAATAGATGTGTTTGCAGGGGATATAAGGGATCCTAATGGAGTTAGGAATGCTATGAAAGATATAGATGAGGTCTATCACTTAGCAGCATTGATTGCAATTCCATTCAGTTATCATTCACCAGATTCATATGTAGATACTAATATAAAAGGAACACTTAACGTGTTACAAGCATCTAGAGATTTAGGAGTTAAAAGAGTACTTATAACTTCAACTTCAGAAGTTTATGGAACAGCAAGATATGTACCGATAGATGAAAATCATCCTTTCCAAGGACAATCTCCATATTCTGCTACTAAAATAGGTGCAGATAGATTAGCAGAATCATTTTATAGAAGCTTTAATACACCGGTAACAATAGTAAGACCATTTAATACATACGGACCTAGACAATCTGCTAGGGCAATAATCCCTACAATAATAACTCAGCTACTTTCTGGAAAAGAACAAATTAATTTAGGTTCTTTAACTCCAACAAGAGATTTTAACTATGTAAAAGATACAGCAAAAGGTTTTATAGAAATAGCCAAGTCTGATAAAACTATTGGAGAAGAAATAAACATAGCTACACAAAGAGAGATTTCAATAGGAGATTTAGCACAAGAGCTTATAAACCAGATAAATCCTAATGCTAAGATAGTTTGCGACCAAGAAAGAATAAGACCAGCAAAAAGTGAAGTAGAAAGACTACTTGGATCTAATAAAAAGATAATGGAATTAACAAACTGGAAGCCGGATTATACATTTGAGCAGGGATTGGCAGAAACCATTGAATGGATTAAGAAGAACTTAGATAGATATAAAGTAGACATCTATAACGTATAGAGAATATATTGAGTTTGTTGTTAAAGGAGCAATAGATATGGGTAAATTTATTCCACTTTCAGTGCCAAATTTGAAAGGTAAAGAACTTGAATATGTAACAAAAGCTGTAGAAGATGAATGGGTTTCTACAGGGGGAGAGTTTATTAATAAATTTGAGAATAATATGGCTGAATATCTTAATGTTGAAAAAGCAGTTGCTTGTCAAAGTGGAACTGCAGCTCTGCATCTAGCATTAATATTATCAGGTGTAAATCATGGTGACGAAGTAATAGTACCAACTCTAACTTTCATAGCTGCAGTAAATCCTGTAAGATATATTGGTGCACATCCTATCTTTATGGATTGCGATGATACTCTTACAATGGATCCTAATAAGTTAGAAGAATTTTGCAAAGAAAAGTGCTATGTAAGAAATGGAAATTTAATAAATAAAGAAACTGGAAGAGCTGTGAAAGCTTTAGTAGTAGTACATGTTTTCGGTAACTTAACTGACATGGAAAAGATAATGAAAATTGCTGAAGATTACAATCTAAAGGTTATAGAAGATTCTACAGAAGCGTTAGGAACATACTATACTGAAGGTTGTTTTAAAGGTAAGTTTGCTGGAACAATTGGAGATTTTGGTGCTTACTCATTTAATGGCAATAAGATAATAACTACTGGAGGCGGAGGTATGCTCGTAGCCAAAAATGCAAAAGATGCGGATAGAGCAAAGCACCTCTCAACTCAAGCTAAAAGTGATGGATTATATTATATACATGATGAAATAGGGTTTAATTACAGAATGACAAATCTTCAAGCTGCGATGGGAGTAGCTCAGCTTGAAAGACTAGAAGAATTTATACAAATAAAGAAGGAAAATTATGAATTGTATAAAACTGAAATAGAAGCTATACCAGGATTAAGCATTATGGATTTTAGATCAGGTATAAGGCCAAACTATTGGTTCTATTCTTTATTAATTGATTCTAAGGTATACCCATTAAATAGAGATCAACTACTAAAATATCTTGGAGACAATGGAATACAGACTAGGCCTATATGGGGGCTAATAAGTGATCAAAAACCATACTCTGAATCTCAAACTTATAAATTAGAACTTAGTAAATATTATATAGAACACATTTTAAATATACCTTGTAGTAGTAGCTTAACAAGAGAAGATGTTATTACTGTTATAGAATTTCTAAAACAAGTAAAATAAGGACGGTGAAAATCTTATGAGCTTGACAGAATTAATAGTTGATGAAGAGATAACTATACGAGAAGCAATTAGAAGGTTAGATATAAGTGCTAAGAAAATACTGCTCATCGTTGATGGAACTAAGCTTAAAGCTGTACTAACTGATGGTGATATAAGAAGATGGATTTTAAAAAATGGCGACTTACAATATCCAATTAAGGAAATTATGAATGTAACTCCTATTTACTTAAATGTCAATGATAAGGTTAAAGCAAAGGAGTTAATGAAAGAGCATTTTATTGAAGCAATTCCACTAGTAGATGAGGAGAATAATCTACAATCGATTGTATTTTGGAATGAAGAAAATGATGAAAAACTCAATTTTTTTACTAAACTTGATACTCCTGTCGTAATTATGGCTGGTGGTAAGGGAACTAGATTATATCCTTATACAAAAATTTTACCTAAGCCACTTATACCAATTGGTGAAACACCTATAGTTGAAAGAATAATAAATAAATTTAATGATTTTGGTTGTAGTGATTTTTATCTTACTGTTAACTACAAGAAAAATATGATTAAATCATATTTTAATGATTTAAATAAAGAATATAACGTGGTTTTTGTTGAAGAAGACAAACCATTGGGTACTGGAGGAAGTCTTTATTTGCTAAAAGATACGTTAGATAAAACTTTTTTTGTTTCTAACTGTGACATTTTAGTTGAAGCTAATTATTCAGATATCCTAAAGTTCCATAAGAAAAAGGGAAATAAGATAACTATGGTAACTTCGTTAAAATGTTTTAGAGTTCCTTACGGAGTAATACATTTGAATCAGGATGAAACTGTAAATAAAATAGAAGAAAAGCCAGAACACACATATTTAGTAAATACAGGTTTGTACATAATGGAGCCAGAAACGTTAAACGATATACCTGAAAACCAATTTTATAATCTTCCAGACTTGTATGAATATTATATGAAAAAGGGAGAGAAGGTTGGAGTTTATCCTATTAGTGAGGGTTCATGGATGGATATGGGGCAAATTGATGAAATGAATGAAATGATGAAAAAGTTAGGTGTGGATTAATGGAAGATCTACTGTTAATTGGAGGAGGGGGGCATTGTAAAGGGGTTCTCGATACAATCACTTCTTCTGATAATTTCAATGTAGTTGGCATAATAGATATCAAGGAAAAGGTTGGTTCTTATGTAGATGAAATTAAAGTTATAGGAACAGATGATGATTTAGAAAAAATTTTTGAAAATGGAATAAAAAATGCATTTATAACAATTGGGAATGTGAATGTAAGTTCTGTAAGACGAAATATATTTATGAAGCTAAAAAAAATAGGGTTTAAATTTCCCCAAATAATTGATTCATCTGCAGTTATTTCGACCAATTGCATAATTGGAGAAGGAACATACGTAGGGAAAAGAGTTGTTGTAAATTCACATGCAATTATTGGGGTAAACTGCATAATCAATTCAGGATCAATTATTGAGCATGATTGTATAATAGGAGATTTCACTCATATAGCTCCAGGAGCAGTCTTAAGTGGCGGCGTGAACGTTGGAAATAACTCTTTATTAGGAACTAACTCTACTGTAATTCAAGGAATTAACATTGGAGAAAATACATTGATAGGAGCTGGGAGCGTGGTGATTAAAAATATAAATGATAATTGCATTGCTTACGGCAATCCTTGTAAGGAGATAAAAAGATGATTACTGATAAAGTTTTTATTATTGCAGAAGCGGGTGTAAACCATAATGGAGATATAAATTTAGCAAAACAGATGATTGATGTTGCAAGTACCGCGGGGGTAGATGCTATTAAGTTTCAAACTTTCAAAGCTGATAAACTTGTGACAAGGTATGCAAGCAAAGCGATGTATCAGTTGGAGAGTACCGATACTAGCGAAAGTCAATATGAAATGTTAAAAAAATTAGAATTAGATTATAATATGCATTTAGAGTTGATTAAATACTGCGAAGAAAGAAAAGTTAAATTTTTATCATCCCCTTTTGATTTGGAAAGTATAGAATTACTTGATTCACTTGGAATAGACATATTTAAGATACCTTCTGGAGAAATTGAAAATACACCCTATTTAAAGAGGATAGCAAGATTAAATAAAGAGGTTATATTATCTACAGGGATGTGCAATTTAGCAGATATTGAATTTGCTTTAGATATATTGAAAAATAATGGAGCACAGAAGGTTTCTGTTCTTCATTGTAATACTGAATATCCTACTCCAATGGAAGACGTAAATCTAAGAGCTATGCTTACTATAAGAGATGCTTTTAAAGTAGAAGTAGGATACTCAGACCATACTAATGGTTTAGAGGTTCCAATAGCGGCAGTTGCAATGGGAGCAAAAATAATTGAAAAGCATTTTACATTGGATAAAAATATGATAGGGCCAGATCATAAGGCAAGCTTAGACCCAGATGAATTAATGGAGCTGGTTAGGTGCATAAGAAATATTGAGAAGGCTCTTGGAAGTGGTGTGAAAAGACCTTCAAAATCTGAGGATAAAAATAAGCGTATTGCGAGAAAAAGCATAGTAGCTAAGAGAGAAATAAAAGCTGGTGAATTATTTAGCGAAAATAATATGTCAATAAAAAGACCTGGTTCCGGAATTTCACCAAAATTTTGGGATGAACTTATAAATAAAAAATCAACTAGAGATTATGAAAAAGATGAGATGATAGAGATATGAAGAAAAATATATGTATTATTACAGGCTCGAGAGCGGAGTATGGATTATTAAAACCTATAATTGCTTTAGTTGATGAAGATAAAGAACTAGAGCTAAGGCTTGTAGTAACTGGGATGCATTTATCTTATGAGTTTGGATTGACATATAAGGAAATTGAAAAAGATGGATTTATAATCGATGAAAAAATTGAAAGTGTAGTGAGCTCAGATACTTCTTCTGGAGTTTCAAAATCAATGGGATTAACAATGATTGGTTTTGCAGATTATTTTGCCAGAAAAAAAACTGATTTAGTTATAGTACTAGGAGATAGATATGAGATATTGGCTGCAACATGTTCCGCTTTAATTGCAAATATTCCTGTAGCCCATATTCATGGTGGAGAGACTACTGAGGGTTCGCTTGATGAAGCATTTAGACATTCTATAACAAAGATGAGTTATTTACATTTTGTAAGTAATGAAGAATACAGAAAACGTGTTATACAATTAGGAGAGGATCCAATTAGAGTGTTTAATGTTGGTGCGCTAGGTGTTGAAAATATAATGAAAATGAACTTGCTGAATAAAAGTGAACTTGAAGAATCCATAGGATTCAAGTTAAACAAGCGATATGCTCTTGTTACTTTTCATCCAGCTACACTAGAAAAAAATAAATTAGAATTGCAACTAAAAGAAATGTTAACAGCATTGGATTCTTTTAAAGATATTAAAATTATTTTTACTAAAAGTAATTCAGATAAAGATGGAAGAATTATAAATTCTTTAATAGATAATTATGTAGAATATAATAAAGAGAGAGCTATTGCATTTAATTCAATGGGTCAGTTAAGATATCTTAGTGCCATGAAGTACTCAAGTTTTGTATTAGGTAATTCGTCTAGTGGCATAATAGAGGCGCCTTCATTTAAAATACCAACAGTAAATATAGGTGATAGACAAAAAGGCAGAATTCAGGCAGATAGTATAATTAATTGCGACCCTAATTCAAAGGAAATAACTGATGCAATTAATAAAGCTTTAAATCAATCTGAGGAAAAGTTAAAATTAATAATAAATCCATACGGACAAGGTAATACGTCAGAGAAGATAGTAAATAGGATAAAAGAAATAAACTTAGACAAAATTTCATTGAAAAAAAGTTTTTATGATTTATAAGGTGGGTTGATTAATGAAGTATAAGCACTTAGCCATTATTCCTGCTAGAAGTGGTTCAAAAGGTATAAAGGATAAAAATGTTAAAGAGTTAAACGGTAAGCCTATGATTGCTTATACAATCGAAGCGGCTATAAAAGCTAATATTTATGATTACATTTATGTTTCTACCGATAGTGAAGTATATGCAGATATTTCGAAAAAATATGGAGCTAAGGTTCCGTTTGTTAGACCTGATTTTATTTCAAAGGATAGTTCTACTACAAATGATGTTATAGAGTATACAATAAATAAGTTTAAAGAAATGGGATATGAGTTTGAAAATTTCAGTATACTTCAACCAACTTCACCATTAAGAAGTTATAAACACATAGTTGAAGCAAACGAAATGTTTGTAAGTAAAAAGGCTAATAGTGTTATTGGGATATGTGAGGCTGAGCATTCGCCGTTATGGTGTAATACGGTTAACGAAGATTTATCTATGGAAAATTTTATTGTTATAGAAAATAATAAAAATAGACAGACACTAAAAAAGTATTACAGAATAAATGGAGCTATATATATATCTAATACGGAGTGCTTCTTAAAATATAAAAATTTCTACGGAAGTAAGAGTTTTGCTTATATTATGGATAAGCAATCATCAGTTGATATAGATGATATGTTTGATTTTAAATTTGCAGAGTATCTATTAACTCAAAGAACAATAAATTAGTTTTGACTAAAGTTATTTGATAAAGTTACGATAAAAATAACATAAAAATAAGTACGGAGTGATGAAGATGAGATTATATCATAATTTAGCTTCTTTAGATTTGTTTAGAAACTATAAAAAGAATTTGGCAGGACAAAGTAATTCAATTGAAAGACTTTCTTCCGGAGTAAAAATAAATTCAGCAAAAGAAAATCCCAATGCTATAGGGCAAAGTGAGCTTATAAGACTTCAGTTAAGAGGATCTGACGCTGCACAGAAGAATGTTCAGGACGGGGTGTCCATGATGCAGACTGTAGATGGTGCACTTGGATCAGTTAATGAGGCTCTTCAAAGAATGAAGGAACTTACTGTTCAAGGCAGTAATGATACTTTAAGTGATCATGATAAGGAAATAGTTCAGCAAGAAATGGAACAGCTAAAACAGCATATAAATTCTATAGGTAGTGATGCTGAGTTTAATGGATTAAAGCTTTTGAATAGTCAGTATGTTACTAATAATGATCAACCATATATGCAACCTATGATGTCTGGAGCAAATGTAGGAGATACTATTGATATACCAATGTATAATATAAGTACTGATATGTTAAAGGATGATAAAGGTAATGCACTAAGCGGAATTGATGTTACAGATGCTTCAAAATCTAGCACTAACCTCAAAGTCATCGATGATTCAATTGCTCAAGTAAATAGCATAAGAAGTAAATATGGAGCTCTACAAAATAGATTTGAAGTAGCTTCAGAAAATTTAAGCAGCAACAGTGAAGTGTTACAAAGAGCAGACAGTAGTCTTAGAGATACTGATATCGCTAATGAAATGATGGAATACTCAAAGAACGGTATACTAGTACAATCAGCTACAGCACTTTTGGCACAAACAAACAAGTTCCCACAAGATGTTTTGAATATACTAAGCAGAGTAAAGTAGATACTACGAACAACGTAGTATCTACTTTTTCTTTAATTAAATTCAACAATGGTAAGAAAATCAAAATTACTCAATAAAATTATAAATTATTTCTGATGACAAAATTCGATATTTTTTATATAATAATTTCGTGATGACGAACAATTCAAATTAGTTTGAATATTCAGAAAAATATCGCTAAGATGTACCTTGTAAAAATTTAAATGCATAAATTTAATTATTTTTTACATTTAGTTAAAATTTAATCTAGAAAAATATGAAAAATTAAGATATAATTTTTAACATAAGCTGTATTTTTACAAAAAAGCTTAGTTTATTACAAAAAAGTATATAAAAAATACTTTATTTTTAAAACGTTAATAGTAAAATATAAATAAATAGAAAAAGTTTTTAGTAGTACAGTAAAAAACGTTCGAATGGTGGTGAAATTTAATGACTATTAATAGAGTGGATTCAGATAATTATACTTATAACCTTATTAAGAGAGGATTAGATGTTTCTTCATTAAGATCAAAGGTAATCGCAAATAATATGGCAAATATAAATACTGCAGGGTACAAAAGAAGTACAGTATCTTTCGAAGACACACTCAAAGATGCATCAAGTGATATAGAAAACACAGGATATACTAATGTTGATGAAAATAGTTTTGGACAAGTTAAATTGGGTAAAGATACTTCTTCAAGTATGAGAACAGATGGAAATAATGTAGATTTAGAATCAGAAAAAGTAAATCAAGCAGCAAATACACTGCTTTACAATGCTTTGATAACTCAGGCTAATAATAAACTTAGTATGACTAAATATGTTATTACTGGTGGTGGGAGGTAATAGTTAATGGGAAGTTTGTTCAGTGCTCTAAGAATTAGTGCAAGTGGTTTGTCAGCAGAAAGATTAAGATTAGATACGATATCTTCTAATATAGCTAATGCAAATACTACAAGAGGTGAAAATGGTAAGCCTTATGTTCGAAAAGTAGCCGTATTTCAGGAAAACTTAAATGGTGCATTAGGTATGAACGGGGTAAAGGCTGTTGGTATAGAAGAGGACAAGTCACCTCTAAAAAAGGAATATGATCCTACTAATCCTGAAGCAGATAAAGATGGATATGTTACTATGCCAAACGTAAATATATTAAATGAAATGGCCGATATGATTGCAGCGTCAAGATCATATGAAGCTAATGTTGATACTTTAAACGCAGGAAAAAGTATGTTTATGAAAGCTTTAGAAATAGGTAAATAAGGAGAATAAAATATGAGAATAAATAGTTTTGTACCAGATACAAAGGTCTTTGAAAAAGATATAACACAAAATACTCAAGACAATACTGCAAATGGTGGAGTAAGTTTTCTGGATACATTAAAAGAGAAGTTAAATGAGGTAAATGATCAACAGATACAAGCAAATGATCTAACTGATAAATTAGTAAAAGGCGACAATGTAGATGTACATCAAGTAATGTTATCTACTGAAGAAGCTAAAATGAGTTTAGAATTAGCAGTGCAAGTTAGAAATAAGTTATTAGATGCTTATCAAGAAATAAATAGAATGCAGTTGTAATAGATAGGAGTGCTACTAATGAATAAGCTATTAGAGAGCCTTAAAGGTTTTATGGAAAAAATTAAAGCTATGAGTAAAGGTAAAAAAATAGCTTTAGGCATCTCCATTTTAGCTGTGGTGTTCGCAATCATAACATATACTATTATATCCGGTAATAATAAGTACGGAATCCTGTTTTCTAATTTGGCTGCAGATGATGCTCAGGTTGTTACGACAAAGCTAAAGGCAGACAAAGTTGATATGAAGATATCAGGAAGTAGTATTCTTGTGCCTAAAACTCAAATTGATGAGTTGAGACTGGAACTTGCGCCACAGTTAACAGATGGAAGTAAGGGATATGAACTAATGGATAGTGGTAGCTCCTTCGGTATGACTGATGAGGAGTTTAAATTAAAGAAACTAAGAATGCAGCAAGGAGAGCTAGAAAAGACAGTCAAGAGCTTTAGTGAAATTGAAAGTGCAAGAGTACATATAACCCCTGCTGAAGATTCTGTTTTTGTAAAGGATAAGACACCAGGTAAGGCGTCTGTATATTTAAAACTTAAAACTGGAGCTAAATTATCAAATGATCAAGTTAAAGCTATGGTCTCTTTAGTGTCAGGTGCTACTGAAAACATACCTAAAGAAAACATAGAAGTTGTAGATGATAAAATGAACCTTTTATCAAAAGGATTATACGATACAAATGGTGATGAAGTATCATCATCAAGCATTGAACAGAGACAAGGATTACAAGCAGATTATGAAAAGAATCTAGAGAAGAATATAGTAGAACTTTTAGAACCTGTAATAGGTAAGGATAAGGTTAAAGCTAAAGTAAGTGCTACTTTAGATTTAGATTCAAAACAGAAGACTGTTATAACATATGACCCAAATAAAGTTGTAAACAAAGAACAAACAACTAAGCAAACAGGAACTGATAGTAGTGGAACTACTTCACAAAGTCCAGTTGATAACAATTCTTCTAATACTATAGCTGCAACTACTGGGGGACAAAATATTAGTTCAAATGAATCTCAAAATGTTGAGTATTCAGTTGGAAGTACTGAAGAAAAAACAATAAGTGCTCCAGGAGAAGTAAAGAGAGTAACAGCGTCTGTAATAGTTGATGGAAAGATGGATTCGACAACACAAGACGCAATAAAAAGTATAGTTTCTAGTGCTATTGGATTTGATCAAAATAGAGGAGATTCAATAAATGTCCTTGGAATGAGCTTTGATCCAACCGATAAGGCAGCAATTCAGAAAGAGATAGATCAAATGAATGCTGATGCAGCTAATGAAAAGAAGATGGCCCTTTATAAGACTTTAGGGGTAGCTGGAGCAGCAGCTTTAGTATTAATAGTTGGTATTATATTAGTAATTAGAAGGTTTAGAAAACCAGCTGAGGAAGAAAGACAACATATACTAGATGTAGTTGTGAATGATAGAATAGATCCAAAGGATATAGAGAGATTTGAGCCAATTAACTTTGATGTTAATAATGAAAAGACTCATATGGAAAACGAAATCAAAAAATATGCTACTGATAAGCCAGAACAAGTAGCAGAGATAATTAAGTCGTGGTTAGCAGAGAATGAGAGGGGATAGGTAATGCCAAGAGAAGGTACTAAATTAACTGGAATGCAAAAAGCAGCTATACTTTTTATCACTCTTGGTCCTGAAGCTTCTGCAGGAATCATTAAGAAGTTACCAGAGAGTGAGATACAAAAGATTACGTATGAGATAGCTAATATCACTTCAGTTAGTGCAGAGCAAAGAGAAGAAATATTAAATGAATTTCTTGAAATGAATAAAGCAAGAGATTATATAGTTGAGGGTGGAATGGATTATGCAAGAGTCTTGTTATCAAAGGCTCTTGGACAGCAAAGAGCATCCGAAATTTTGGAGAAAGTAACAGAAGTAACTCAGCAGTATAGACCGTTTTCTATTGCTAGAAAAGCTGATGCACATCAATTACTTAATGTTATTTCCAATGAACATCCTCAAACTATTGCCTTGATTTTATGCTATCTTCAAGCAGAAAAAGCAGCTCAAGTTATAGCAGAATTACCTGAGGAACTTCAAAGTGATGTTGCATTTAGAATTGCAAGCATGAACAACACCTCACCGATGGTAATAAAAGAAATTGAGAAGGTTTTAGAAAGTAAATTATCATCTATAGTTAGAACAGAAGTAACTAGCTTAGGTGGAGTTGATACTTTAGTTGATATATTAAATCAGGTTGACAGAACAACTGAAAAGAATATAACTGAAAGCTTAGAAAGAGAAGATGCAGATCTTGCTGAAAAGATTAAGAGTAGCATGTTTGTATTTGAAGATATCATCACTCTTGATGATGTATCAATTCAAAGAATACTTAGAGAAACAGATGCTAAGGAGTTGGCACTGGCACTTAAGGGATGTTCTGAAGAAGTGGCAAATGCTATATTTAAAAATCAATCTAAGAGAGCAGCTGCTTCATTAAAAGAAGATATGGAATTCTTAGGACCAGTAAGACTTATGGATGTTGAAAAAGCACAACAAAAGATTGTTTCTATAATTAGAAGATTAGATGAAGCTGGAGAAATAATTCTAGCAAGAGGTGGAGAAGATGCAATCATCCTTTAGTGTTATTAAAAGTAATATTGTAACTTCAGGAAATAGTAAAAAGATAAATACAGATTACGAACAAAAAAGCCTTATGGATGAGATGCTTTTAAACGATCCTGAAGAAGCTGCAAGAATGGTTGAGAGTTACAAAAATATTGGTGACAATATAATAAAAAATGCTCAAAGACAAAAAGATGCAATGCTGGAAGCTGCATATGTACAAGCTCAAGAATTAGAGCGAGAAGCCTATGAAAAAGGTTATAAACAAGGTACTGAAAATGGCTATGAAGATGGATATAAAGAAGCTTATGAAAAAAATATAGAATTAGCTAAAAATGAAGCTAATTCTATCATAAGCAATGCTAACAATTTGCTGCTTTCTGCAAAGCAAGAATATGAAGCATATCTAGAAGACAAAAAGGAACAGATCATAAGACTATCAGTGGAAATGACCGAAAAGATATTAAAAGAGAAATTGGGAACAGAGCATGGTCTGGACTCTATAGTTGAGGATGTTATAGCTGAATCCAAAGGCACAAAAACTTTCGTTATTAAATGTAATTCTATACATATCGAATCTGTTAAGGCACAACTTGAACTATGGAAGAGTAGATTTGTTATACAGGGGGAGATTTTTGTTATAGAAGATTCTTCACTTAATCCAGGTAATGCAGTGATAGAGAAAGAAAATGGGACTGTAAAAGTAGGTATTGATATATCAATGGAAAAGTTAAGAGAGGCTCTTCTATAGATGTACCATTTCGAACCGAAATGTATTTTTAAAACTCTCACGGCTTCTGGTGAGAGAATTTAAAAATAATAAGTTTTATTACGAAGTGGTACATCCTTATAACAGGAGGTATATGATGATCTCGATTGATTTTGAAGCAATAATCAATGATTTAGATGAAGTAAACTTCAATCATTATGAAGGTAGAGTCAAGAAGGTAATAGGTCTTACTATTGAAGTAGAGGGAATTAGGGCTTTTGTAGGAGAACTTTGTACCATATATAATGAAAGAAATAAACCAATAAAATGTGAAGTTGTAGGTTTTAGAGATGATTCAGTAATATTAATGCCCTTAGGTGATCTTATTGGTATTTCACCAGGGTGCAAGGTAGTACCTGAAGGCAGACCTTTAAGTGTTAGATGCAGTGACGAGCTTCTTGGTAAAATGTTAGACGGACTGGGAATGCCTTTTGATGGTAAAGAAATAACTAGTGGAGAATACTATCAGCTTGATAATTCACCTCCTGATCCTATGAAAAGAAGAAGAATTAAGGATGTACTACCAACTGGAGTCAGAGCAATTGATGGATTTCTAACTTGTGGTGATGGACAAAGAATTGGGATATTTGCAGGTAGTGGAGTTGGTAAAAGTACAACTTTAGGAATGATTGCTAGAGAAGCTGAAGCAGACGTAAATGTAATTGCATTGGTAGGGGAAAGAGGAAGAGAAGTTCTTGACTTTATTGAAAAGGATCTTGGCCCTGAAGGTATGAAAAGATCAGTAGTAATATGTGCTACATCAGATCAGCCAGCTCTTGTAAGATTAAAAGGAGCCTTAACAGCAACTGCAATAGCTGAGTATTTTAGAGATAAAGGAAAAAAAGTTATTCTTATGATGGACTCGGTAACTAGATTTGCAATGGCACAAAGAGAAGTTGGTCTAGCGATTGGAGAGCCACCAGCCACAAAAGGATATACACCCTCTGTTTTCGCAATGTTACCCAAATTAATGGAACGTGCAGGTACTTCAGATAAAGGGTCAATAACAGCATTCTATACTGTACTTGTTGATGGTGATGATTTTAATGAACCTATTGCCGATGCTGTGAGAGGTATACTTGATGGACATATAGTGCTTTCCAGAGCTTTAGCCCATAAAAATCACTATCCTGCTATAGACGTACTAAACTCTGTATCAAGACTTATGCCTACTATAGCTGAAGATATTCACAAGGAAGTAAGTTCTTTTGCGAGAGATCTTTTAGCTACATATAAAGAATCCGAGGATTTGATAAATATAGGAGCTTACGTAAGAGGCAGCAACAGAAAAGTGGATATGGCAATTGATTATCATGACTTCATAATAAACTTTTTAAAACAAGGAATAGATGAAAAATCTACGTACGAAGAAAGTAAAAATAGACTTATTTCAATGTTTAAAGGATAGGATATCATGGCAAATGGATTTAAGTTTAGTCTTCAAAAGGTTCTAGATATTAGAGTAGAAAAAGAGGAAGAAAGTAAAAGGCTTTTTCAAAATACTCAAAGAGAAAAGATAATAATTGAACAAAATATTAAAGAGATGAATGAAAGTTTTGAACAATATAAAAGCATAAAAAGTGGCGAATCAGCAGCTTATCAGAAGATAAAGAGAAATTATCTAAATGCTTTAAGTGTAGGAATACAAAATAAAGAAAAAGAACTTGCGAAAAAAGACAAAGAATTGAACTACAGGAGAGAAGACCTTAAGCAGAAACAGATAGACAAGAAGACTGTTGAAATACTTAAGGAGAAAAGATATGAAGCTTTCATCAAAGAGATTGACAGACAAGAGCAGATTACAAATGATGAATTTGCTTTATACGCTCACCTTAGGAACATTGAAAGGAGGTGAATAAAGTGAATATAAGTGGAATTAATAATGTACTCGATTTAATGCAGGTTAGTCCAAGCAATCAAAGTAACCAAGCTGTAAATAATAAAAATTATAGTGATCAAAGCGATTCAAAGTTTTCATCAATTTTATCTAAAACAGCAGCAAATAAGACTGATGTAAATAGTAAGGATTTAGATGAAAAATCAGATGGTAGCAAACTAGACAATACATTATCACAGCTTAAACAAATTAAGGAACAGTTGGACAACAAGGGAGATAGTCTACAAAAACAAGTATCTGAGATTTTTCCAGAGCAGAAACCTGAAGTAATAGATTCAATAGTTGATTCTATAAAGCAGATTATTAAAGAAGTCTCTGAAGGAGATAAAGATATAAATAATTTTCTAGGGGCAACTGTTAATACTACACAAGATAAAGCCGAGGTAGATAATAGTAATTTCCAAGGAAATAATCAATCTGATAAAGATAAGACAGGGAATGATGTAGATAAACTTGTTGCAATTTTAGCTATGTTCTTGATGGGAAATAATACTCAGGTAAATAATGAAACCACAACTGCAGATGCGAATAATAAAAGTTCTGATGCTGAAGTTGTATCATCAATAAAAGAAGCAGTGAGCAATACAAAGCTTATAGATTTAACTGTTAAGGATTTTGCGAGTAACAATAGTCAAAATATTGATTCTTCAGCAAGTGCACAGACAAAATCATCAAACATAGTTACAGAAATAATGAATCTATTGGGAAAAGTTGATGATTCACAAACTCAAGGGCCTTTGCAATTAGATAACAAAACTAAGGAAAACTTACAAAATTTAATTGAAACTGTTGTAAATGACAAACCACAAGATGATAAGTCATTAAAATCAACTGTAGATACAAAAGATATTAAACAAGTTATTCTTGAATTAATTAATATAAAAAATAATGTAAAGGAAAGTGATTTACAGCAAGATGGTACTAATAAAGAAAAAACATCTGCAAATGTAAATAACTTGTATGTAGCTGCTAATAGATTCAGAACAAATGAAAATAATGTATCTGTTGATAATTCAACAAAGAAGATAACTTCTGATTCTATTGACGGTGATAAATTACTTAAATCTATTATTGGTGATAAGGATAGCAATGTGCAGAGTAAGTTTTCGATGATGGTTGATCAGATGAAAAATAATACTCAAGCTGTTGCAACTCCAAATGAACAACCTGTTATTAATAGAAATACGATGATAAATGATATAGTTAAATCAATTAAGTACATGGAAAAGTTAGATGTAAAAGAATTAACTTTAAAAACTAACCCAGGAAACTTAGGAGAAATAACTATAAAACTAACTTTAGATACAAATAGCATGAAAGCTACATTAACAGCCAACACAAAAGAAGCATTTAGTCTTTTGAATGATAATCTGAAGGAACTACAAAAGAGTTTAAGCTCTAACGGGATAAAGATACCAGAAGTTGCTATAGAGCTTAGAAATGATAATTACAATAATCCTAACAGAGATCCAAACTCTCAAGCAGCAAACTTTGGATTTGGCAGTGAACAAAAAGAAAATAGAAATCAAGGAAATGGCAATAGAGGCAATAGTAATTTATCAGAAGATGATATAAGTATTGAGGATAATAATAGACAAGCTACCATAAATAATAATCTTAATTATTTAGTATAGGAGGTGTTATAATGGCAACAGATATAAATTCAACAAGCTATGTTCAAAATTATGATGGGTCAAGAGCTACTTCAAGAGGTACAACAATAATACAACCTGGTAAGGATATGGACAAGAATTCGTTTTTAAAGATTTTATCTGCAGAGTTGTCAAACCAAGATCCAGATAACGCAAAGGACAGTACACAGTACATATCACAGATGGCACAATTCACTTCAATGGAACAAATGGCAAACTTAAATACTACAATGAGTTCTTTTGCATCTAACTCACTAGTAGGTAAAGGTGTTACTATGAAAGACCTTGACGAAAACGGAACTCCATATACAGGAGTGGTAAAAGCTGTAAGTACCAAGAATGGTGAAACTACAATCAGTGTAGCTGTAAATGTAAATGGGCAAAATCAGTATAAAGATTTCTCTATGAGTAATATTGATTCTGTTTTGGATGTACCAGACAGTACCATAGCACCAATAACCAATATCAATGGAAATATGTCTTTCTTATCAGCTGCATCACTAATTGGTAAGCAAGCAGAATTCTCAGATAAAGATAGTGCTGGTAATGCTTACAAGGGAATTGTAAAGGGTGTTTCAAAGGAAAATGGAGTTATAAACTTATCAGTTAAGGTTGATGGATCGGATGCTCTTAAGACATTCACTTACGATAAGCTTACAAAAGTAAATGCTGTAGAATAGGGTGGTAGGTGTGAGTTATAGGATAGTAAATGGTAAACCGTATTTAGTTGGTAACCTAACTGCACCTTTAGAAAGAAAAAAAGAGAATACTGATGCTAGTAAGAAGAGCTTTAAAGATATATTAGATGAGAAAATAATCTCAAAAGAATATGGATACAAGATCTCTAATCATGCATCGGAAAGATTAAAAGATATAAATTTCTCAAAAGCAGATTACATGAAAATTCAAAGAGGATTTGATTTAGCCAAGGAGAAGGGTGCAAAGAATACGGTCATGGTATACAAGGATGTGGCTTTGATTGCCAGTGTAGAGAATAATACAATAATAACTGCGGTAGAGAAGAATAGAGCTCAGGAAAATGTATTCACTAACGTTGATAGCGTAGTGATTTTATAAACAAGAGGCTGGACCTAAGATAGGGGGCCTCACCTTGTGGAAGGATAGAAGCAAGGTATTTTAAATTAAAATTTTGGGAGGTCAATATATATGTTAAGATCAATGTATTCAGGAATTAGTGGAATGAAAGCAAACCAAACTAAGCTAGATGTTATAGGTAACAATATAGCCAATGTTGGAACAACAGCATTTAAATCTTCGACTGCAAGATTTCAGGACATGCTTAGCCAAAGTGTTAAGGATTCAATGGCGCCAAACGCAAATCAAGGTGGTGTAAACTCAGCACAGGTTGGACTTGGTGTAAAGCTTGCAAGTATAGATTCTGTAATGAAACAAGGTAACTTACAACCAACAGGAAGAGCTCTAGATATGGCAATTGACGGTGATGGATTCTTCATGGTTAGTAAAGGTAGCTCGGTTTTTGGAGATAATCAGCTTCAAGTTAACCAAAGAGCTGGAGCTCATAATATAACTGCTCAATCTTTAACTAATTCAGGTGCACAGCTTATGTACTCAAGAGATGGTGCTTTTAGCTTAGATGAACAAGGAAACTTAATAACTGCTGATGGATACAGAGTTATGGGATATTCTTTAACAAATGATGATACATCAGTAGCTGCATCTTCAGTAGCACCAAATAAGGTGAACTTAGATGGATTAGATATAAAGTTTGGACCAGGATCAGCTTTAAATGGATATAAAGTTGTGGTTGGAGAAATAGGACCTCAAACTGTAACTTCTGCTGACGTTGATAAAAGTAATAAACAAATAGTATTAAGTGGTGATTTTGCAACTGCAGGTGCCTTAACAGCTGCTCAGGTCGAATCAGCAATAAACAAAGCTCTTAATTCAGCTGGAATAGCACAAAGTGTATTTGTTGCTGGAAAGCCTGATGTGATAAATAAATTAGCTTCTGACAAGGCAGTAGGTGGATTAGATGATGCGGCACCAGGAAATGTAACAGCAGCAGGTTTAACATTCCAATTTGGAAATGGTAAAGAACTAGAAGGTTATTCAATTGAATTCGATA
Organism: Clostridium fungisolvens; assembly: GCF_014193895.1. Classification (NCBI taxonomy): domain Bacteria; kingdom Bacillati; phylum Bacillota; class Clostridia; order Eubacteriales; family Clostridiaceae; genus Clostridium; species Clostridium fungisolvens. The sequence continues at coordinate 3,530,262 of NZ_BLZR01000001.1, read as the reverse complement.
AGATAGGACCAGGAACAACTACAGATGCAACTATTACTAAGAACCCTAATAAGATAGTAATAAATGCTGATTTAGTAAATGGAAATGTAAGCAATACTGAATTATTAGCTGCAATAAATGATAGACTAAGTGCAGCAGGAATTAGTCAACAAGTTGAAAAGATAACTGGTTCAGTAAGTACATTATCTCAAATAAGTGCAAAAACAGATTCTTTAGGAGCAAACAAAGCTGTTCCAACACTTACAGATGACACTGGAGTTCCAATAGCTTCTTTAGGTGGATTAACATTTAACTTTGATAATGGTGGAAAATTAAATGATTATACTATAAAGTATGGTAATACCGGATCAGGTGTAACTCCATCAGTAACTATAGATAAATCAAATATGGTAGTTACGATGAACGGCGATTTATCAGTAGCTTCAAATGTGACTAATTTAGCAACATTATATAATAATGAACTAGTTAAAAATAATATAACTTCACCAAAGCTACTTTCTGTTACAGGAACCTATGATCCTTTAGCTACTCAAGTTGGAAAAATAGAAAATGGTAGTGATGACAGTAAGCCATCAGATATTACAGTTGCAAACTTAAAATTATCATTCCCAGTGGGATCAACTTATAACGGATATACTTTCCAAGTAGTTGATGTAAGAGCAAATTCAGTAACAGCTGTATGTGATCCAACACAAAAGGTTGTACAAATTTCAGGTGACTTCTTAACTCCAAATGCGGTTACTTCAACACAATTACAACAGGCTATTAAGGATGCCGTAATTGCTAATCCTCCAGCAGGAGTTACTGCAGCAAACTACGATACTACTTATAAAGTAACAGTTGGAAGCGGTACTGGAAAGACTTATTCAAACTTAGTATCAAATCAAATTTCTGGTGGTTCAGAAAAAGTGGCACCTCAAATTGCTAGTGATGTTTTAGGTTTAAGTTTTGTAGCAGGTACAGGAGCAGCATTAAATGGATATTCTGTGCAAGTAGGTAAAGTTACACAAGGAACAACCCCATCTGTAGACATAGATACTACTAATAAGAAGATAATTTTAAATGGCGACTTTGTGACACCAGGAGTTACAGTTGAGAGGTTAAATAGAGAGATACAAAATGCTTTAGAAAATGCTCAAATAGATCAGACATTATCGATTCCAACTGGGTCAACTATAAGACCATTAACTCAATCTCAATCAGTTTCAGATATTTCTGAGGGTGGTACTCCAGTTCAAAGTTTAGATGAAAACGGAGCTGTTACTTTTGTTGACGGAACTAAAACTGTTAAAGCATATGATGGTGGCTTAAAAACTTTAAGAATACCAGAAAAGGTTAAAATACCTGGAACTGATACAGAACTTAGAATAAAAAGCTATACAATTGATAAAAATGGTATAATAAACGGAGTTCTTGAAGATGGAAAAGTAGCAGCACTTGGACAAGTAGCGATGGCTGGCTTTAAGAACGCATCAGGACTTACTAAACTTGGTGGTAATCTTTATGCTCAATCAGTAAACTCTGGAGAAGCTACTATAAAGAGTGGATCAAATACTAGAGATGATGATAACAGTAAGGGATTTGGAGATGCGCTTCAAGGTATGCTTGAAATGTCAAACGTTGACCTTGCAGAACAATTTACTGATATGATAACTGCTACAAGAGCTTTCCAAGCAAGTAGTAAGATGATCAATACTGGTGATGAAATACTTCAAGATATAATCAACTTAAAGAGATAATAAAAAATATATGGGACATCTAAATGATGTCCCATACAACTAATAGGAGGCTTTAATGATTAATGTTACTGGCATGAATAATCAGGAATTTGTTTTAAATGCTGAACATATAGAAAAAATTGAAGAAGTTCCAGAAACTATAATTACACTTACAAATGGAAAGAAATACATTGTATTAGAGACTGTTGAAGAAGTAGTGGATAAAGTAATAAGATACAAGAATAAGATATTCGCTCTAAAGTAATAGGAGGTAAGCTATGAAGAAGTTTGATTCGCTTACTGTGATAGGTCTAATAGCAGGAATAATCATGTTGGCTTTTGGGATGCACAATAGTGCAGGATTTAAAATATTTTTTGATTTCCCGTCTATATTGATAGCAGTAGGGGGATCACTTTGTGCACTAATAGTAAATTATTCTTTAGATGAAATTAAGAATATTGGTAAAGTATTTATTTCAGCAACAAAGGATACTGAGATTTCAGGAAGTGAGATTGTAACTCAGTTCACCGATATATCAAAGAAAGCAAGAAGAGATGGGCTACTTTCTTTAGAAGATTATATAAGTACCATGGAAGATGAATTTCTCAAAAATGGATTAAGAATGGTTGTTGATGGAACAGAGCCAGAAATGATTAAGGAAATAATGGAATTAGAAATAGATGAAATGATAAATAGACATACTAAAGGAGCAAATATATTTAAGTCTTGGGGCAACTATGCGCCAGCTTTTGGTATGATAGGTACTTTAATTGGAATTATACAAATGCTTTCTAACTTAAATGATTCAGGTTCTTTAGCTTCAGGCATGGCAAAAGCCCTTGTAGCAACTCTTTATGGAGTTATATTAGCTAATGTAATACTTAATCCTATTGCAGCTAACTTAGGGGTTAAAAATGACAAGGAAGTTGCAATTAGAGAGATGATAGTTGAAGGTGTTCTTTCAATACAATCTGGAGTAAACCCTAGAATAATGGAGCAAAAACTTGTTAATTATCTTTCACCTAAAGAAAGATTGGAATATTTAAAAAATACAAGCAGTCTAAAAGGGGCTGTATATAATGGCTAGAAGAAGAGTACAAGAGGAGCAAGTTAAAAATGATCAATGGCTAATACCTTTCTCAAGTACTATATTGGTTCTTTTGATACTTTTTATATTATTATATTCTTTTTCAACTATGGATGAGCAAAGTTTGTCTTCAATACCAACATCGCTACAGGGGATATTAACAGGACAGGGTGCAAAGGTTAAAGCACAGAGTACTGATATTGTTGAGAATACTGCAAGCGACTTGGAAAAAAAGGCAAATATTAATGATATATATGAGAAGTCTAAAAAATATATAGAAGATAATAAACTTGGGGCATCAGTTGAATTAAAACAAGATGATAGAGGTGTTATACTACAGCTTAGGGATAGTCTGTTGTTTGAATCAGGCAAAGCTGATTTAATCCCGGATAGTAAAAGTTTGCTTGATAAAGTTGGAAATCTAATTAAAACTGTTCCCAATAATATAATTGTCGAAGGGCATACTGATAATGTGCCTATAAATACATATAGATTTCAGAGCAATTGGGATCTCTCTGCTTCGAGAGCAGTTAATGTTGTTAAATTTTTTATTGATCAAGAAAATGTTAATGCTGCTAGATTTACAGCTGCAGGATTTGGAGAATATAAACCTATAGTTGATAACTCCACAGCTGAAAATAGAGCTAAAAATAGAAGAATAAATATCTTGATAGTTGCATTAGAAAGGGAGAAGAAGTAATGGCTGAGAAGAAAGAAAAAAAAGAAAAAAAAGAAAAGGCAGAAAAAACCGGAGGGGGAAAGAGTAATCTTATCATAATAGTTTTACTTGTCTTAATCCTAGCTGGTATGGGCTTTTTTGGAGGATACTATGTTCTTTACGTAAAGGGAAAAGATAGCTCAAGTACCTCTAGTTCAAAAGTAGTTGCTAAAGTATCAGAAGCTTATTTAGAACTTGGAGAATACACTGTAAATCTTAACGATGATAAAGAAAAGCATTACCTTAAAGCGAAGGTGTCAATTGGATACGATAAAACTAATAAAAAACTTGCAACAGAATCAACTGATGATTTAATTGCGCTTCAATCAACAGCACTTGAATTTTTGCAATCAAAAAAAGCAGCTGATTTTAAATCAGAGAATTTGGAACAAGTTAAAAAAGAATTAATTGATACATTAAATAAAAGAGTTTCACAAGGTCAATTTATAGAGGCATATTTTCAAGAACTTATAGTACAGTAAGGGATGAGTAAATTATGGATTTATTTTTTTTAATTATAAAGTTAGTGTTTAGTTTTCTGTTTATATTATGTTTGGCACTAATTTCACTAAAACTTACTGGAAACAAGTATAATAGTCTTCAAAAAGGTAGATATATAAAAGTAATAGAAAAGATTCAGTTATCTAAAGAAATATCCATAGTGCTTCTTCAGATTGGTAGCAAAGGTGTTGTGATGAGTTGTTCTCAGAATAGCACAGAAAAACTAGAAGAAATTGATGAAGAGACTTTGAGAAACATATTAGAAAGTAAGGATCAGTTTCAACAGGATATGATGAAGAAGTACTCGGATATTTTCGGAAATATTAAGGTAAAAGGATTTAAAGGAAAAATAAGATGAAATTGAAAAAGAAATACATATTTATTTTAATATTAGCTTTTGTCTTAATAGGACTTACTACATATAAAGCACAAGCTGCTCCACAGGACACCCCTGTACCTAATGTTAATATTACTGTGGGAAATACAACTAACCCTAAGGATTATGTGTCAAATATAAAACTATTGGTAATGTTAACACTAATTTCAGTACTACCATCCTTTCTGATCATGATGACCAGTTTTACTAGGATTGTAGTAGTTTTCTCTTTCCTTAAAAATGCAATAGGGGCACAACAGTCTATACCTAACCAAGTTTTGATTGGGTTGGCATTATTTTTAACTATATTTATTATGCAGCCAGTGTATAATGATATTAACACCAATGCATTGCAGCCGTATATGGACAATAAAATAACACAGCAGCAGGCTATTGATGTTGGTTCAAAGCCATTAAGGCAATTCATGCTGAAACAGACAAGACAAAAAGACTTAAAGCTTTTCATTGAAGCAGCAAAATTGGATGCGACTAAAATAGATGAAAATACAGTTCCTCTATATGTTGTAATTCCGGCTTTTGCTATTAGTGAGTTAAAAACAGCTTTTCAAATTGGCTTTTTGATTTTTTTGCCTTTTTTAATAATAGATATGGTAGTTTCCAGTGTTCTAATGTCTATGGGTATGTTTATGCTACCTCCAGCTATGATTTCTCTGCCATTTAAGCTTCTTCTGTTTGTTTTGGTAGATGGATGGTACTTAATAGTGAAATCGTTAATTATGAGTTTTTCTTGAGGTGAGTTAATATGAGTGAACAATTAGTTATAGGAATAATAAAGGATGCATTAACAACCGCATTATATCTTTCAGCACCATTTTTGGTGATTTCACTAGTACTTGGTTTATTAATAAGTATTTTTCAGGCGTCTACTCAGATACAAGAGCAGACACTTACTTTTGTCCCAAAACTCATAGCAGTTGCAGCTGTTGGATTATTATTAGGTAGTTGGATGTTGACACAGCTAATGTCTTTCACTGAGCGAATATTTCAAATGATCGCTAATATAGTACATTAAAGGTGATAAACTTGATAGATACAGCGTACTTTTTAGCGATATTTTTTATCTTTCTAAGACTCGTAACATTCTTTACAGTGATACCTAATTTTTTTCCTTCAGGAACACCTGCAGCCTTTAAAATATCTTTAAATCTTATATTATCAATGATACTAGTAGGAACTATAGACATAAGTGTTATACAAAATATCCAAAGTAATTATACAATAATAATTTATGCATTTAATGAAGTTATGACAGGAATAACTTTGGGTTTCGTAACTTCAATTATATTCTATGTCATAGAAATGGCAGGAAGCCTTATGGATCAGCAGATAGGTCTTGGTATGATATCTATGTTTGATCCAAACACAAAGTCCAACTCAAGTTTATTATCTAGACTTTTATACTGGGTAGCTATACTGATTTTTTTCATAGTAGATGGACATCATATGCTGATAAAAGAACTTTCTAGTAGTTATAAGATTGTAGGTATAGGTAAAAGCATTATATTTCAAGAGAGTATTATGACCATACTTAATTCTTTTACTCAGTATTTTATAATAGGTTTGAAAATTGCAATACCAATAGTATTGATAATAATAATAACTGATTTAACTATGGGACTTATATCTAGAACAGTGCCACAGTTAAATATAATGATACTTGGAATGCCTATCAAGATGCTAGTTGGAGTAGCTTCATTTTTGATAGCACTTCCTATGATAATAAAAGCAATGATAGCAGCTTTTAGCTATCTGCCAGATGTATACCAAAATATATACAAGGCATTACCCCTAGTATTCATATTTGCTGCAGAGGACAAAACAGAAGAGGCAACTCCTAAGAAGAAATCTGAAGCTAGAAAGAAAGGTCAAATACCTCGTAGTAAGGATGTAAACCTTGCAATGACTTTAGTGGCTTGCACACTTGTAATAGCTGCTCTAGGTGGATATATAGGTGGTGATTTAAAATATAATCTTATATATTTTTTGTCAAATAACTTTCATCAAGAGATAAATATAAGTTATCTAAACGGTTTGTCTTTAATGGTGATTTATAGAATAATGAAAGATCTAATACCTATAGTTGTACCTATCATGGTAATAGGTATATTGTCATCTATTGCACAAAGTGGTTTCTTGTTTACAGCAGAGCCATTAAAACCTTCTTTAGGGAAACTTAATCCTCTAAACGGATTAAAAAATATGTTCTCTAAGAAAAATTTCGTCGACTTAGGGAAAAACTTTATAGTAGTTTGCATCTTGGCATATATTGGCTATGATTTTGTAAAGTCAAACTATATGGAGATTATAAATATAGGTAATTTCTATTTACCATCTCTTGGAGCTGAATTTAAAAGATTATTACTAAATATATTTATGAAGATTACTCTAGTCTTGGTTGTTATTGCTGCATTAGATTACTTTATGCAAAGAAGAATGTTCAATAAAGAAATGAGGATGTCAAAACAAGAGGTTAAAGAAGAATTTAAACAAATGGAAGGAGATCCTCAAATAAAATCAAAGATAAAACAACGACAAAGAGAAATGGCTACAAGAAGAATGATGCAAGCTGTCCCAGATGCTACAGTGGTTATAACAAATCCTACTCACCTGGCGATAGCAATAAAATATCAAGAAGGAAATATGGAAGCGCCTAAGGTAATTGCAAAGGGAGCAGATAATATAGCCCTTCGAATAAAAGAAATTGCTAAGGAAAATGATATTCCAATATTAGAAAATAAACCTTTAGCTAGACTTATATATGAGCAGGTTGATGTAGACAGAGAAATACCAGCTGATATGTATCAAGCAGTAGCTGAGATATTAGCGATAGTTTTTAAGATGAAGAAAAAATAGGAAAGGGATGAGATTAATTTATGGAAGGTAGCAGAAAGATAAGTTTGAAAAAGAATCTAGACGTTCTTGTTGCGTTAGGCGTAATAGGCATAATATTAATGATAATAATACCTTTCCCAGCAGGTATGCTAGATATACTAATAGCACTGAACATAACATTGTCGGTGGTTATAGCTCTTATAACTATGTTTACTACTAATGTGCTTCAACTATCAGTTTTCCCAACTTTACTGCTAGTTACAACACTTTTTAGATTAGGATTAAACATATCATCAACTAGACTTATATTAACAGGGGGATATGCTGGTCAGGTTATTGATTCTTTTGGTGAATTCGTTATTAGAGGCAACTATGTTGTAGGTATTATAATATTTTTAATTATAATGATAGTACAGTTTGTGGTAATAACAAATGGTTCTGGAAGAGTATCAGAAGTATCAGCTAGATTTACACTAGATGCATTGCCAGGTAAACAAATGAGTATCGATGCTGATTTGAATGCAGGACTTATAGATGAGATGGGTGCTAAGAAAAGAAGAGCAGACCTTCAGGCCGAAGTTGATTTCTATGGAGCCATGGATGGTGCTTCTAAGTTCGTTAAAGGAGATGCTATTGCAGCCATAATAATCACTATAATAAATATTATAGGTGGTATTATTATTGGTAGCGTTATGATGGGACTTCCAATAACAGAGTCAGCTCAAAAGTTTGTTAGGCTTTCTATAGGTGATGGGTTAGTGAGCCAGATTCCAGCGCTATTAATATCTACTGCGTCAGGTATATTAGTAACTAGATCTGGTAATGCTGAGAATTTTGGTTCAGTTGTTTCAAAGCAACTTACAGGATTCCCTATAGTTTTAGGACTTGCTTCAGTATTAATGCTATTCTTAGCATTGATCCCTCAAATGCCTAAAGTGCCTTTCCTAATAATGGCTGTAGGCTTTGGAGCAGGAGCATATGCATTATATAAAGATGAGCAAGAAAAGATTGTAAGAGAGATAGTTCAAGAGGAAGAAGCCATTGCTGAAGTAGAAAGAAAAGAGCCTGAAAATGTAATGACTCTTATACAGGTAGAGCCTATGGAAGTAGAGATAGGATATGGCCTTATACCGCTTGCAGATGAAAGTAATGGTGGAGATTTACTACAAAGAATTGCTTCAGTAAGAAGACAATGTGCTATTGAAATGGGAATAGTGGTTCAACCTATAAGAATTAGGGACAACCTTCAACTTAAAACAAATGAATATGTTATAAAGATTAGAGGAACAGTAGTAACAAGTTCAGAAATGATGCCAAACATGCTTTTATGTATGGATCCATCTGGTGAAAATGCAGATATTCCAGGTATTAGAACAATTGAGCCGACCTTTGGACTTCCAGCTATGTGGATAAATAAGGATCAAAGAGAGGAAGCTGAAATTAAGGGGTTAACAGTTGTAGATCCAACTACTGTAATGGTTACTCATTTAACTGAAACAATAAAAGCACATTCTTATGAATTATTAGGAAGACAAGAAGTTAAACTAATAGTGGATAATACTAAAGAAAAGTATAGTGCGGTTGTAGAGGAACTTATACCAGACTTAATGACAATCGGAGAACTACAAAAAGTATTACAAAGCTTATTAAGGGAGAAGGTTCCAATAAAAGATATGGTAACTATTATGGAATCTTTAGCAGATAACTCAAGAAATACGAAAGATATTGAGCTTCTCACTGAGTATGTTAGATTTGCATTATCAAGAACTATATGTAATCAGATAATTGATGAAAATAGAAGGGTATCTGTTGTAACATTGGATCCACAAATTGAGGAAGTGATAGTAAGCAATATTCAAAAGTCTATCAATGGTTCTTTCCCAGCAGTTGATCCAGATACTACTACTATAATATTTAATTCAATAAAGAATACTTTAGATTCTGTTTACTTTTTCAATAATCAAGCAGTTATTTTAGTATCACCAAATGTGAGAGCTCCTTTCAGAAAGCTAATTGAGATGGTATTTCCTCATGTTATGGTAATATCTCTAAATGAGATTCCTAATGATGTAGAGATTAGAACTGAAGGAGTAGTGACGTTTTAATGATTATTAAAAAATACATGGTTAAAAACATGAATGAGGCAATGACAAGAATCAGATATGAGCTTGGAAAAGATGCCGTTATAATAAGTCAAAGAAAAGTAAAGAAACCTGGATTCATTGGCATCTTTTCACCTAAAATGATCGAGGTAACAGCTGCGGTAGAAAATGCATCAAAAAAAGACGGAGCTGATAATAGAAAGAAAGAAGATACTTTAGAAGACTCCATTGAGAGTATAAAAAAGTTAATGAATGATCAGATATCTAGTAGTAAAAGTGGTATAAATTACAAAACAGATAGAGAAGATGATGGAAGTTCTACAGTCAGAGCGAACTCTAATAGACCGATGAATGAGACATTAAAGGATTCATATTCTCTAAATAATACTCAAGACTATATAGTAAAAGAAATGAGAGAAATGAAAAGTTTAATTTCTAAGGTTATATCTGGTGAAGATGCTAAAGAAAAGCCCTATGAAAATATCCGAAAAAGCCTTATAAATAATGATATAGAGGAAAATTTAGCGGAAACTTTAATTAAAGATATACCTTTATCTGAAGAGCATGATGAAGAGGCTTTAGAAAATGTTATAGAAAAAAGAATTAAAGTTGAGAACGTAGATTTAAAAGGACCGGTTGTATTAGTAGGGCCCACTGGTGTTGGTAAAACTACTACAATAGCAAAGCTTGCAGGGAGAATGGCATTAATTGAAAAGAAAAAAGTAGGACTTATAACAGTAGATACATATAGGATTGGTGCTGTAGATCAATTAAAGACATATGCAGAAATCATGAATTTAGAGTTTAAGGTAGTTATAACAATCAAAGAGATGGAAGATGCAGTAAACTCAATGAAAGATTGTGATGTAATACTTATAGATACTACAGGAAGAAGCAGTAAGAACTCAATGCAAATATCTGAACTAAGGGCTTTTGTACAAAAAGTCAATTCAGATAACATACATTTAGTTATAAGTGCTACTACAAAAAATCGTGATATAAAGTCAATTGTAGAGGGCTTTAAGATATTAAATTACAATCACGTGATAATAACTAAACTAGATGAGACTTCCGTTTATGGATCTATTTTAAACATATTGCAATTGGCAGATAAACCTATAAGCTTTATGACAACAGGTCAAACAGTTCCAGATGACATAACTATTTTTACAAAAGAACAGATAGCTAAGCTCATTATGGGGGAGGATAATATATGTTAGATCAAGCTGAGAGCCTTAGAAAGCTTGCGCAGAGTAGCAATCCTTCTTTAACAAAAAAAGGGAAGATAATAACTATAACCTCAGGAAAAGGTGGAGTTGGAAAAAGCAACTTTGTAGTAAATCTAGGGATTCATTTGCAAAAGATGGGTAAAAAAGTATTAATCTTCGATGCTGACATAGGAATGGCGAATGATGATGTTTTAATGGGAATCTCTTCGAGGTATAATATATTTGATGTAATAAATAATAATAAAAATTTAAATGATGTTTTAGCAACAGGACCATTCGGTATAAAACTATTACCAGGAGGCTCAGGGCTTAACAAGGTAGAAGATTTAACCGATGAAGAAAGAGAAGTGTTCTTAAGCAAAATTTCTGAGATAGAAGATTTCGATTATATATTTATGGATACTGGAGCAGGTATTAATAGAACCGTATTAGCATTTATATCTTGCTGTGATGAGCTTATCGTTATAACTACACCAGAACCTACTTCTTTGACAGATGCTTATAGTCTTCTGAAGGCCACAAGTCATTTTAAGATAAAAGATAGGGCAAATGTAGTAGTAAATAAAGCTCTTTCATATAAAGAAGGGGAAGAAACGTTTTCTAAATTTGAAAACGTAGTAAATAAGTTTTTAAGTATGAACTTAAAATACTATGGATGTGTGTTGGATGATAAGAAATTAGTTCAAGCTGTTAGAGAACAGATGCCTTTTATAGTAAGATATCCAGGCTCAGATGCTGCAGAATGTATTCAGGATATAGGAAATCATTTACTTGGATCTGCTGAAAAAGAAAATGGAACTGGAGTTCAGGGATTGTTTAAAAAGATATTTAAGATATTTTCGTAGGAGTGAATTAGATGGGCAATTTAACTTTATTAGTAAACAACAGACTAGATGTATTGTTTGAAGAAAGGATATACAGATGTCAGATTCAAGACATAGGAGAAAATTTCTTTAACATAAATTTACCTGCAAGCGAGGGTCAATACCTAACTGTTTCAAGGGGATTAGATTTAGAATTTATGAGCTTTTGTGATGATGGAGATGTTTTTAAGTTTAAATCCACAATAATTTCTAGATCACAAGAGAATAATATACCTATGTATGTTATGACTAATCCATATGACATAGTAAGAATACAAAGAAGAGATTATGTGAGAGTTAAAGTTGCTCAAATAATAAGTTATATTACTGGGGATTATACAGTAGAGGATATAGAAAAGCTTAAACTTAATACTGCAATATTGCTAGACTTAAGTGGCGGAGGAATGAGAGTTAAACTCAAGGAAAAGTTATCAAAAGGCGATAGTATTATCTCTGAACTTAAATATAGTAATCAACAAGTATTAGTAAAGGGAAATATAGTAAGGGTAGAAACTACTGAAGATAAACAATGGATCTATGGTGTGAATTTTGACAACATAGATGAAAGAACTAGAGATAAGATCATAAGAATGGTGTTTGATATAATGAGAAAACAAAGAGAATTACTCTAAGGGAGGAATTTATATGGCAGTACAAGGTGCTTTAGCGTATAGAGACAAAATAGTAGAAAAATACATACCATTAGTTAAGTATATAGCATCTAGAGTTATTCTTGGCAAAAGCAAATATGTTGAGTACGATGATCTAGTTGGTTATGGTATGGTTGGTCTCATGGACGCAATGAACAAGTTTGACGAGAGTAAAGGAATGAAGTTTTCGACCTATGCTTCTATAAGAATAAAAGGTGCAATGATTGATGAAATAAGAAGAAATAGCCCTATATCAAAGGGTGCTATGGATAAACTTAATAGATACAATGAAGTAATAGACTCTCTTCAAAAAAGCTTAGGTAAAGAACCGAGCAATGAGGAAATAGCTAAAGCACTTAATATGTCATTAGAGAGTGTAGGTGAAATTGAAAACTACATAAACTACATATCAATAGTATCATTAGAAAATATTATATTTTCAGATGATGATGATATTTCGATTATGGGTATAATAGAAGATAAGAACAGTCCTAGTCCTGAAAAAACCTTAGAAGAAAAAGAAGAGGTTGAGATGTTAAGTAAGGCTTTAGGATTATTGAATGAAAAAGATGGAATAGTATTAAGCTTATATTACTATGAAGGTCTTACACTTAAGGAAATAGGTAAGGTATTAGAAGTATCAGAGTCAAGAGTATGTCAATTACATAGTAGGGCAATAAGAAATCTAAGAGCAGCTATGAAGAAGCTTCATTACATATAAAGAGGTAGTTAAAATGCCATTTGTACTTATTATTATTGGAGTATTGCTTATTACAATAAATTATAGAGCTTTAAAAAAAGAAGACGGTTCCTTTGAGAAAATCCTTGAGCAAAGAGGAGAAAGAGTAGAGGAGCACGATATAGAAATTGGTAATCTAAGAAGAGAGTTTAGTGAAACTATATTAGAGCTCCAGTTAGAAATAGAAAGACTAAAAGCTATTAAGAATAGTGAAGAACCTGACGATAATAAAAGTGGTACTATTGATTATCGTATAGATGACGAGGCTTCATATGAAGAATCTGTTTCTGTGACTAAGAACTCAAATAAAAATATGATTTCTGATAAGGCAAGATCAGTGAAGGAACTTTTAGATAAGGGCTTCACTGATGACCAAATTTGTGAGGAGCTTGCTATTGGAAAGGGGGAAGTACTATTAATAAAAGGATTATACAAAAAGTAAGAGAAATATTTCTATTTCTAGCTGATAAAAAAATATTACTTGGAATTGGTATAGGAATTTTAATAGGTACTTTCTGCATGTTTGGTTATCAATACAATGTAAGTATGTCAAGAGAAAGAATTGAAGAAAAAGCTAGAGGCTACGGAATGATATACCAGGATGAGAGCAAAGTAATATTTGATAAGGATGTGAAAAAGTGATTAGAGGTTTATATACAGCTGTAAATGCAATGGTGACTTTAGAAGCAAAGCAAGATGTTATCACAAACAATATGGCTAACGCCAATACTAATGGATATAAGGCTGAAGATTTAAAGGTGAAAAAGTTTCAAGATGTGTTAATACAAAACAAAGATAAAGTTGTTGGCGGTCAAAACGTAAAAAACACAATAGGAAGTTTGAGTCTTGGAGCTAAGATTGATGGTACAGACGTAGAATTTACTCAAGGTACTCTTTCAAGTACTGATAATGATACAGATATGGCTATTGATGGAAGAGGCTTCTTCTCTGTTAAAAGAGGAGATAAAACATATTTCACAAGGGATGGTCAGTTTAGGATTAATACAGCAGGATACTTGGTAACTAGTGAAGGCGACAGTGTAATGGGCAGAAATATAAAAACTGGTGCTTCTGAGCCTATTTATGTTGGAAATGGTAAACTAACTGTTGATAATAGCAATAATGTTATTGTAAATAATGTACCACAATATAAAATGCAAGTTGCTGATTTTAATGATTATAAAAATCTAAAGAAACTTGGAGATAATTTGTACGAATCAAGCGAAACTCCTAATTACAACGGACAAGTTTATGTAAAACAAAAGACGCTTGAAAAATCAAATGTTAATATAGTAAATGAAATGGTAAATATGATGACTGTCATGAGAAGCTTTGAAACAACTCAAAAAGTAGTACAAACTATGGATGAGACCTTATCAAAAGCAGCAAATGAAATTGGATCAGTTAGATAATAGGAGGTAAGCATGTTTAGAGTTTTATGGAATGGAAAAAGCGCAATGCTTGCAAACCAAGAAAAGTTAGATTCAATATCTAATAACTTAGCAAATGTCGGCACTACAGGGTATAAAAGAGTAGATGTATCATTTAAAGATTTGATGCAGGAAAGTTTAGATAAGCAAGGTTATCCTATTAATGATAAAACTGCTTATACCGGTACAGGGGTAAGAACATCCTCATGGGTTAGAGATGACTCTCAGGGACAGTTACAGGAAACAAAAAAGTCCTCTGATTTAGCTTTAGATGGTGAAGGCTATTTTAGAGTTAAACAGGCAGATGGGTCTGTTGCTTATAGTAGAGATGGGTCCTTTAAAGTTGACTCCAATGGAAATTTAGTTGATGCTAAAGGTAATTTTTTAGATGTTGAATATGCCGCTGGATATAACAAGGATACTGTAGCATTACAGGATAAAATAAGTAGTGATAACTTCACAATAGATAAACAAGGAACTATAACTTTGAAAGATAGTAATAAAGTTGTAGGACAAGTTCCTGTATATACTGCCGTAGGAAACGACGCCTTTACTTCAGTAGGTGAAAGTTTATATGTTCCAAAGGCTGGTGCTCAAGTAGTAAAGAGTACTAATGTTGATGTCCTTCAAGGATATGTAGAAAATGCAAATGTTGATATGGGTAAAGAATTTGCAGATATGATAGTAACGCAAAGAGCATTCCAATTAGGCTCAAAAGCAATAACTACTGCTGATGAGATGTGGGGAATGATAAATAACTTAAAATCAAGGTAAAGACTCATCTTTACCTTGATTTTTTTATAGTAATATTAATTCTCTGTGAAGCTCATTAAAGTACTGGATGAAGGAGCGCATTAATTTTAAGGATATAATAAAAAAATCAGCTAGAAATTCTAGCTGATTTTTTATTATAGATTTGATATTGCATTGGTTATAGGTGGAATAACTTGTTTCTTTCTTGAAAGTACACCAGGAAGATAAGCAGTATTTTCGCTTAAGGTTATCTTAAATGCTCTTTCAGCAATTTCAGGAAGTTTTCCTGTAACTAAAAGTTGAGAACCTTCATTTATTATATCTGTTAAAAGAAGCATAACCACTTTTAAGCCAGAGTCTTCAGCTTTTCTTTCCATGTATTCAAGCATCTCATCTTTTAAAGGCATAAAGCCTTCTATGTCCATTGTATTAACTTGAGCTACTCCAACCTTTATACCTTCTATTGTAAAAGGCTTAAAGTCTTGATTAAAGATTTGTTCAACAGTTTTTCCTTTTAAAGATGTACCTGCTTTAAACATTTCTTTTGCATAAGATTCTGCATCTATACCAGCTATTTCAGCAAGCTTTAAGCAGATTTCTTTATCTACTGGAGTACAAGTAGGAGATCTAAATAGTAGTGTATCTGAAATTATTGCACTAGCAAGTAATCCAGCTGCTTCTCTAGATGGAGTAAGTCCATTCTCAAAGAATCTCTTAGCTACTATAGTAGAAGTACTTCCTAAAGGTTCATTTCTGAAATAAATAGGATTTCCAGTTTGTATATCAGCAACTCTATGATGGTCGATTATTTCTAAGATTTCAGCATCTTCAAGACCATGTACAGATTGACCTCTTTCGTTATGGTCAACTTGAATTACCTTTTTCTTATGGTTAGAAATTAAATGATATCTTGAGATACTTCCTACAACTTTGTTTTCACTATCTACAACTGGGTAGCTTCTATATCTAGTTTCAGCCATAACATGTTTTATATCATCTGCTAATTCATCAGTTGAAAATGAAACTAAGTTTTCTGTAGCCATAACATATTCAACAGGAATTGATTGAACTATAAATCTTGAAGCAGTAAAGGAATCATAAGGAGTAGATATTACTGTAACTCCAGTAGCCTTAGCCTTTTCAAGTAGATCAGCATTCATTTTATGAGAACCAGTGATGATTACAAGTGAAGCTTTTAAATCTATAAGAGCTTCTTGAGTTTCAGCTCTATCACCAACTATAGCAATATCTCCAGCTGCAACCACTTGTTTCATTGAATCAGGTTGCATAGCCGCAACAACAATTTTGCCAGGATAAGTAGCATTAGCAGCATTTATGTATAGCGCTTCACCAGAAAGTGCATCTAAAATATTTTCGATAGGAGTATTGCTTTTGCCTAATATGCAATTATCCCATATATCCATATAGCTTGAAGTTAAGTTTGCTGTTGAAAGAATCCCTACTAAATGTTTGTGGGAATCTACTACAGGTATAGACTTAACGTTATTATCTTTCATGATATGCCAAGCCTGTTTTAATGATATTTCAGGTGTAACTGATTCGATTCTATCAAACTCTAAATCCTCTACCTTTAGCTTAACTGTTTCTAGAAATTTTGGCTTTTCTACTCCGAAATAATTTAGTACGAATTGAGTTTCTTGATTAGGTTCACCAAGTCTAACAGGTATAGCAGGAATATCTCCGCTTTTGTTCTTAAATTCTGCATATCCTATTGCAGCACATATTGAGTCTGAATCAGGATTTTTGTGACCAGTAACATATATAATGTCTTTCACTGAACGAATCCTCCTTTGTGATAATTTATTATACTAATATATTCTAATAGTTAGGATGTAAATTGTAAAGATTGTTACTGTAAACTTACAGATAAACTACTTCATATTATAATTTATCCAAATAAAGATTCGTAGAACCATCGAAATCTTTATTTGGAGTTTAATGATTGAAGTAGTTTATCAGTTCAGCGGAATAGATAATCCAGTTATATCTAATAAAACTAATAGAGGATTATATTAAATAATAATAGTAAAAAGATCATCAACTATATGTTTTATTTGGAACTGGTTTATCTATAAACAATAATACAATGTTCTAACTAATAGCCTGTCTACATATATTATTATAGATGTTACAGAGAAAAGGGGGAACTAGAGTGATACAGGAAAAGGAACTTATAAGAGGGTTATCTTCTTCAGAAGCAGAAAGAAGAATTAAAAATTTTGGCTTAAATGAATTAAGTCATAAAAAAAGCGTCTCTCCTGTGATATTATTCCTATCCCAATTCAATGATTTTATGGTTTGGGTGCTTATGGGCGCAACCATTGTATCAGGATTAATGGGAGAAAAGGCAGATGCAATCACTATATTAATAATTGTGATAATCAATGCAATATTGGGATTTATTCAGGAGTTTAGAACAGAAAAATCTTTAGAAGCGCTTAAATCTTTAGCTGCACCTACGTGTAAGGCGTATAGAGATGGAAATATAAAGGTTATTAATGCTAAATATCTTACCCTTGGAGATATAGTAGTATTGGAATCAGGTGATAGGATTCCTGCTGATGGTGAAGTTATAGAAAGTACAGCCTTGATGGTGGACGAGTCTCTACTTACTGGAGAGTCAGTTGGTGTAAACAAAAGTATAAATAAAAAAGATTGCAATGTTTATATGGGTACAAGCGTATTAAAAGGAAAAGCTTTTATTAAGATCACTCAAATTGGTATGAATACTGAGATGGGTAAGATAGCTAATCTTCTTCAAAATATTGAAGAAGAAAAATCACCTTTGAAAGAACGACTAGAGTCACTAGGAAGAGTCTTAGTTATTTTATGTTTGGTAATATGTGCAGTAGTTACTGTAATGGGTATAATAAGAGGAAATGACTTAACTGAAATGTTCCTACTAGGAATAAGCTTAGCAGTAGCAGCTATACCTGAAGGTCTACCAGCTATTGTAACAGTTGCTCTTGCTTTAGGTGTATCTAGAATGTTAAAGAGAAATGCATTAGTTAGAAAACTGCCAGCAGTAGAAACTTTAGGATGTACATCTATAATATGTAGTGATAAAACAGGTACATTGACTCAAAATAACATGACTGTAAAAGAAGTATATATGAATGGGAAAATATACAACTTAAATGAAGAGAAACTTCCTCCAAATCCAATGCTCACTAGATCATTTGTATTCTGTAATGACTGCAATTATAATTTTAGCGAGAAATATGTGGACAAGGCTCTTCATGGAGATCCAACAGAAACCGCACTTATAAAGCTTTATTTTAAAGAAGTTGGCGCCTTAAAAGGATTTTTAGCAGGTGGACATAGAGTATTTGATATTCCATTTGATTCTACAAGGAAAATGATGAGCGTAATAATGAAGGAAAATGGAAAAGAAATATGTTATGTAAAAGGGGCACCTGAAAGATTATTAGAGAGGTGTAACTATATTTATGAAGAAGGTAAAGTAAAACCTCTAACATATCAAAGAAAAAAGCAGATTGGAACTTTTGTTGATTCTATGTCAAACAAAGCTTTAAGATGTATTGGAGCTGCCTACAAGGATACCAATATTCAAAGAGATGACTCACTTGAGAGTAATTTAATATTCTTAGGAATTGCAGGCATAATAGATCCGCCAAGACTAGAAGTAAAAGATGCTGTATTAAGATGTAGATTAGCTGGTATAAAGCCTGTAATGATAACTGGTGACCACCAGAACACAGCTTTTGCTATAGCAAAAGATCTTAATATATGTTCAACTCCAGATCAAGTAATTACTGGAGAAGACATTGAAAAAATGAGTGATAAGGAACTGTATGAAAAGGTTCAGAAGATAAGAGTTTTTGCTAGAGTAAGCCCAAATCATAAATTAAGAATAGTTAAAGCATTCAAAAAGAATGGTAATATAGTAGCAATGACAGGAGATGGAGTAAATGATGCTCCTGCTATAAAGGAAGCGGATATAGGTATATCCATGGGTATTTCAGGAACTGATGTTACAAAAGAAGCATCTTCTATGATATTAATGGATGATAATTTTGCGACTATTGTAGCTGCCGTGGAAGAGGGAAGAGTTATATATTCCAACATCAGAAAGTTTATAAGATATCTATTGTCTTGTAATATTGGTGAAGTATTAACTATGCTTCTAGCATCAATTTTCTATCTTCCAACCCCACTTGCGCCAATTCAGATATTATTCGTAAACTTGGCTACAGACGGGCTTCCAGCTATAGCCCTAGGAGTGGATCCAGCAGATAAAGACATAATGAAGCAAAGGCCAAGAGAAAAAAATGAAAGTGTATTTTCAAGAGGTCTTACTGAAAAGATAGTTGTTAGAGGTACCCTTATTGGTATATGTACCTTGTTCTCATTTATGGTAGGTATCTATTATAAATGGGATCTTAATACAAGCAGAACTCTAGCTTTATGTACTTTAGTAATGTCGCAGCTAATTCACGTTTTCGAATGTAGATCAGAAAGACATTCTATATTTGAAATAAAGTTTTTGACAAACCCATATTTGGTTGGAGCAGTAAGTATTTCAGTAACAATGCTGTTATCCATACTTTATATTCCTTTCTTACAGGGGATATTCCATACTACACCACTTATGATAGGGCAGTGGCTTATAGTTTTGTTCTTCTCAGGAGTAATAGCATTCATAAACAGTGTTTACCTATATATAAAAGTAAAATAGTAGGTTTTAGTTTAATTTCATAAGTAACATTAAGGCTAAAACAAAAAAGAATTGCGATGGTTCGCAATTCTTTTATTTTGTTCTAGTAATTTGCTGTTGCTTAGCTTTCTTTATTTGTGAATGATCAACTGGGAATAAGTCCTTCTTAGTAGTGAAGTTTATAACGTTCATTATCTGAATTACATCACCAGATGATTTAGATTTTTTATCACTCTTTAAACCTTGGATCATAACATTATGACCTTGATTAACTGCTAAAAATTCTGGTTTTTTAAACCATCTATTCTTTTTGTAAGAACATTTAATAACTGCCTTACTTCTTTCAGGTCTTATTATTAGGGTAGCTGCTATTGTATGAAATATCCAAAGAATAGTTTTTTCTTCAACCTTAGCTGATATAACTGTTCCTTGAAATTGAGCCATTCTATCACCATACTTTTTTATGTATGAGTCAGTATAATATTTCGATAGTTTTTCCTTAAAACCCATAGTTAAAACTCCTTTTCATATTCAAATATTATAAGTCCATTTTAGTATTTTAACTTAAACAATTAACTAAGACCAGCTAATTTTTTATTCTAAATCTAATTCAAATTTTAAATTACTATATATCAGGGATTGTGATTGATATATTAGGTAAAAAACCAGTATTCTAACACAAATCGCGATAAATAGGGTGTATATAAAAAGCATACTTATATTTCAATTAATATTTATAGTTTATCTAGTTTACAAAAAAATAATTAATTTCACATAATGCCAATTATATATTTTAATAAAATATTTATATGAATTAGAAATTTACTAAATAAAGAACACATATGTCTACAGTTAAGTTTCAGTATAAAAACCTATAAAACATAATAAACAACTAGTATTATAGCATACAATTGCTGTTAATAAAATAGCAAAGTAGAAAATCAACCTTATACTTTATTATAAGCAAAAACTTAACTAATAATCATAAATATAATTAACAACATTGTTACAATTTATTAATTGATATTGTAGAGAATAAATAATACAATATATTATATGATATTTAATAACCCTTAAAGGGATAAGTGAGACTTGGAAAGAGGTAAAACTATGGATAGTATACTTAAAAAGAATGTGGATTTAATGATAAATAATTATATAAAAAGTAAAAATAAATTGAAGTATGATGGAGATTTGCTAAATCATTTTGTAGCACTGATACTTACGAGCTCAGCTAAAGAATTAAATTATGAGAAAATTAGAGCTATAAGAAAATTTATAAAAGATAGTACAAGCTGGTTTTCTACATTTAGAGGAAATAATTTATATGTTATTTCAATTTTGTTATCACTTGAAGAAGAGTGGCAACAAAGATTTGAAAGAATACAAAAGTGGGAAGAACACTTAAAAGATAATGGTTTTGTTGAAAGCCCATATTTATCCATAGGTATATGGATTTTAACAGAAAATTTCAAGGATGAAGAGATGTATACGGTAACAAGAAAAATGAGAGAAATATTTTCATTGATGAAAGAAGAATATTACAATGTAACATCTTCAGATGACTATATTATTTGTGCGATTTTGGTGTCACAAGGTTTGAGCAGTCATACATATATGGACATAACTAACAAAGCCTATGATGAGATAACTGAGAATGATTTTACTACTAACAATGGTGCTCAAACTTTAGCAACAATATTATGTACTAATCCAGATAAATGGAAAGATAATTTAGAAAAGACTATTGATATATGTAAACTAGTAAAGAGTAGTGTTGGAAGTATACAGCCTCAATATATAGGGGTTATTGGTGTTGCATCCACGGTTGTAAACAATGCTGATAGCTTTATAAGAGAAGTTTATAGTGTGGAAAAGTACTTGAACGGACTTCCAGATTATCAATTTTTTATGGATAGAGGCTTTAGATTGATGATTTCTATGTTTATGGTTATACTTAGTAAGAAGAAGCTTAAAACTAATTATTTAAATTCAATAATGGCTCTTATAATAAATTACAGTTTAGTGAGTCAGCAACAGGCAATAATATCTAGGGCAAACTGAGAGTAGAATTTGAAAATATAAATTTAATTATGAAGTGGTACACATGAGGTGTATCACTTTAACAGGGAGTAATGATGAAAAACAGTTTAAAGAATTATAGAGTAGTTTTTTTAACTATTCTCTTTTTAGAATGTTTCTTTATGAGTGGTATTTATTTTTATAAACAGTTGAGTGTGCCAGTTTTAGCAGGTATGATACCGACCGAAAGTCAAACTATAGTGTTAAGTGCACTCTATATTATAAAACTCATACTGCTTATCTTCGTAATATTCAAGATGAGAAGTACATATAAAATCTTTATATTAATAAGTATGATAATAGGTATTTCTACTATTCTATATGAGAAAATGAATTTGATCTTCATTTTAGCTGAAGGGGTACTTTTCATAATAAGTATATTAACTATAATCTGCTCATCTGAAAGAATTAAAGCTCGTAAATAAAGAAATCCTACATGTAAATTTAAGTTATGCTTGTTCGATAATCCAGGTTTCTGAGAGTTGTTGGATATGTACAACTTAATATTTCAGTTAATAATCCTATAATTATTTGAGATTATAACAATTATATATAGGTAGACTAAAAATATATATAAGATTATAATAAATATGTGTTTCGAGGTTTACTTCAATACTATATTTAAGCTGTACTAAAATATACAACTTATAAAATAATTGTTGAAGTCAAAACTATATAAAAAAACTATGAAACATAATTTTCTTTTAGATTATAAAAATTTATTAAAACTTTTAATAAATAGGAGGAAGAGATGAATAAAGAACAATTAGCTAGAATGATCGATCATACTTTACTTAAACCAGAGGCTACAAAAGCTGGTGTTGAAAAACTTTGTAAGGAAGCACTTGAGTATAACTTTGCATCAGTATGTGTAAACCCTTCCAATGTAGAATTGGCAGCAAAGTTATTAAACGGAAGTGAAGTAAAGGTTTGTACTGTAATAGGATTCCCTTTAGGAGCTAATACTAAAGAAGTTAAAGCATTTGAAACAAGTGATGCAATAATTAAGGGTGCAAACGAAGTAGATATGGTTATAAATATAGGAAAACTTAAAGATAAGGACTATGACTATGTTAAAGAAGATATAAAAGCAGTTGTAGATGCTGCTAGAGGGAAAGCGCTTACAAAAGTTATAATAGAAACTTGCTTATTAACTGATGAAGAGAAAGTAATTGCTTGCAAACTTTCTAAGGAAGCAGGAGCAGATTTTGTTAAAACTTCAACAGGTTTTTCAACTGGTGGAGCAACAGAAGCTGATATTAAGTTAATGAGAGAGACTGTTGGACCAGATTTAGGTGTTAAGGCTTCTGGCGGAGTTAGAAGTCAAGAAGGCGCTTTAAAAATGATTGAAAATGGTGCTACAAGAATTGGTGCATCAGCTTCTATAGAAATATGTGAAGGCAAGAAATCTAACTCTACTTATTAAGCCGTATACGCATACTTACCCACAACTTCATATGAAATATAATTTCCTAAAGAATAAAAAAACAGGAAAGAAGTTATCTAATATGTAGAATATAAACGAATTATATAATTAAATATAAAATATGAAAAAGGTATGGATTATATGCAATGGTCCATACCTTTTTCATATTTTGATGAAACTTGATGAAATATATTGAAAAATTTTATACCTAAAATTAAAAAAATAGAATATTAATATAGTAAATTACTTTATAGAGGAGGGAACTGCTCTAATAAATTGGGGAAAGATTAACTTTTGCAATTTTTGAGTGGGACGTTATGAAGAGAGAGTTAACTCCACAAGAGGTCGTTTATAATGTAGATTTTAATCGATTATCTAGAACAGAGGATAAAAAGTTTATACCGGAATATGCTGAGGTCTATAAGAATATTGAAGCTGCTTTAAACATCGAGAAAGAGGGGTTTAACGTCTATCTTATAGATCTATTTTCTAAAGAAAAACTTGAAAATATAATTAGTTTTATTGAAGATAGCCTTAGTAGTAGGTCATGTCCAAAGGATATTTGTTACGTAACACTAGAGGATCCTAGATATCCTACTCCATTGTTTATTGCTAATGGTAAAGGAAAGAAATTTAAAGAGAGATTAGATGCAATCAAAAATTTTTATCTAGAGAAAATATTTAATTTTTATAACTCATCATCAAATAAAGAAAAAGAAACAATAATAGAGGAAATACAAAAAAAGAGAACTGATTATATTGAAGATCTTGTTCAAATGGCTAAGAATGAAGGTTTTGATGTAAAAGCCACTACTAATGGATTTGCATTTATACCTCTAAAAGAGGGAGAAGCAATGACAGAAAAAGAGTATGATGGGTTAGAACAAAATTCAAAAGAACAAATTGTAACAAAGGCAAGTAAACTTAAAACTGGAGCAGAAGATGTCTTGGAGCAGTTAAAGGATATTGAATTAAACTCTATAGATAAAATAAAGAGAATATTTAAGAGTTATTTGGATGAAGAGTCAAGGGATATAAAAGAAGATATATTTAAAGAATTTATAGAAGAAAAGGAAGCTTTAGAATATTTAAACAATGTCTGTAGTTTAATAGAAGAGGAAACTATTGAAAATTATTCTATGAACTATGAAGAAGACATGGAAAAAATAGAGGAAATAGTAAATAGAAATAATATCAATCTTCTTGTTGATAATAAGGATGTAAAATATCCTCAAGTTATATTCGAAGAGGACCCAAGTGTAACTAACTTGATCGGAAGCATTGATTATGAAAATCATAATGGAGTATATTCAACAGATGTATCACTTATCACAGCAGGTTCATTATTAAATGCTAATGAAGGATGTTTGATAGTTAGAGCAAGCTCATTTTTAAATAATGCGGGAAGCTATTATTATCTGAGAAAAACTCTTATGAGTAATAAAGTAAGCTATGATTATAATAGAGGTTATTTGGAGTTCCTGGCTCTAAATGGTATGAAGCCAATACCAATTGATATAAATTTGAAGATTATAATAATAGGGGATAGTGAGACCTATGATACTTTGTACACTTATGATGAAGATTTTAAGAATCTTTTTAAAATAAAAGCAGAGTATAATCCTTATGTAGTCATAAATGAAGAAGTGAAAAATTCCTTAGCCACAATGATAGATGAAATTAAAACGAAAAACAACTTGTTAAGTATAAGTAGTGAAGCAATTAATGAAATAGGGAAATTTCTATCAAGAAAAGCTCAAGATAAGCACAAGATATTTATAGATGATGAAGAGATAGGAAGAATACTTATACTAGCAAATAATGTGGCAAAGAAAATTGATAAAAGAGTAATAGGACGTAAAGAAATAACTTCAGTGGCTTATAATGAACAATTGGTAGAAAAAGATATAATTGATATGTTTAAAGAAAAAAAGATGTTAATTGATGTAAAGTCAAAATTAATTGGAAGTATAAATGGTTTATCGGTTTTAGATACAGGCTATTACAGTTTTGGTAAGCCTACTAGGATAACTTGTATATGTTATAAAGGTGTAGGAAGAATTGTAGATGTGCATAGAGAAAGTAATTTAAGTGGTAATATACATGCCAAATCTATTGATATCTTAAGAGGTTTATTAAATACTCTTATAGATCCTTATTCTAGAATTCCTGTTGATTTTCACGTGAGCTTTGAACAGACTTATGGCATGCTTGAAGGAGACAGTGCATCAATCGCTGAGCTAGTCTGCATGATTTCAGCTATTAGTAAAATCCCTATAAAACAAAATATAGCTGTAACAGGCTCATTAAACCAATTTGGAGAAGTACAGCCTATAGGTGGGGTTAATGAAAAAATAGAAGGATTTTATAATGTATGTAAAAATATTGATACGGTTTTTGGTAAAGGAGTAATTATCCCAGCATCTAATGTAAATGATATTATACTGAATAGCGAAGTAGAAAAATCTATAGAAAATGGGGAATTCCACCTTTATGCCATAAATGATATAAATGATGCAATTCAGATTCTTATGGCTGATGAGACCTGTACTTTAGAAGATATCTTGAGTTCAATAAAAAGTGAAATAGCATTGTATAATAAAGTCAAATAACGACCTATAGCAAGTAAGATGAGAGGTAAACTATCAATGTCATTTTGTTAACTAAATGATATTGATGAATTGCCTCTCTTTTTTACTGCCTATGAAATTATAAAATTTTCAAGTTAGCTAAACCCAGATACTCAAAAATTGTATTACTTGATTTTTTTATGACTCCTAATAGTAGTATAAATAATCATGTTGATACTAAAAAATACCATAAAATAGAAATATATGATAAATATGTTTGACTTAGTACAAAATTTTATGATAAAATTATGGAAAAAGAAGGAAACTAAATTGGCAAAATAGCTAAGGAGGTGAATTACTCTATTTTAGAGTAATATTTATGGATTTAAATTTTAAAAAAGTTGAAGATAATTTGATTGTGGCGCTGACAGGTGAATTAGACCATCATAGTGCAGAGGAAATAAGAGTGAAAGTTGATGATAGAATTGATAGGGATGGAGTGAAAAGTCTTGTCTTTGATTTTTCAAGAGTAACTTTTATGGATAGTTCAGGAATAGGAATGGTTATAGGAAGATATAAAAGACTTTCGATGAGAAATGGTAAAGTAAGCGTAGTGGCAGCAAATAAGAATGTAAAGAGAGTATTTGAATTATCGGGTATGTTCAAAATTATTAATTCTTACGAAAGCATAGACGATGCTATTAAATGCATTTAACAGGGGGGAATTAACGTGGAAGGAAATAAAATGAAGATAGAATTTTTAAGTAAATCTCAAAATGAGGGTTTTGCAAGAGTTGCGGTAGCTGCCTTTATATCTCAACTTGACCCAACAATAGAAGAATTAAGTGATGTTAAAACTGCTGTATCAGAAGCTGTAACCAATTCAATAATTCATGGTTATGAAGAGAAGGAAGATGGCGTAGTTAGCATAGAAACCATATTGGAGGGGAGTGAAGCTACCATCATAATTGAAGATGCTGGAATTGGAATCAAAGACTTAAATATAGCAATGCAACCACTGTATACTTCTAGACCTGACTTAGAAAGATCCGGTATGGGATTTACTGTTATGGAGACTTTCATGGACTCTTTAGAGGTATTTAGCAATGGAGTTAAAGGAACTAAGATAGTAATGAAAAAGAAATTCAATTCTATAGGTTAGGTGATAATCTATGGAATATAATAATTTTAAAAGAGAAGAATTCAATTATGATGACAATACAGAACTCATAAGGCAGGCTAAAAAAGGTAGTACAGAAGCAATGAATAGACTTATTGAGATTAATATGCCTTTAGTTTCGTCTATCAGCAGAAAGTTTCTTAATAGAGGCTATGATTATGAAGACATATTTCAGATAGGATCTATAGGGCTTGTAAAGGCTATCAATAATTTTGATGATTCCTTCAATGTAAAATTCTCAACATATGCTGTACCGATGATTATGGGAGAAATAAAAAGATTTTTAAGAGATGATGGTTTTATAAAAGTATCTAGAAATACAAAAACCTTGGCAAGAAAACTTCACTTTAGTAGAGAAGAACTTTCAAAAAAGTTGGACAGAGAGCCTACTATTGAAGAGTTAGCCGAGTATTCGGGGATAGACAAGGAAGAAATTGTGTTTGCTTTAGAATCAGCTAATAGTATGCAATACTTGTATGATACAATACATCAAGATGATGGATCACCAGTATTATTAATCGATAAGATAGCAGAAAATGGCGAAGAAGATGCAGAAATGGTAGACAGGTTAGCTTTAAAGGAAGCATTGAAGAGTTTAGAGCCAAAATCAAGACAGATAATACTTCTTAGATATTTTAAAGATAAGACTCAGATACAAGTAGCAAAGATGCTTGGGATTAGCCAAGTGCAAGTTTCGAGGATTGAGAAGAAAGTGCTTCAGCAAATGCGGAAAAAATTATCTGAATTTTAAAAAACGGATGGATAACCACCGTTTTTTTTTTGCATTTTTTACAAGCTAAATTTTGGTGCTTATAAATATTCTATAACTCCACAAAATATAACCATAATAATTGAAATCTGGTTTTTGATTTAGCATAACAGTAATTAAATAATATAAAGTTCTAGTTGATAGAAATATGTATCCAAAGCTAAAAAGTATTTCTAAAAGAAAGAAGGGAGCATATGGAAGCAAAAGAGGAGAAGATAAAGAAAAAGTTTGATCAGCTGTCAAAGGAATCTGAACCTAAACCAAAATTATTAAGAAACTGCATAAATGCTTTTATTGTGGGTGGTATTATTTGTGATATTGGTGAGTTTTTTTCTAATACACTTACATCTTGGGGGGTGCCAAAAGACGACGCGGCTACATGGGTTGCTATAATAATGGTCTTTATAGGAGCACTGTTAACTGGTGTTGGGATATATGACAAAATAGCAGCATTTGCAGGAGCTGGTACTGTAGTTCCTATAACAGGATTTGCAAATTCTATAGTATCTCCAGCTATTGAATTTAAGAAAGAAGGTTTTATTTTTGGTCTTGCTGCAAAAATGTTTACTATAGCTGGTCCGGTATTAGTGTACGGAATAGGTACTTCGGTAATAGTTGGAATAGTCTACTATATAATTGACTTCTTTTATTGAAAAATAAAACTTGTGTAATCTAAGGATTAAAGTCACAAAAAGTGAGGGATAGCTATGAAAAATGCACATAAGAAGATAGGAAAGCAGACCGTAAAACTCGACAATCCACCTAAGATAATTTGCACTACAAGTATTGTTGGACCTAAAGAAGGCGATGGACCATTAAAAGATTATTTTGACATAATACTTAGTGATGATACAAATGGTAAGGAAACTTTTGAAAAAGCTGAAACATCGATGATGTATACAGCTATAAAAGAAACTATAGAAAAAGCAGGTTTGAATGAAGAAGATATTGATTATTTATTTGCAGGTGATTTACTCAATCAATTAGCTTCATCAAGTTTTGCCGCAAGAGACATAAATATCCCTTTTGTAGGATTGTATGGAGCTTGTTCAACAATGGCTGAATCTATTGGACTTGCATCACTAATAATGGATGGTGGATATGCAGAAAACGTAATTGCAGCTACCTCTTCACATTTTAGTGCGGCAGAACGACAATTTAGATTTCCACTTGAATATGGTTCACAAAGATCAGAGGTAGCACAGTGGACTGTCACAGGTGCAGGTGCTATGTTACTAACCCACAGTGGCAATAGCCCCGCAGTTACATATGTGACTACTGGATTAGTTAAGGATTATGGAATAAAAGATGCTTCAAATATGGGTGCTGCTATGGCACCAGCAGCAGTTGATACGATTTATAGACATTTCCAAGATACAGGTAGAACTCCTCAAGACTATGACATAATTGCTACTGGTGATTTAGGTCTTGTTGGTAAGGAGATAACAAGTAAGTTATTACTAGAATATGGTTATGACATAAGAGATGTTTATGTGGATTGTGGATCTGTAATATATGATAACGAGAGACAAAAAACTAACTCTGGAGCTAGTGGATGTGGGTGCTCTGCAGTTGTTACCTGTGGATACTTTTATAAAAAGATGCTAAAAGGAGAAATAAAAAGATTACTATTGGTTTCAACAGGAGCACTTATGAGTACTACAACCTCTCTTCAGGGAGAGTCAATTCCAGGAATAGCTCATGCGGTGGCTATTGAGTATGACGGTAAGCTACCTTGTGGCAGTGATTAGGAGGATTTATATCGATGAGTGAATATATATATGCATTTGTAATTGGAGGAACCATGTGTGTAATAGCTCAGATACTAATGGATAAGACAAAACTTACACCAGCGAGAATATTGGTGGCATTTGTTACTATTGGAGTTATATTAGGAGCATTTAATGTGTACGACAAACTTATAGATATAGGAGGGGCGGGTGCTACTGTACCTTTACCTGGTTTCGGAAATTCTCTATCTAAAGCTGCTATTAAAGAAGTAAAAGAAAAAGGAATAATAGGTGCTTTTACCGGAGGAATAAAAGGAACAGCTGGTGGGATAACTGCTGCAATATTCTTTGGCTATATAATGGGACTTATATTTAATCCTAAAACAAAGTCTTAGTAGAGGACATATGAAAGAATAAGTATGTTCACTAGAAATACTATCTCTGTTATAATGCTTATATAAAATAATTTTTGATAGTTTATTTACTATTATTACATATATGTAATAAAGTGTGACAGTATATTAAACGAAAATTAACTAGCAAATAAATGTGACAGGAGCAAAAATTGTGGAGAGATGGTATAACATTCCTTGGAGTAAGGTGATTGATAAATTAGAAAGTGATTTAAATAAAGGATTAAGTAGTGATGAGGTAAATAAAAGAAGAGAATTAAATGGAACAAACATAATGCCTATATCAATAGAGCAAACTTCAGGAACTATACTTCTAAAATTGCTGCTTAGACCGTGGTTTTTTATAATGCTAGCTACATCAGCAATTTTTATCTTTTTTCATTTTTTTCTACAAGCAGGTGTGATAATTTTATTAGCCATGGCTACAATGGCAATAAGATATTATGAAGTTTTAAAAAGCAGGAAAGAACTAAATGTATTAAATGGACTAGATTATACATCTTCTCGTGTTTTAAGAAATGGCATAAGAGGAGATATAAAATCTGAAGAATTAGTTGTTGGGGATATTGTGGTTCTTAAAAAGAATCAAATAGTACCAGCAGATATAAGAGTAATAGAAAGCGAAGAATTAAAGGTTAATGAGAAAAATATCACGGGAGAAGATTTTATAAGCGAAAAGTATGAGACTATGATTGAGGGAGCAGTTAACTCTTTATCTGAGATGAAGAATATAGTGTTTAAAGGAAGTACGGTTGTTCATGGCGATGGATTAGGTATAGTGGTAGCTACAGGAGCTAATACTCAACTAGGAAAAAATATGGCTTTACTAAACAGCTCTGATATTAGAAAAAATACCTTAGGTATAGAATTGGAACAAAAGCTTAACTCAATTACAATCTATGCTACATTAATTGCTGGAACTACTGCTTTGCTTATTAATGCAGTTTCTGGAAAGAGTACGGATATAAACTTATTAGTTTCTGAATTATATTCTGTTCAAACCTTAGGTTATGTAGTTATAGTAATACTTTTCATATATTTATATAAAAAACATCTAAAACAAGATGGAATCGAAGTAATAAACCTCTCAGTTTTGAGTGATCAAAAGAAGATAGATATAATATTTTTAGAAAAAATAGGAGCAATTTCTATTAATAAAATGATCGTAAAGAAAATGTATACTGATGAAAAAGTATATAACGAAGATGAAGGAGATAACAATGATATAAACCTTCAAAGAATGATAAATATAGGTTTATTAACTAACAATGCCATATACAATGTTAATGATGATTCTGGTAAAGGCGATATAACAGAAATTGCTCTTCTGAGAATTGGAGCTAGTAGAGGGATTTATAAAGGTATGCTTATGACTAAGCAAAGAAGAATTTTTGAAATTCCATTTGATCTAGAAAGAAGAATGGTAACTACTCTAAATAAAGTAGAAAAAAATTATAGAGCGAATTTAAGAGGAGCTTTAGATGAAGTTTTAAGTAGATGTACTCATATCATGAAAGAAGGCGTAGAAAAGGAGATAACGGAAGAAGACATAGAAAATATAAAGAACTGTGATTATAATTTTTCTAATGAGGGTCTTATAACAATGGGATTTGCTTATCGAAGCTTTGGATATCAGCCAACACCGGATGAAAATATTGAAAGTAACCTAGTTTTTGTAGGAATAATGGCATTTCTTAACCCAGTGGTTGATGAAAGTGATGATATAATAAAAACTTTAAAGAGAAACAACATTGCTCCTATGATTATAACAGAAGATAATAAAATAGCTGCGGCAAAGACTGCAAGTGATATATCTTTAATTAATAGCATGGATGAAGTCATATCCGGAGTTGAATTAGATTCTCTTAGCGATGATGAAATGATAAGTGTACTTTCTAAAGTAAAGGTATTTTCAAGAATATCCTATGAAATGAAAAATAGGATAATAAATATGTTTATAAATGACGGATATAACGTGGCGGTAGTTGGAGACAATTTAACAGACCTTCCATCACTAAGTGCAGCTCAACTAGGAATATCTTATGGTGACAAGTGCTCTAGCTTGGTGAAGAAGTTATCAGACGTGTATATAAAAGAAGACTGTTTACATAAATTTTTAGAGCTAAAAAAGAAGCTTACTATATTGAGAAGAAATATATATATTGGTAGCAGCTTGCTAAAGTATTTAATAGCATTACAAATTTCATCAATAATAGTTCCTGGAATATTAAATCTCAACTTTACTAAGGATATCTATTTGATAGCTGCAGAAAATTTAATTACTATTCCACTTTTAGCTGTTGGACTTTTATTTTGTGATAAGTATATAAAAGAAGAGCCTGGTTCAACATATTTAGTTGCTATAGCTTTAGGGCAAACATTCTTAATAGGAGTGATATGTAAGATAGTAGCTGGTATGGATTATGGGCTTATGATAACAATTTGTTTCTACTTACTTTTATTTATAAAAGCAGTATTTACTTTTGATATTAAGCTAAAAACCCCTGAAAGAGTAAAAAGATTATTGATTTCAAGTGTTAGCGTTTATATGGGAATAACTGCAGCAGCATTATTAATATCGTATAAAGTAAATGTAAAAGGCATAGTAGTGTCAATAATATTTATAGCTTTATGTGTTATTACTGAAATTTTATCAAATAAGTGGAAAGAATATATGGTATAGCACTTATGTTCTAAATTCACTTATTTGAAAGGAACAAGTATTATATATAGTTTAAGTATGACGGATAATACTTAAGTAGAGATACTTAAAATAAATAGAATTTTAATATTTAAGCTAGTATATACAATACTTTTATTTGTAATGATAATTAAATTTACAAACAACGAAGAGATAAGTAGGCCGGCAGTTAATATATTAATTTCTTGTATAACAGGTATTATAACTTTCAATCTTATTCAAAAGAATATCTATGGTGCAGTGTTAGTTGCTGCATCATTTTTTTTATTACATTTTATTATATATGGAAAAAGGTTCATGGTGGTTATATGCATATTTTTTATAGCTTCCTATATAAATTGCTTAATATACTATTCCTTGAATTCTGAATATAAAACCGTATTTAAAGTAGTTGCTGTTAATCCTAAAAGTAAAATTGTAGAGATAGGAAGGCAAAGTTTTAAAATAGAAGGGATTAACACAGATCTTAAAGATGGAAGCAAGTATTTGATATATGGAAGTTTTGGACATGAACCGGATATTGAAAAAGGTTTAGTTGGGACTATTAAGGTTGAAAAATATAGCTTTTTAGAATATGGGTTTAGTGGAAGCGTTAATTCTAAGCAGGACGACTTTTATAATATATTGAAAAAGTATATAGGGGAAGAAGGTTCGGCATTGGTATGTTCTGCTGCTTTTGGATACACAAAATACATTAAAAACGAGCAAAATGTGCTTATGAGTAAATATGGAATCATCCATGTAGTATCTGTTTCAGGCTTTCATATAGCAGTGATATATTCTATTATAGAAAAACTACTTGGCTTCAAATTTGCTTTAGTGTTTAGCTTTATATATACATTATTTAGTGGTGGAAAGTCTTCAACTTGGAGAGCTTTTTTAATGATATTTATTCTTAAACTTTCTAAGAAGGTATATAGAAAGTACGATTCAATATCTGCACTAAGTTTCTCGGCCATACTATTGATGGTTTATAAACCATACTTCATATATGACATAGGTTTTAATTTATCGTATCTGTCTACCTTAGGTATATTGCTGTTTTATAACAAGCTGAAAATAAGATTCTACAAATTACCTCAAATACTAAGTGATACTTTCTGTATTTCAATAGCAGCACAAATTTTTTCCTTTCCAGTAGCCACGTTAGCTCTAAATAACTTTTCGCCTAATTTCATGTGGGGAAATCTTTTCTTATTACCGTTATTTACTCCTATCGTAATATTGGGAAATATAGCATTTATGCTAATGTGGAACGAGGTGCTTCTTAAAATTACAGCTTATATAATAAAAATATTTATAGTAGCCCTGCAAGGGGGCATATCAGTTGTTGATAAATTTTCTTTGAATATAACCACAATAAATCCAAGTATTGTATATGGATATGTATTGCTGCTTATATGTTTTTACATGTACCAAAATGGTTATAAAAAAGCTAAGAATATTCTATGGATGGTGGTTTTGGCTGTTATTTTATCAATGTACAAATTTGAAACTAAGGTGACTATTATAACAGATGGTAAAACAAATGGGATACTTATGGAACAAGGTTTCCGAAGGGTATTAATTACTAAGACCTTATCAGGGTACAGTTATAACATCCTGAATAAAAATTACTATCCTATTGAAAGTATAGAATGGAAAAATAAAAAAATGTATTCATACAACGGTATAACAATAATTCCTAAAGATGAAGATAAAGAAATAGCAATAGTAAGCAGCAAAAATAGTTATATTTTAACTATTAATAATCAACCTTATGTTTGTAATCAATCCTATGATATAATAAAAATTGATGAGAATAAAAGCTTTATATTAGATCAAAAAGATACTAAGGCTTTAAATGATAATATATTGGACTCTGAAGGTGATAACAGTGATTGATTTAGATGGATTAGATAACTCTATAAAAAAAGGAAAATTAGAAGGCTGCTATGTTTTTGTTGGACTAGATGAAATGATAATAAATGAAAACATAGATAAAATAATTGATAAAACTGTGGATGGTCAATTCAAAGACTTAAATTTCATAAAATTAGATGGGATGAAAACAACCTTTGATGAAATGATGAATGCCTGCGAGACTCTGCCTTTTTTTAGTGATAAAAAGGTAGTTGTAGTATATAGAGCAAATTTTTTGAGAGATAAGACTGATGCTACAGGAACTAAAGTTTATAATCATCTAGTGGAATATTTAAAAAATCCACCACCGCACTGTATCTTAGTTCTTTATTATCTGCAAAACGATAAAAGGGAGAACCCTAGTAGGAATAAGAAGTTAACAGCTCTTGAAAAAAAGGCTACAGTTGTGAAAGTAGATAAATTAAAAGGTGATAAGTTATATAAAAAGGTTAACTCAATCTTTGAGGAAAAAGGGAAGAACATTGGCAAAATAGAATTAAGATATTTTTGTGACGCAGTTGAAAACAATTTTAATATAATCGAGCGAGAAGTCGACAAGCTTATAAGCTATACTGAAGGACGAGATATTACCAGGGAAGACATAATAAAGATGCTTCCGCACAAGAGCGAAGATGATGTTTTTGATTTAGTTGATTTTATAAGTCAGAAGAAGTCAGAAAAATCTATAGATATAATGAACGAGCTTATAAATAAAGGTGAAAATTTAATGTTGATATTATCTCTTATACAAACTCAATTCACCATGCTCTATAAAATAAAACTCGGAATAGATAAAGGCAAAAATAAGGACGATCTAGCAAAAGAAATAAGAAGACCAGCATTTATTTGTGAAAAACTTATGGCTCAGAGTAGGAAGTTTTCATATAAGCAACTTTATAATTGTATGAAACTGTGCATAGATACAGAAAAGAAATTGAAAAGCACTGGGTTTGATAAAAAAACTGAGATGGAAATCATGATAATGAGTACCTTGATGGTTTAATAAAAAGTACTGTGTTGAAATTAAGTGGTTATCCATCCAATGCTTTAATGAGCTTGCGCAAAGAATTAATATGATTTTGTCAGATTCCATTTAATTTCAATAATATTTTTAAGTATAACCTAAAATAAAAAAGAAGTTAGTATACACTAACTTCTTTTTTATTTTAGAACCAGCTTTTAACTATTAATTTATGGATGCTCGAAAACAATAACGTTGTTATTTTTGAACATGCATAAATTAAGTTTTTTATTCCGGAACTAAAAAATAGATATTGATAGAAATAAATAACCGGTCTTTAGACCGGTTTACAAGCTTATTATGCTATAGTGTTTAACTTAGCAGCTAATCTTGATTTCTTTCTAGCAGCCATATTCTTGTGGATTACTCCTTTAGCAGCAGCCATATCTAAAGCTCTTGCAGCGTCCTTATAAGTAACCTTAGCTTCTTCAACATTGTTAGCGCCAGCAGCTACTTCAAACTTCTTTATAGCTGTTTTAAGAGCAGACTTTATAATCTTATTTCTTAAAGTTTTAGTTTCAATAACTTTAATTCTCTTTTTAGCTGATTTAATATTTGCCATTCATGTTCACCCCCTTCAAT
The DNA here is from genome assembly GCF_014193895.1 of Clostridium fungisolvens. Taxonomy (NCBI): domain Bacteria; kingdom Bacillati; phylum Bacillota; class Clostridia; order Eubacteriales; family Clostridiaceae; genus Clostridium; species Clostridium fungisolvens. The sequence continues at coordinate 3,494,167 of NZ_BLZR01000001.1, read as the reverse complement.
TTTATAGGGTCTCTGCAGCTTTGGGGAAATCTGCGTACGAGTTCATATTCAACAAGTGATATTATAGCATTGATAAATGGCTAATTCAAGTACTATTTTATTTTTTTAAGCCAACCAATCTAGTTTATTCCAGTTAATATTATACAAAAACTAACATCACGTATGTTATTTATTACATATTATTTGTTGTCAAAAAACATTAAAATTATACAAAAATTTTAAAATCAATATATTAAGTACTTATAAAATTAATAATTATCACTTTTATGGGATAAAATATGTATAAAATATTTTGTATAGAGGTGACTATATGATAAACGTAAGAACTGATTTAGCTGTAGAAGCACGAGAGTTATATAAACAAATAAATAAGCGAGAAGCTGATGGTATTATTTCTGAAGAAGAAGAGATAGATAATATAAAAGTAACAACTGTTAAGATAATGAATGAAGATGGCGCAGCTAAGATTGGAAAACCAATCGGAACCTATATTACTATAGATATACCAGAATTCACCCACTATGATGGAGAAATAATGGATGATGTATCTGAAGTACTAAATAATAGCATGCAAAAATTAATTGGTACAAATACATCTAAGACTGCTTTAGTAGTTGGACTTGGAAACTGGAAGGTAACTCCCGATGCACTAGGTCCAAAGGTTGTGGAAAAACTAATGATTACAAGACATTTAAAAGCTGTAATGCCAGATTCTATTGATGAGTCTGTAAGGCCTGTATGTGCATTGGCTCCTGGAGTTTTGGGTATTACAGGTATAGAAACTGGTGAAATAATAAAGGCAGTAGCTGATAAGATAAAGCCAGATATGGTTATATGCATAGATGCTTTGGCTTCAAGAAGTATAAGAAGAGTTAACAGAACTATACAAATTGCTAACACTGGAATTTCTCCAGGTGCTGGGATTGGCAACAAGAGAATGGAGATTAATGAAGAGAACTTAGGCATTCCAGTCATTGCAATAGGTGTGCCTACTGTAGTTGATGCAGCCACAATTGTGAATGATGCTATGGATTTAGTTTTAGATGAAATGGTGAGTCAATCTACTGAAGGTGGAGAGTTTTATAATATGCTTAGAAGTATTGATAAAAATGAAAAAAGTCATTTAATTAAATCTTTATTAAATCCACATGTTGGAGACTTGATGGTTACTCCAAAAGAAGTAGATGTTGTTATTGATTCGGTTTCGAAAATAATATCTAACGGATTGAACATGGCATTACAATCTAGTCTGGATATGGATGATATAAATAAATTTATGAGTTAATAAATTAGGTTCTTTTAAACCGCCTAGTTTAAATTAAATGGTTAAACATCTGATGTTTTGATGAGCTTACGCAAAGAATTAATATGATTTTTTCATATTAAATCTAATAGCCCGCTCATATAGCATCTCCTGTTTAACCATTTGATTTCAATAATACTTTTAAACGTAGCCTAAAATTAAGTGATACAACTATAACTAAAATCATATTCAAATTGTAATATAGGTTAACATAATCTATAGACTTGTCTCATATAAATATTTAATATGAGGAGGGGATATAGTGTATTATAATAGGAGGAGAGTAAAAGAGCATAATTCATTAAAAACTATGTTGCTTATGGGTGTCTGCTTAGTAATTGCTGTTGTTATGTTATTTACTAATGTAAGAACATCATTACTTAAGAATTCATATCTATATATCAAGGCTATTGAAACATCTATACCGTATTTTGGTGCAAGTGTACAAGCTGGTAATGATAGTTTTAAGAATATATCTTTGAGAGATAGTATTTATGATAAGATTAGCTCTGATATAGTAAGTCCATCTAAATTATTATCTGCTGAAATACCATTCTTAAATACTGGCAGTGATGAAAAAGAATATGAGGAGAATTTCGCTACAATAAATCCTTTTAATCTTTCAGATGCAGCTGTTGCTAAAATTAATCCAGAAGAACTTCAGCAGCAACAAGGTCAACAACCAGAAAATCAAACTCCGGTAAAAGTATCGGCAGCATTTAACCCAAATTTGAAGAAACAGTTAAATGAATCTAAGCCAGAAATTTTGATATATCATACCCATACAACTGAGGCATATAAGCCTGCAGGGGCTGATTCTACTGAGGAACAATATAGTGTTGTAGGTGTTGGAACTCAGCTAGAAAAAGAACTTGAGAATTATGGTATATCAGTTATTCATGATAAGACAATGCATAGCATGGTGTATAATGATAGTTATTTAAGATCCGCTGAAACTGTAAAAAAATATCTAAATAAATATGGTAATAATTTTAAATTGATTATAGATCTTCATAGAGATTCTGCAGAAAGTAAGAGTTCTAGTACCATAAACTTAAATGGTGAAAATGTGTCAAAGATGATGTTCGTAACAGCGCAAAATACACCTTATTATCAGCAGAATAATGCTATAACAGAGAGCTTGAATGAAACAGCTAGAAAGCTTTTTCCTGGATTTTCGAAAGGGATACTATCATATAAGAGAGGTATGAATTCCTTTAATCAAAATCTTAGTAATCATTCAATCTTAATAGAAATTGGTTCAGATATTAATACTAGTCAAGAGTCTCAAGGTTCAGCAAAGTATGTTGCTAGAATAATTGCAGAATATTTGAATGGTAAAAAGTAATGTGAATTGGCATAAGTGAATAATTTTTCCAAAAAATGAACATCCTTATAGATATAAATCATATCTTGGGGGTGTTTTTTTGAGAAAGATAGCAAATATTATTATAGTAATGATGGTTATTTCCTTTATACTGTGGGGAATTATAAATATAAATATTATAAATACAGCTTCTCTGAGTAAAGGGACAGATGGTGTAAGTTCCATATCACAGGATGATTACAAAGAATTAAAAGACGAATTTGGACAGGATTTCTTAGGACTTTTGGAAGATGACTGTGAGGTCAAGATTCATGATGAAGATGGAAGTTACAAGTTGGAGTTCAACGGTAAGTACTACAATATAGATGCCATAGGATCAAAACTGAAGTCACTTGGCATAATAAGAGAAAAAGGTTATTGGGTCTTTAATAAAATTAGCGATGGTGTAGAGTACTTTTATGAAAAAGTTAGTAGTAAGATTAGTGGTTAGATAACATAATTTTATAGTTGTTGACAATCAAGCTGGATACTATGATATAATTTAACAAGATTTAATCTACATGGGGGTGAAAACTGTTCCAAGGATATTCCTTGAGGATGGGTTTATGAATATGCAAAGTAATAGACAGAAACACATAAGAAACTTTTCAATAGTTGCACATATCGATCATGGAAAGTCTACTTTAGCAGATAGACTTCTTGAAACAACAGGAACTTTAACACAAAGAGAAATGGAAGAACAAGTTTTAGATAATATGGAACTTGAAAGAGAAAGAGGCATTACAATAAAGTCGCAGGCTGCAAGACTTGTTTATAGAAGAGAAGATGGAGAAGAGTTTATACTAAACTTGATAGATACTCCAGGGCACGTAGACTTTAATTACGAAGTATCTAGAAGCTTGGCTGCTTGTGAGGGTGCTGTTCTAGTAGTAGATGCAACACAAGGGATACAAGCACAGACATTAGCAAACTGTTATTTGGCTTTAGATAATAATCTAGAGATTGTTCCAGTAATAAATAAAATTGATCTTCCTAGTGCGAGACCGGAAGAAATAAAGCAAGAAATTGAAGATGTGATTGGGATTGAAGCACATGATGCTCCTCTTGTATCTGCAAAGACTGGGCTTAATATAGTAGATGTATTAAATTCTGTTATAGAAAAAGTTCCTGCACCAAATGGAGATGAAGATGCTCCTTTAAAGGCTCTTATATTTGACTCCTTCTATGATAGTTATAAAGGTGTAGTTTGCTATGTAAGAGTTTATGAAGGAAAAGTTAAGGTTGGTACAAAAATAAAGCTTATGGCTACTAACAAAGTATATGAAGTTACAGAGGTTGGGGTGTTTACTCCAGGCTTTATGCCTATGTCTGAACTTAGTGCCGGAGATGTTGGATATGTTACTGGATCTATCAAAAATGTTAGAGACGCTAGAGTAGGTGATACTATTACCGAGGCAGATAGACCTACTGACACAGCACTTCCAGGATACAAACCTGCAGTACCTATGGTTTTCTCAGGTATATACCCTGTAGATGGTGCTAAATATGAGGAGCTTAAGGAAGCGTTAGAAAAACTTCAAATAAATGATGCTGCACTTTCCTTTGAACCAGAAACTTCAGTAGCTTTAGGTTTCGGATTTAGATGTGGATTCTTAGGGTTGTTACATATGGAAATAATACAAGAAAGAATTGAAAGAGAATTCAACCTAGATATTATAACTACAGCTCCATCGGTTATTTATAAAGTAATAAAAACAGATGGTACTTTGATTGAACTTACAAACCCAACAAATCTTCCAGAACCCACTGAAATTGACTACATGGAAGAACCGGTAGTTAAGGCGTCAATAATAAGTCCTACTGAGTACACTGGACCAATAATGGAATTATGTCAAGAAAGAAGAGGAAGATACATCGATATGGAATATATCGAAACAACAAGAGTTGTTATCAACTATGAGATTCCTCTAAATGAAATAGTTTATGATTTCTTTGATGCGCTAAAGTCAAGAACTAAGGGTTATGCATCGCTTGATTATGAACTAAAAGGTTATGAAACTTCAGAACTTGTTAAATTGGATATTCTTCTAAACGGAGATACTGTTGACGCATTATCAATGATAGTTCCGAAAGAAAGAGCATACCATAAGGGTAGAGGAATAGCTGAAAAGCTAAAGGAAATAATTCCAAGACAGCTATTTGAAATTCCAATACAAGCAGCAGTAGGATCTAAAATTATTGCAAGAGAAACAGTAAAGGCAATGAGAAAAGACGTACTTGCAAAATGTTATGGTGGAGATATATCTAGAAAGAAGAAACTTTTAGAAAAGCAAAAAGAAGGAAAGAAGAGAATGAGACAGGTTGGTTCTGTTGAAGTTCCACAAGAAGCATTTATGTCTGTTTTAAAAGTTGATTAAGGATGCACCAATTCAATCCGAAATCTATTTTCAAAACTCCTCTGGGTTCTGAGAGGAGAATTTGAAAATATAAATTTTATTATGAATTGGTGCATCAAAAGATGATTTGATTGGAGGTAACAGTATGGAGAAAATAGCACTTTATGTACATATACCATTCTGTAAACAAAAGTGTTTTTACTGTGATTTTCACTCATTTCAAGGTATGGAAGATACTATGGAGCGATATACTAAGGCTCTTATAGCAGAAATAAAGAATAAAGCTAGTAAATATGAGATAACAAGTGTTTTTATAGGTGGGGGAACTCCCACCTATTTATATTTACCTCTATTTGAAGAACTTTTAAAGTGTATAGGAAACTTAAATCTTTCAGAAGATGTTGAATACACTATTGAATGTAATCCGGGAACCTTGAATGATGAAATCTTAGAAGTTATGAAAAAAAATAAAGTTAATAGACTTTCGCTTGGGCTACAGGCATGTCAAGATAATCTATTAACTGTAATCGGTAGAATACACAATTATAAGGAATTTGAGGAGAACTATTATTTAGCCAGAAGCAAGGGTTTTGATAACATAAATGTGGATCTTATGTACGGGCTTCCTGGTCAGAAGGTTGACCAATGGAAGGAAAGTCTAAGCATGATAATAAAATTAAATCCAGAGCACATATCAGCTTATAGCCTTATAGTTGAGGAAGACACAGTTTTTTATAGATGGTATGAGCAGAATAGACTTAATCTTCCAACAGAAGATCAAGAAAGAGAAATGAATGATTTGACTCATTCTTTATTAAAAGATAGTGGGTATAATAGGTATGAGATTTCTAATTATGCTAAGGAAGGAAAAGAATGCAAGCACAACTTAGTATATTGGAATTTAGAAGATTATATAGCCTGCGGTACAGGGGCATCTTCATATATTGATGGAACAAGATATAAAAATTTATCAAATATGAACAAATATATGGAAGCAATTGAAAAGAATTTAGAAGAATATGAAGAAATAATAAAAAATTCATCAGAAGATAATATGGAAGAATTTATGTTTATGGGGCTAAGGAAATTAGAAGGAATATCAGAGGATAAGTTTAAGAAAAAATTTAAAGTTTCCATAGATGATATTTTTAAAGCTGTCATAGATAAACATGTAAAAGAAGGTCTTTTAATAAGAAAAAATGGTATGATTTTTTTAAGTGAAAAAGGAATAGAACTATCAAACTATGTTATGAGTGATTTTATGTTAACTTAGGTGGAAAAATATAAAAGAATGTATGAATTCATATGCTATATAAATTCATACATTCTTTTGAATTTTGTGGAGAGAAGCTGGGGAAACTAAGTTAGTTAAGACTAGATAAACTTTTATATTTAAGCAATACGGTCGTCAGCATATAAAAAATGTAAACTAGAAAGTAAGAAGAGATTATGTAAAAAATATCATGGACTTGAATAAAATAAGAATTTAGAAGCAATCGAGAGGAATTGTGAGAATGTAAGAGAAAGTTTATAAATAATAGCCTAAATTAATTTAATCTATAGATTTATTAACTTAAATCAAATTGACAAAAAATTATATAAATAATATATTTAAATCGTAGTCATTAGCACTCAAGTTAAGTGAGTGCTAACAAAAGAGGTGATATTAGTGATAGATGAAAGAAAAATTAAAATTCTTCAGGCAATAATAAATGACTATATAATGACTGGAGAGCCAGTAGGATCAAGAACTATCGCTAAAAAATATGATTTAGGAATAAGTTCAGCTACAATCAGAAATGAAATGTCTGACTTAGAAGAATTAGGATATCTTGAGCAACCTCATGCATCTGCTGGCAGAGTTCCATCAAGCAAAGGATACAGATTATATGTAGATAAACTAATGGAATTTCAAGGTGTTAGTTTGGAAGAGGAACTTCTAATTAAAAAATATCTTATTGATTCTGCTCTTTTTGAAGTAGATAGAATGATAAAGCAGGCAAGTACTCTTTTGTCACAATTAACAAAACTTACTTGCGTAGTAAATGCACCTTCTGTTAAGAAAAGTGTTATAAAGTCTATACAACTTATGATTGTAGATCAATTTAACCTTCTTTGTGTTATTGTTACTGATAGTGGAGCGATAAAAAACAGTCTTATTAAGGTAACTAACATACCAACATTAGAAACATTATCAAAGATAAACGATATATTGAATATAAGACTTAAAGATCTAACGATAGAACAAATAAATTTGGTTACTATAAACAAGTTGAAGAAAGATTTGTTAGGTTTTGATGAAATATTTAATGCATTGATACCAGCATTGTATGAAACTTTAAATACATCAGAAAGTGAAGTGTTTATGGAAGGTACAACTAACATATTTAACTACCCTGAGTACAATGATATAGAAAAAGCTAAGGAGATATTATCTCTTCTTTATGATAAGGACAATGTTTCTAAATTGATAGTAAGTGATGATAATATTTCTATAAGAATAGGTGATGAAAATTATCTTCCTGAGGCAAAAGATTGCAGTGTAATTTCTGCTGTATACACCTTAGGTGGTAAAAATACTGGGACCATTGCTTTAATTGGACCAACAAGAATCAACTATCCTAAAGTGTTATCCATCATGGCAGAAGTTATGAAGGAACTTAATGAGTCGCTTAAGAATCAACGCTTGAAATAAATATAAATAATTATATTTTTATAGTATAAAGTAAAGAATAGCAAGGGGTTTTATATATTAAGAAAGCCCTATTTCATAAAAAAGAGATGAGGTGTAGTAACAAGATATGAAAGAAGTGAATAACGAAAATATCAATGAAAAAGATGATGTAAATACTGCAGAAGTGGAAAATGAAAATTTAGAAGAAAAAGATACTCTAGAAGAAGTTCTAGAAGGTGAAATTTTAGAAGATATTGAATTTGAAAGTGGTAATGATAATGTTACATCTTTTAAAGATGAAATAATTAAACTTAAGAATGAAAACTCGAAATTAAATAATGAATTAGATGCATTAAAAGAAAGACTTTTAAGATTAAATGCAGAGTATGACAACTTTAGAAAGAGAACTTCTAAAGAAAAAGAAGGTATTTATACTGATGCTTGTGAGGACGTACTTAAAGAAATGTTCCCAGTGTTAGACAATCTTGAAAGAGCTGTAACTGTTGATGGAAGTGTTGATGACCTTAAAAAAGGAGTAGACATGACTGTAAGACAGTTCAAAAATGCCTTTGAAAAATTAGGAGTAGAGGAAATAGAAGCTAACGGTGAATTTGACCCGAATTTACATCAAGCAGTAATGCATATAGAAGATGAAAATTTAGGTGCCAACACCATAGCAGAGGTCTTTCAAAAAGGCTATAAAAAAGGTAGCAAAGTTCTTAGGTTCACTATGGTTAAAGTAGCAAACTAGTAAACATACTTTTATTTGAATAAATTAATTAAATTCGTGATTAATGAGGAGGAAATAGCAAATGTCAAAGGTTATAGGTATTGATTTAGGAACAACTAATTCTTGTGTAGCTGTTATGGAAGGAGGAGAACCTGTAGTTATAGCAAACTCAGAAGGTGCAAGAACAACTCCTTCAGTAGTATCTTTCCAAGCTAATGGAGAAAGATTAGTTGGTCAAGTAGCTAAAAGACAAGCGATTACAAATCCAGATAAAACAATAATATCAATAAAGAGACATATGGGAACTAACCATAAGACTACTATTGATGGTAAGGACTATACTCCACAAGAAATATCAGCTATGGTTCTTCAAAAGATAAAGGCTGATGCAGAAGCTTACTTAGGAGAAACTGTAACTCAAGCAGTTATAACAGTTCCAGCATATTTCAATGACTCACAAAGACAAGCGACTAAAGATGCAGGTAAGATAGCTGGTCTTGAAGTTTTAAGAATAATAAACGAACCAACTGCAGCATCATTAGCTTATGGTCTTGATAAGACAGATCATAGCCATAAAATATTCGTTTATGACTTAGGTGGTGGTACTTTCGACGTATCAATACTTGAACTTGGAGATGGAGTATTTGAAGTTAAGGCAACAAATGGAGATACTCACCTTGGTGGAGATGACTTTGACCAAAAGATTATAGATTATATAGCAGCTGATTTTAAATCACAACATGGAATTGATTTAAGAAATGATAAGATGGCTTTACAAAGACTTAAAGAAGCAGCTGAAAAAGCTAAGATAGAGCTTTCGTCTTCAACTCAAACTATAATAAATCTTCCATTTATAACAGCTGATGCTACAGGCCCAAAGCATATTGAATTAACTCTTACAAGAGCTAAATTCAATGAAATAACTAATGATTTAGTTGAAAGAACAATAGAGCCAATGAGAAAAGCATTAGCTGACTCAGGATTAAGCTTAAATGATATAGACAAAATAGTTTTAGTTGGTGGTTCTACAAGAATACCAGCAGTTCAAGAAGCTGTTAAGAAATTTACAGGAAAAGAACCTTCAAAGGGAGTTAACCCAGATGAATGTGTTGCTGTAGGTGCTGCAATACAAGCTGGTGTATTAACTGGAGATGTTAAGGATGTATTACTTCTTGATGTAACTCCATTAAGCCTTGGTATTGAAACTTTAGGCGGAGTAGCAACTCCATTAATAGAAAGAAATACAACTATACCTACAAGAAAGAGTCAAGTATTCTCAACTGCAGCAGATAACCAAACATCAGTTGAAATACATGTTGTTCAAGGTGAAAGACAAATGGCAGCTGATAACAAGACTCTTGGTAGATTCACACTTTCAGGAATACTTCCAGCTAGAAGAGGAGTACCTCAAATAGAAGTTACTTTTGATATAGATGCTAATGGTATCGTAAAGGTATCTGCAGTTGATAAAGGAACTGGAAAAGAAGCTAATATAACTATAACAGCTTCAACTAACTTAAGTGATGACGAAATAGATAAGGCAGTTAAAGAAGCTGAAAGATTTGCAGAAGAAGATAAGAAGAGAAAAGAATCAATAGAAGTTAAAAACAATGCAGATCAAGTTGTATATCAAACAGAACAAACTTTAACTGAATTAGGTGATAAGGTTTCTGCTGAAGATAAAGCTAAGATACAAGCTAAACTTGAAGATGTTAAGAAGGTTAAAGATGGAGACGACATAGAAGCTATAAAGAAAGCTACAGAAGATTTAACTCAAGAATTCTATGCAATTTCATCAAAGATATACGGTGAGGCAAATGCACAAGGTGGTGCTGGATTTGATCCAAATGCTGCTAATGCAGGTGGAGCAAACACAGGAGCTGCTCATGATGACAATGTAGTAGATGCTGATTTTAAGGTTGATGAAGATAAATAGTTGTAACAAAGCGAGTATTTAATATATAATATGACAGGGAAGGCAACTCGTCTTCCCTTTAATATTATAACTTAGGTGGTGGAAATAATTGGCAGGGAAAGACTTTTACAGTGTACTTGGACTTGAAAAAGGTGCAAGTGATGATGAAATAAAAAAAGCATTTAGAAAGCAAGCTCTAAAATATCATCCAGATAGAAACCCTGGTGATCATGAGGCTGAAGAAAAATTTAAAGAATTAAATGAAGCTTACCAAGTTTTAAGTGATCCTCAGAAGAAAGCTCAGTATGACCAATTTGGAACAACAGACTTTAATGCTGGTGGTGGTGCATCAGGTTTTGATGGATTCGATTTTGGTGGTGGATTTGGCGATATATTTGAAAGCATCTTTGGTGGAGGTTTTGGTGGCGGCGGTGGTGCCAGAAGAAACGGTCCACAAAGAGGTAATGATATAGAATATACTCTTAATCTTTCTTTTGAAGAAGCTGTTTTTGGTATGGAAAAAGAGATATCTATAACTAGAAGTGAAAATTGTGAAACTTGTAGAGGTTCAGGAGCAAAACCAGGAACATCACCAAAGACATGTTCTAAATGTGGTGGAACTGGTCAAATAAGAGCACAAAGACAAACTCCTTTTGGTAACTTTGTTTCTCAATCCGCTTGTGACAAGTGTGGAGGAAAAGGTCATGTGATTGAAGATCCATGTCCAGAATGTAGAGGAAAAGGCAAAGTTAGAAAAACAAGAAAGATTAAAGTTAATGTTCCAGCAGGGGTTGATACAGGTAATGTAATGCCATTAAGAGGACAAGGAGAACATGGTTCAAACAATGGAACTCCTGGAGATTTGTATATAAGAATCAATGTGGCGCCTTCAAAGGTATTTAAGAGACAAGGTTTTGACATTTATTTGGATTATCATGTTGATATGATAAGAGCAACAATGGGAACAGAAATAAAGGTGCCTACTGTTGATGGAGATGTTAAGTACACAGTACCAGCTGGTACACAACCAGGAACGTTGTTTAGACTTAGGGGTAAAGGAGTTCCTAGAGTTAATTCATCAGGAAGAGGAGATCAATATGTAAATGTAATTGTTGATATTCCTAAGAGTCTTAACGATAAACAAAAAGAAGCTTTAAATATGTTCTTAGAAGCATCAGGAGAGAAAATTCAGCATGATTCTAATGAGAACAAAGATCATAAAGATAAAGATAAAAAAGGTTTTATGGGAAAAATATTCGGATAAACACCTTTTAAAAAGCCAAGAATACAAATTAGTATTCTTGGCTTTTAGATTTTTCCTCTGTTATAGCATCTCCTACCTAACCACTTAATTTAAACAGTATTCTTAATGTAAGTATTTAAAGAAAAGATCAGTTGAATAATTGGGTTTAGGGAGATAATGGGTGTTTGAATAAATTTATAGAAGAATGTTAGTATTTAATTCAGTGACTTCTAATTGATGCTTGAGTCTTAAGAATTCCATCTCTAAAACATCGATACTTTTTTCATATCTATCCTTATCGGCAGGATTTTTAGCATTAGCTAATAATTTTCCTAAATCGGACATTTTAGAATCAATTTCAATTATTCTTTTCATTGCTTCATAACAATTCATGTTATCTACCACCTATTACGAAATATTTACTTGTTATGATATGCAAAGAGTTATATAAAGGTGAGTTGTTTTTTGACAAGATTAAGTTACGAAAAGGTTTAAATGTGTGCTGTTTCGTAACGAAACGTATTTTTAAAACTCTCACGGTTTCTTGTGAGAGAATTTAAAAATGTAAATTTAAGAGGAAGTGGTTCATCTAAAGATGAATTACTTCTATCCGAAAACAATTTTTAAAACTCTCACGGTTTCTTGTGAGAGAATTTAAAAATATAAATTTAAGAGGAAGTGGTTCATCTATATATATTTACAGGAAGTATGGTAAAGTGTAAAATATATTAGTTGTGATAAGCTAATATTTTGTATTAAAATATTACATATGTTTTAAGTGGACAGTATATGTTCAAAATTATAGTAAAAGTATTTATTTATGTAATACTCGTTGAATATTCTATATTTAAGTACATTGTGTGTATTTTCAGGATGGAAAATATATTAACAAAAGCAAGAAAGGATTGATTTATATGAACGGAACATGGATAGAAATAAAGGTAATAAGTAAGAGTGAGGCTTTAGAGCCAGTTTCAGGTATATTTTATGGATTAGACTGTAAAGGAGTTGCGATTGAGGATCCAAATGACATATTAACAAGAGAGCAAGGCCCTCTTACATGGGATTTTGCAGACATAAATATATTAGAACATAAAGGGAAAGCTGCCGTTGTTAAGGGGTATTTTTCTGATGAAGATAATATCTCAGAAGTGGTTACATATATTAAAGAAAAACTTGTAGAACTTAAAGAGTGTGGAATAGATATAGGCGAGGGTGAAGTTATAGCAACTGAAATGAAGGAAGAAGACTGGGCTAATAACTGGAAGCAATATTATAAGCCTACTAAAATAGGTGATAGAATAGTGATAAAACCTATATGGGAACAGTATGAAAATACTGGCGATGATCTTGTAGTTGAAATTGATCCAGGAATGGCTTTTGGTACAGGAACACATGAAACTACAAGAATGTGTGTTGAGTCACTTGAAAAGAATGTAAAAGAAAATTCGGTAGTTTTTGATATAGGTACAGGATCAGGGATACTTGCAATAGTTGCATCTATGCTTGGTGCAAAACATGTTGTAGGGGTTGACCTTGATCCGGTAGCAGTAGACTCTGCAAAAGAAAACGTTGGTTTCAATAATTTAAATAATATTGAGATATTAGAAGGAAATCTTTTAGATGTAGTAAGCGGAAAAGCTGACATAGTTGTAGCAAACATAATAGCCGAGATAATATGCATACTTGTTGATGATGTTAAACAAGCAATGAATCAAGGTGGATTATTTATAACTTCAGGAATAATCCATGATAGAAGACAAATGGTTATAGATAAATTAGAAGCTTCAGGCTTTGAAGTTGTTGAAGTAAACAAAGATGGAGAATGGAACTGTATTGTAGCTAGAGTAAAATAGACTTTTAAGGAGAATGTGGAATGCATAAATTTTTCACACCAAAGGAGACCTTTACTGATACACATGCTATTATTTCTGGAGATGATGTAAAGCATATTTATAGAGTTCTAAGATTAGAAGCCGGAGAAAAGATAGCTATAAACAATTTAGAAGGTAAAGAGTACCTTGGAGAAATTGAAGAGATTACAAAACAATACGTTAAGGTTAAAATTGTTGAAGAATTAGGTTGTAATAATGAAAGTAATATAAATATCACATTGTTTCAAGGGTTACCTAAATCAACAAAGATGGATTTGATAGTACAAAAGTGCACTGAATTAGGTATAAGGAAAATTATTCCTTTAATTACTAATAGAGTAGATGTAAAGTTAAAGGGTGAATTTAAAAAGCTTGATAGACTGCATAGAATAGCATTAGAGGCGTCTAAGCAATCAAAGAGAACAATTATACCTGATATAGATGAGTCAGTTGAATTTGGCAGCATGATTGATATGCTAGGTAATATGGATATGATAGTAGTACCTTATGAGAATGCTACAGGCTATGGGATAAGAAATGCTATAAGTGAAATAGGTGATAAGACTATTAAGAATATAGCTATTGTTATAGGGCCTGAAGGCGGATTAGAAGAATATGAAATAGATAATCTTAAGAAAAGTGGAGCTCATATTGTGACTTTAGGACCGAGAATCTTAAGAACAGAGACTGCTGGATTTACAGCAGTATCTCTGTTGCAATATGAACTTGGAGATATAGGAGGAAATAATCAATGAAAGTAGCTTTTTCTACACTAGGTTGTAGGGTAAATCAATATGAATCAGAAGCTATGGCAGAAAAGTTTATAAGGGAAGGGTATGAAGTTGTTGATTTTGATACCTTTGCTGATGTATATGTAATAAATACATGTACTGTTACTAATATGGGGGATAAAAAATCAAGACAGATAATTGGTAGAGCTAGACGTGAAAATGAAGCAGCTACAATTGCAGTTGTTGGTTGTTACTCTCAAATCGCTCCTAATGAGGTTGGGGGAATAGAAGGGGTAGATGTTGTACTTGGTACAAGAAACAAAGGAGAGATAGTTTATTGGGTGAATAAAGCTATTGATGAAGGTAAACAACAAGTTCAAGTTTCACCTGTAATGAAGAATGATGTGTTTGAAGATTTAAATATAGAAGAATATCAAGATAAAACTAGAGCTTTTTTAAAGATACAAGATGGCTGTAATAGATTTTGTTCTTACTGCTTGATCCCGTATGCAAGAGGTGCTGTTTGTTCTAAGGATCCTGAAAAAGTAAAGGAAGAAGTACAGAAGCTTTCAGAGCATGGTTTTAAGGAAATAATACTATCAGGTATACATACTGCTTCATATGGAGTTGACCTAGAAGAAAATGTTACTTTAGTAGATATATTAGAGGTTATAGAATCTATAGATGGTATTGAGAGAGTAAGAATAGGATCAATAGATCCTACATTCTTTACTGAAGAAGTAGTGGCTCGTATATCAAAGCTAAAAAAACTATGCCATCATTTCCATCTATCCTTACAAAGTGGTTCAGATGAAACTTTAAGAAGAATGAATAGAAAGTATACAGCTAAAGACTATGAGAATATAGTTAATATATTAAGAAATTCTTTTGCTGATGTATCTATAACTACAGATGTGATTGTTGGTTTCCCAGGTGAGTCTGAGGAGGAGTTTAAAGAAACTTATGGATTCCTAAAAGATATTAAACTAACAAAAACTCATGTATTCAAATACAGCCCAAGAAAGGGTACAAGGGCTGCATCAATGGAGAAACAAGTTGACGGAAATATTAAAGAAGAAAGAAGTAAACTTCTAATTGATTTAAATGAATATAATGAAGGTAAATTTACTGAAGGCTTAATAGGAACAGAGCAAAAAGTATTATTTGAACAGGCAGTTCAATCAATGGAAGGATATTATGAAGGATATACTGAGAACTATGTAAAAGTAGTTGCAAAATTTGATTGTGATTCTGTGATAGGTAAGATAATGCCAACAAAGCTTTTGGAAAGTAAAAATGATTATGCTATCGGAGAAATAATATAATTTTTGTTTAGAATATTATGGTTAAATTACTCTTTTTAGTGGTAAGATATATATATATATAATTACAAATGGTAAGTGTATTTGTAATTTTTTATTCTTTAAGAATTTATACCTCAAGTATATCTGTGGATAAACTTGAGTGACGACTTTAAACATTATATAATTCAAAGAATAAAAAAGAAGAATATGTCGCCTGCCAGATTTTCCTCATATGTATTCGGAAAGGCAGATGCGCAAAAAAACTCACTGAAGAAGTTCGCTTCAGCGACTTTTTTAAAGGAGGTGAATTATTATGGAAAATTGTATCTTTTGTAAAATAGCAAAAGGTGAGATACCTTCAAAAAAAATATATGAAGACAAAGATGTGATAGCTTTCAATGATATTAGTCCTGAGGCTCCAATTCACTTTCTAGTGATTCCTAAAAAACATATAGAAAGTGTTAATCATATTGATGATGAAAGCACTAAAGTGATTGCACATATATTCAGCGTTATTAATAAACTAGTAAGAGAGCTTAACATAGCAGATTCTGGATATAGAATTGTTAATAACTGTGGTAAGGATGGAGGACAAACAGTTAATCACATGCATTTTCATGTGTTAGGTGGAAGAGAATTAAAATGGCCTCCAGGTTAAAAACTAGCTAAAATTAGCGATGAAATTCTTGACAGTATTGAAAACTCTATTGTATAATATAGCGTGTGTTGTTAAGCCCACAGCTGTGATATATTAAAACAGTATATAGCTAGCGGAGGGAGGGAAAAAAGGAATGTCAGAAATTAGAGTAAGAGAAAACGAATCATTAGATCAAGCACTTAGAAGATTTAAAAGACAATGTGCTAGAGCGGGTGTTCTTTCTGAAGTTAGAAAAAGAGAACACTATGAAAAGCCAAGTGTAAAGAGAAAGAAGAAGTCAGAAGCTGCTAGAAAAAGAAAGTTTAAGTAAGAATTTCTTTGGAAGAAGGTAGAATGATGCCAACAATAAAAGAAAGACTTCAAGAAGACTGGAAGCAAGCCTTAAAGGCGAGAGATAAATTTAAAGCTGAAACATTAAGCACTGCTAGGTCTGCAGTACTTTTAGTTGAAAAAACTGAAGTAGTACAGCTTGAGGACGAACGAGTTATAGAGATTCTATCTAGAGAAGTCAAGCAAAGAAGAGAGTCTATGCTTGAATTCGAAAAGGGAAATAGACAAGATCTTGTAGACAAAGTAAATGCTGAAATCCAGATTTTGTTAAATTACCTTCCTCAGCAGTTAAGTGAAGACGAAATTTTAGAAATCATCAGAGAAGCAGCTATCGAAGTGGGCGCGAATAACATGAAAGACATGGGTAAGGTTATGTCAGCGGTAAGACCTAAAGTAGTAGGTAGAGCTGATGGTAAACTTGTTAGTCAAATGGTAAAAGATTATTTAAATAAATAAGAAAGAACTCAATTTGAGTTCTTTTTTGTTTTTTTACCCTTAAACCTTGAATAGTAGTAAAACAAATTTAATAATGATTTTAAAAAGTAAATAGCATTTAACTAAACTCTATACCTTTTGATTATATTAGCATAATTAAAAGGTATAGAGTTTTTTTACTGTATAGGAAATTATATCTCAATTATATCTGTGGATAATTATGCGAACAGACTTAAGACATAGTATAAAGTTAAAGAATAAAAAAAGAAGAATATGTCGCCTGTAAGATTCTTCACATACGCTTAAGAAAAGGCAGATGCGCAAAAAAGTACTAAAGAAGATCGCTTTAGCAAATTTTTATGTTAACATACATTTTCGAAATCCAAGATATAAAATTAGCATTTATGAAGCGTTCAACTCATAAACTAATATGAAAGTACTTATCGGGAGTTTTATGAATGGAGAGTAAAATAGATAAAGTTAAAGAGGGACTGGCGGAAAAACTAGACTTGCCGCGTGATATCGTGCTTAATATTCCTAAAATAGTTATAACTGGTGATAATGAGATCATTATTGAAAATCATAAAGGAATAATATCCTTTGATAGTAGTGAAATAAAAATAAATTCCAAAGTAGGAACAATCACATTAGATGGAGTGAATCTAGAAATTTTATTTATAGGAGGAAATACAATAACTATAAGTGGTAAATTTAAATCTTTAATATATGAGGGGTTATGATGATATGGATTTTAAAAAGTACAGTAAAGGTATAGTAAAGCTTGAGGTTAAGGTTTTATATCCTGAGAAATTTATAAATCTTTTATGGAAAAATGGTATACTTGCTAAAAATATTCAAAAGATAGATATTTCAACTATAACTATTGAGGTAGAATTAAATGATTATAATGCAGTCTTAGAATGTGCCAAAAAAGTAAAGGCGCGAGTTAAAGTGATAGGTAGAAAAGGAATTACATTTTTACTTTTAAGGATGAAAAAAAGAGGCACATTGATGGCGGGGGCAGTTCTATTTTTAGCAATATTATTTTATCTCTCAACATACATATGGAGTGTTCAGGTTGACACTGGTAAGTATTTATCACCTTATGAAATAAGACAACAGTTGGCAAGGCTTGGTATTAAACCAGGGGTAAGGAAGTCTTTAGTAGATTTTAGAGATTTGGAAAAGAAACTGGAAGATGGAAATGGGGAGATAATGTGGGTGAGAGCTAGAATAGAAGGATCAACTTTGAAGATTAAAGTTGAGGAAAAAATAAACCCTCCAGAGATAGTAAAAAACGTTAATGAAAATGATGTTGTAGCAAAAATGGATGGAGAAGTAGTTAGAGTTTATACGACCTCTGGTACTGCGGCGGTTAATCAAGGAGAATTAGTAAAAAAGGGACAAGTTCTTATAAAGGGGATACAAGGAAAAGAAGGTGCTGAATATAAAGTGAATGCTGATGGAAAAGTTCTTGCAAACACTTTCTACGAGAAAATAATTGAGTTGCAGGTAAGTGGAAATGTAGAAGAAAGGACTGGTAATAAACAGGAAGATTTATATATTGAATTGTTCGGTAAGAAAATTTATCTAAAAAAACCTACAAAAGAATTTAGTGACTATGATAAAATAGAAAATAAGGGTAAAATATTAAATAAAGTAGTATATTATGAGAAAAGTTCTAAACCTATAAGTGAAGACAAGGAGAGTATGATAGAAAAGGCCTCAAATACTTTATATGATGCTATAATGAAGGATATTGATAAACAAGGTAAGTTTGTAAAAAAACTAGTAAACACAGAGGATATTGGAGAGGGAAAGATTAGACTTAAAGTAGCTGTAGTCATAGAACAGAATATAGCTATGAAACCATAAACTAAAAAAGGATGTAAAGTGGTTAACTGAAAATAAGCCTAATAAGAAGGTGTGATTTTGAGCAGAGAAAGAAAATTTATTATTAAATTTATAAAAAACCCTAAAAGAATAATTATGTTTACATTAACCTTTATAATAGTATATCTATGCACTATATCTTCTCTTGTAACAAAAAAATATGATTTAAGAGAGGGAGATATTTCAAAAGTAGATATAAAAGCTCCGAGGGAGATAGTTGATCAAGATGCAACTGCAAAGAGGCAACAATCAGAGGCTGATAAGTATGGACAACAGTATACCTTAAAAACGGATATACAGAAGGATGCTGAAGATAATGTAAGAACTTTTTTTAATAAAATAAGCACGCTAAAGGATTCTGCTATACCCGATGCAGAGAAGATAAATCAGGTCAGTAAATTAGAGACTGTTAAACTTGACAATGATGAAATAGGCAGCTTAATAGCTTTACCAAAAGAAAATATAAAGTCAATATCTGATTTGGTAATATCGGGTTTGGAGAAGGCTTATGAGAAGAATATACAAGAGGATCAACCTTCAGACTTGCAGAATGCAAGGAGTATATTTGACAATGAAATATCAAATTCTAATTATAATAGAAATGTAAAGGATATTTTAAAGAACATAGGTTATTATCAAATTAAAGCTAATCTGTTTTTTGATAAGGATAAGACTGAAGAAAAGAAGAAGGAAGCAATTAAGGAAGTTGCGCCTATTGTTATAAAAAAGAATCAGACTATCATAAAAGAAGGAGAGCCGGCAACAGAAGATCAGATAAAGATATTAGGCTCGCTTGGCCTACTTAACAACTCAGGGATAAATATAATTATATATCTGTCTACTGCAGTATTTGTTGCAGCTATATTATCTCTACAATATAGATATTTAAACAAATACTATAAGAATATATATGAGGATAATAGTAAGTTGCTGCTTATTAATATAGTTAATATAACCTCATTGATATTAGCGAGGACTTTAGCTATAATATCACCATTTTTAATACCATTAGCTTGTGCTCCGATACTGTTAACTTTACTTATAAACTATAAGGTATCCTTAGTTTTAAGTTTGTTCAATTGCATACTTAT